>JASMKM010000089.1 GCA_030749235.1 Planctomycetota bacterium | reverse complement strand
TGCGGTCATAGAAAGGCACGATGGTGATCTGACTTACGCTGCCGTTC
The DNA here is from genome assembly GCA_030749235.1 of Planctomycetota bacterium. GTDB lineage: Bacteria > Planctomycetota > UBA1135 > UBA1135 > UBA1135. Next base: position 17,775 of record JASMKM010000089.1, on the reverse strand, counting down.
GCTAGGGTCAGCTTCGGCAAGCTCGGCGCGATGCGCTTGATCTCCTGCTTGACGCGGTCTAAAACCTCCAGCGGATTGGTGCCGTAACGCACCGTGATGACGCCACCGACCACCTCATGGCCATCTTTGTCGAGGGCTCCGCGTCGCGGTCCCGGCGCCATCGTCACATGCGCCACATCGCCGACTGTCAGGGCGGTGCCGTCGCGCGCGCGGATTGGCGAGCTGGCGATTTCCTTCGCATGCTTAACCCAGCCTTTGCCGCGCAGGATGTACTCCACGCGATTGAACTCGAGCAAACCGGCACCGCTCTCTTTGTTGGAACCGCGCACCGCAGCCTGTACTTCCTTCAGGTCTACGTCGAAGGCGTGGAGTGCGGCCGGATCCACTTCTACCGAATATTCGCGTTCGAAGCCACCAATGCTGGCTACTTCGCTGACGCCGCTTACCGCCGCCAAGGCGTATCGCACGGTCCAATCCTGCACAGCGCGCAATTCATCCAGGTCAAATCCCTCGCTGGGATTCCCGCGCTCATCGCGCGCTTCCAAGGTATACCAATAGACTTGGCCGAGGCCGGTTGAATCGGGTCCTAGTGAAGGTTGGACATCGGCCGGAAGGGTGCCATTGGGTAAGCTGTTGAGCTTTTCAATGATGCGCGAACGCGACCAATAGAAATCCACGTCCTCCTCGAAGATGACGTAGACCGAGCTAAAGCCGAACATGCTGTTGGAGCGGATGGTCTTCACGCCCGGGACACCGAGCAGCGCCACAGTGAGCGGGTAGGTGACCTGGTCCTCTACATCGCGCGGCGAGTTACCGGGCCATCGAGTGAAGACAATCTGCTGGTTTTCGCCGAGGTCGGGGATGGCGTCAGCGGCAATCGGGAAGTGCGGCAGCCAGTCGTCGTCACTGCTCGAGAATGGCGAGACCATCAAGCCGCCGAAGAGGATGCCGATCAATGCCAGACTGACCAGTAGTCGCTCGCGCAACACGAAGGAAAGAAATCGTTGCATGATTCAGTCCTACTTCTTGCTCGCTGGGTTCGGGAGCCGGCGCACTTCGGTGCCGCATTGGAGCATGCTCGCGCCGTAGTAAGGGTTGCGTACGCCATCGCCAAGGAAGTCGATCCAGTCGCCGCCCTCTTCCAGGGCCATCGGGCAGTGGAAGATTGCAAGTTCACGTTCCACCCCGAGGTATCCGAAGCGAGTTGCCAAGTCGACCAGCGGTGCTTGCAGGTCATAGAACAAGATCCGCAGCACCTCAATGTCTTCGGCAGCCGTCGCCTTGACCATGGTATTGCGCAGGCTCACCAGGGATTGCATCGCGGCACCCGGTGCCGCGGCACCTTTCAGCGGTGTGAGCAACTCCTGTAGGCGCAAGGCCGACGCCTGCGACGCGGGGAAGTCATCGCTTGCCAGCGCTTCACCCAGCGCTACAGCCTCCAGCATCAATCTGCCGTTGGACACACGGAAGCTGTCACTGACGTCGACCTGCTCGGTGGTTTCGTCGCTGTCATGTGCTTGATGACCAGGGCTAGTACCGACGTCATCAGCATGGCCACCGCCATCGTCATCCGGGGCCATCATCGACGGTTTGCCGCGCAATTGCAGCTCACTGTCAATGGTGAAAGCCCCGCGTTCGACAACCGCTGCACCTTCTTCCAAACCTGCCAACACGATGAAGTAATCGCCGACACGTGGCCCTAGGGTCACGTCGCGAGCCTCGAAGACCGAAGCGCCGTGCATTTTCTCATCCTGCAGTTCGACGAATACGATTGCCCGATTGCCGGTCAGCAATGGTGCGGAGACTGGGATCAATAAAGGCAAATCATTCTCGCCGACATGGGCCATGACATGGGCACGCGCAAACATCTCTGGGCGCAGGCGTCCATCCTGGTTGTCCACATGCACGCGTACGCCGACGGTGCGCGTGGCAGGGTCCAAGACCGGATCGATGAACGAGACCTCGCCATGGAAGCGAAATCCGGGCCAAGCGTCCACCTCGAACTCGACGCTTTGGCCAAGTCGGATCCAGTTCAAGTCGGCCTCGAAGGCGTCCATCTCCAGCCATAGGCGATCCAGGTTGGCGATGCGGAACAGTGCATCACCTTCCTTGACGTATTCCCCCTCCACTGCGTTGCGATGCAACACCGTGCCGCCGATTGGGGCCGAGATGGTGATTTGATCGCTAGGCTTGCCGGCGGCGATGACTGCATTTATTTGCTCTTCACCCAGGCCCAACAGTTCTAGCTTTCTGCGTGCGGCCTCCTCCAGAGGACCGCCGACCTTCGCTGCCACAATTAACTCCTCCTGGGCGCTGAACATCTCCGGCGAATAGACCTCCGCCAGGGGGTCGCCGACCTTCACCTGTTCGCCGACCGAAGCGACATGCAATACGTCGATGCGTCCACTAATCCATGCCGACAAAGTGGCGAGTGCGGTCTCATCCACGGCGAGCTTGCCGACCAAGCGTACTTTATGAGCCATCTCGCCACGCTTGGCGATCACGGTGCGGATTCCGGCCAGTGCCTTCTGGCCATCATCTAGACGCAAGGAGCGTTGGTTGCCGTCGCCGCCGTCATCCTCGAGCAGGATTAGATCCATGCCACAGATTGGGCAACCGTTCTGCTTCGGGGATTGGACGCTCGGGTGCATCGAGCAGGTCCACACCTCCGCTTCGGTTTCCTGTTTGCCAATGCTTAGCTGCGCGCTTTTGCTGGCCGGGGCTTCCGGCAGGGGAGTGAAGCAACGACCGACCAAGATGCCAAGTGCGAGAACCAACAGGATGGTGGCGGGGCGAGGAAGTAAGGAAAGGAAGTTTTTCACTGGTTTAGCTCCTCTGCGGGCAGCAGCGCAATGGGCAGGATTCCATTCAGGTCGGCAAATGCCAATGCGGCATCGGCCTTTGCGCGAGCGATGGAAAGCCGGAAGTTGAGCACAATGCGCGCCGCATCGAGTATCTCTTGGAAGCCGGATTCACCCGCTTGGTACGAGGTCAAGGCGGTCTGGTAGGTCATTTCCGCCTTGGGCAGGAGTTGTTGATCGAAGAGGTTCACCCGACGCCAAGCGTCCTTGTGCTTAGAGATCGCCGATTGCAGTTCGGCGAGCAGTCGCCAACGCATACCCTCGCGCATCTCGACCAGCGATTGCGTCTCGGCGAAGGCTTGTTCGCGCGCGCCATCGACTCGACCACGGTTTAAGGGCAGTTCTACCGCTACGGAAAGCGAGATTGCGTCATCGCCGGTGTCGGGGTTGACCGGATTGCCCTCCCCGATCCAGGTCCAATCGGCACCGACCGAAAAATCTGGCATGCCTTCCAAGCTAGCGAGTTCGCGCGACTGTGCGGCGGCATCAAGACGTGCTTGGATCGCCAGCAGTCGCGGTGCGGACTCGAGCAGCAAGGTCTGTAGGTGATCCTCGTCCGGCAACGGCGTTTGATCCAAGGCGACCAGGCCAGTCCATCGCGCGGTCTCCAAAAGCGGCAAACCCAAACTAATCTGCAGCTTGGCTTCCAAGGGTGCCTCACGTTGCCTCAAGGAGTCTAGGCGATCGCTCATTCTCAAGCTTTCAACCTGCGCGGCCAATACGTCGGCCTGCGAAGCCCTTGATGCTTGGAAGAGGCCAAGAGATACATCCTCGACCTGCTGCAGCAGCCTCACCTGTTCGGAGGTGATTGCTTGCGCCTGTTCCAGGTACAGTCGCTCCGCCCAATCGCGCAGAAAATCCCGACGCACCTTCAGGCGTGCATCCTCAATCTCCATGCGCTGGGCCTCGGCCAAAGCTGCCAAGTGGTCACCGGCGGTCTCTAGCTTGCCTGGCCATGGGATCCTCTGGGTGATGCCAATCCTGCCGTCCATCGGGCCGTTGGCGGTCTCGACCGATCGCACATATCCGCCAAGGCTCAGCCAAGGATCCGGCAGTGCGCTTCCTTGCGGCACCTTCGCGCGAGCGACCTCCCAACGATGGAAGGCTTCGCGCACCTGCGGGCTTTGGGTTTCGGCGTGGAATAATAGGTCATGGATGCCATCGGCAGGAGACCATGACTTCGGGCGATCGCTGGATTGCGATTGGTTGGTGCGTGTCGGCTTGGATTCGACCTGTGCGCGATCGTAGGTACCAGGGCTTTGGCACGACCAAGCCCATGCACACCATAGGGTGAGGGCGAAGACAGTTAAGGGTTTCATTGTTTCATCATTTCAAGCAGACATGGGTTCCGTCGGGACGGAAAGAGGAGCAGGGTCGGTGGCCGTAATGGCGGCACCAGACTCAAACACCCATGTGCTCAAATGAGGAAACTCTGGAAATACAGGAAAAGCGGTCGTGGCGGCGCCCGTGGTGGGCTGTTGCTATACCTAGGCGCCGAGGTTGGCGAAGTGCAGTGGCCCGGTACGTCCTGTTCCTGAGGGCAACCCATCAGCCATTCGAGATCCACGCCACTGTTGGCGATACGTGAGGGCTCTGGGGTTCGCGGCAAGGACTGCGGCGATTCGAATTCACAGCAGCAACCACGACTCAGCGATGGTCCTTGTTGCACATCTTCCTGTTCATGTGCGCAGCAACAGTTAGGCATGGAGCCTTGACCTAGGCAGAATATCGGCTGACTCCACACCATGGCCACCAGGCTGCTCGGCAAGAGCAGAAGCAAGATGGCGAACAAGGCGGTAATCCGGGTCAGCATGGCTTCTATTAGTGTAAGACATTTTCCGATTCCCGGGTATTCCCGCCTACGTTGCCTACTTGGGCAAGCGCCAGACCGGCGACGACTCACCCTGATTCGCAAGCGCTTCTTCCCAGCCGGTGAGTTGATCCCAGGTGCTAAGCGAGTCTTCGCTCTTCGGCTCCAGCAGCTGTGCAGCGACGCGCGCCAGAGGCTGGCTGGCCGAGAGGAACAGGCTTCCTGCGGGCAGGTTGCGTTCGGCTTGCTTCCACGTACCATCCAGGCTCAACTCATAATGGCCCTGGAAGATGCGTTCCTCCCGCTTCACCGCCGACGGCACATAGTATTCCACCAGCAGGGTCTCCTCGGAATGTGTCCTGTTGAACTCTACCCCATGCAGTTCCAGCAATTCGACCACGCGATCCGACGGATCTGGGATCAACCAGGCCTTCGGCAAGGCAAGCGATCGTTTGCTCGTGAAGCCTCGACGCACCGGCATCTGTGTCGGCGTGATCCTGTCGGTCCACATGCGTCGCGTGCCTAGGTCTCCTGGCAGGACGAACTCTTCGACGGTGCCGACCAACACAGTTTCTTCCACCGCCTCGCCCAGACGGGAATCGAACCCGAAGCGCCAATCACCAGCAATCACGTTGGCATCGGCATCGACGCATAGTCGTTTGATGATCTCGCGATGGCGCACCGCGCTGCCGAGCACCTCAAGCACGAAAGCACGCGTGGACTGGATGCGCGTCGGGAAATCTACATAGCTGTAGGCCTCGGACAGGACGCTGAAGCGATTGCGTAAGCCCATGTAGTTGGTGCCGAATCGCGGGCGATGATCGTAGGTGACCCATTCACCGCTCTGTTGTCCGGTGAAGTTTCCGTAATCGAATATGCGGTAATCATGCGCTGCCAACATACGCTGACGCACTTCCGGCAGCAGCGTGTCGCGATTGAAGGTGTCGATGCCGGCGTCGACATTGGTCGACAAGGAGGGTGCGTAGGTCAGGTGATATCCGTGATAGCTGCCGTTGGTGGTGTGCAGGTCCATGAACAGGTGCGGATCAATATCGCGCATCAAGGCCAGCAGTGCACGGGTCTCCGGCGCTTCGGCCTTCAGGAAATCACGATTCAGGTCCAACCCTTGAGCGTTGGGCCGGATGCCCACTCCTTCCTCCGGGCCGTTTTGCGAGGCTCGGTTATGGCGGTCGAAACGCTCGTTGCCGTCGGCGTTGTAGATTGGCACAAACAGAATGACGGCCCCTTCCAGCAGTTCCTCATGCGCACCGAGGGCGATCTCACGCAGAATCATCTGCACGACCTCCTTGCCTTCGACCTCGCCGGCATGGATGTTGGCGTTCACCAGCAAGCGTAACTTGTCCGTCGCTCGCACCGCAGCCAAGTCTTGCAGGGGTGGGTCGGCGGCGATGACCAACTGCATCGGGCGCCCCTCGAAGCTTTTGCCGAAGGGGGTGGTGAACAGCTTATGACCTTGTGGTAGGGAAGAAAGGCCATCGATGAAAGCCTCGACTTCAAGATAACTCGATGTCCGCTTTCCGTCGCTCAACTCAGCCGCGGTCTGCGGGATGAAGGGGGGCGTGTTGCAGGCGATCATTGCCAGAATCAGAGCGATTGGTAAGTAGCGGAGTGCTATATTCATCGAGGCGAATCCTGTGTGACTAGGCGGATGCGCCAGGCCGACACATGAAACTCCGCACGCTCATCTTACTCGTCGCTCTAGCCACGCCATGTGCTGCCCAATCCGGCGGCGTCGAGACCCTCACCGGCGAGATGCTCTTCACCGGCGGTTCGCGCGTCACCGTGAGTCATTATCATCGCGAACGCAGCGGCCTGATGATGGGTTCCAGTAGCGTGGCCGATCCGCTCGATTCCTCGGCCAGCACCGATCGAACCACCTTCAGTTTCGATCACGGCATCAACTCGCGATTCACCCTGACCGCGCTGGTGCCTTATGTGCAGAAGGAGCGCGAGAGTGGTGGCGTGAAAACCGCAAGCGATGGCCTCGGCGACATCGCCCTGTTGGCCAAGTACCTGGTCGCGCATGAATATTGGGCGCGTAGCGCCTGGCACTTCGCGGTCGCTGCTGGTGTGGAAGTGCCCACCGGCGAGACAGGTGTGAAGGATGGCGGCACCTTGTTGTCGCCTGGCATGCAGCCTGGTTCCGGTTCCTGGGACCCCTTCCTGTCGATGAGCGCCAACCTGGAATTGAACCGTTGGCGTTTCGACACCATCGCCTTGTACAAGAACAACGGTAGCGGCGATCAACAATACGAGCAGGGCGATAGCTTCGCCTTCGACCTGGTCGGCGCCTACCGTTTCCTGCATGCTCAATACCCGGGCCCCAGCGCCAACGTCAAGCTTGGCCTGCTGTATCGCGACAACGGTCAAGCGCAACAGGCCGGAGTCGATGTGCTCAACTCCGGTAGCGAGATCTGGTACGGTAAATTCGGTCTTGCCTGGCATCCACAACCTCAATGGGACCTCGGCCTGAGCATCGATGTCCCACTGTCCGAGTCCTACGGCGGCACCCAACTCGGCATCGATTACCAAGTCTCCCTGGCCGTCGGCATTCGTTTCTGAACATGCGTCTCACCCTCTCCATCCTGGCGATACTCTCGCTGCTGCTGCCAGCGTGCAGCATGGAGCCCAACCTCGATTGGGATTCCGGCGACCCATTCGCCCTAGTCCGCCTCAAGTTCGACAGCTGAATATGAAACGATAAGGCTTATGGTCTCGACCTAGCCTTACGACGCCAGGCTGGCGCCGACACAGTTTTCCTAGACACCGTGGATGGATATGCGCATTACGCGTTGACCGATCCGCAACCGATTGATTTCGATGCGATCGAACAGGCCGCAGAGGATGCGGCCTACGACATCACCGAGATCATCCTAGACCTGGAGGGGGAAGTCATCCAGGTCCCATGTGCCGACTGCAATGGAGAGGAACGGACCTTCCTCGAGTTGGAGACTGGACAACGATTCGAGTTACGTGGCGAACCACGTACCACGGGACGACAAGTCTCGATTCAAGCACAGGCCTTCGACTGGCGTGAAGGGCATCTGTACATCCAAAGCCCCAGCAAGTAGCTCGAGGCCAAGTCCTACATATGCTTCAGGTCCCAGCAGTAATCGATCTCATCCGAGAAGGGATCGATGCGGTCCATCTCTGGACGGCCATGCGGTAGGTCGGAGCAGTTGCAGGTCAACGCAGGCTTGGTGCCATAGGTCTTGTAGCCATTGGCCACGCCCACAGGGATGCGGATTAAGTTGTAGTTGTCCTCGCCGAGGAAGTGCTCCTCGATTACGCCCTTGGAGGGTGAATCTTCGCGCAGGTCGCACAGGACTAGCTTGATCATGCCCTGCACTACGCAGTAATGCTGAGTCTGCTCACGATGGATATGCCAACCCTTAATCGCGCCAGGCATCGACTGCGAGAAGTAGACCTCGCCGAACTTGGTGAAGATCGGGCTGTCGCAACGCAACATGTGCATGATCATGCCCCGTTCGTCACAAATCTTGCGCAGTGGCTGTACATAGACCCCTTCGATCTTGGAGCCTTGGGTGAGTTTGCTGACGTCTTCAGTCATCGATTAATCCTTCCGTGAAAGCTCTTCGAAGTAATGAGGGAGTGCGCCTTCGGCCATCTTGCCTTGCAGCGTGACCAGGCGGGTGTAACGCCCGGCATCGAACTCGGCAGCAAAGCCGTCGCGTTCCTTGTATTCGGTGTGCATCACCGGTACCGCCGAACGCACCGACCACTCGAGCTTGAACTCGGGCAGGGTCTTGTTCAGCAGGTCGAAGGAAACGCGGTAGTTGCGTGGATCCGGTACCGCCTTGTCGGCAATGGTGATCTCGGAGCCGTCGACGTTCTCGTGGACGATCTCGGCAACCTCGCAAATCTGGTAGTTGTCGTCGTTGCCGCCGACGTTCACGGCCAAGCCGCGCACATCTTCGATCGGGGCTTCGCTCAACGCGCAGAAGGCACGGGCGATGTCGCGGCAGTGCACCAACGGGCGCCACGAGGTGCCGTCCGACATCAGCTTCACTTCATTGATGCTGACGGCAAAGGCCAATAGGTTGTTCACCGCCAAGTCAGTGCGCAAGCGTGGGCTTTGACCGTATGCAGTGGAGTTCCGCAGATAGGTGATGGCGAAGTCGTCGGACTCTAGATCCTTCAGCTGCGCTTCGGCATTCACCTTCGATTCGGCATAGGCCGAAACGGGAGTAAACTCGGCGGTCTCATCGAGAATCTTGTCGCCGGCAGCGCCGTAGATTGAGCAGCTGGAGGCGAACAGGAAGCGGGGGACGCCAGCCTCTTTGGCGCATTTGGCCACGTGCATTGTGCCGCCAGTGTTGATGTGGTGGGTGATGGCAGGGTCCAGATCGCCCATCGGGTCATTGGAAATCGCCGCCAAGTGAATCACGGCCTCGATGCCTTCCAGCATCTTCGGCGTGATATCGAAGACATCCAAGGTCAGGTCATTATCGGCCACAGCAGGAGTGCCAAACTCGACACCGTCGTAAAGCCCTATGTCTGCGCCGGTTACGTGGTGCCCGGCCTTTTGAAAGACATCGATGGCGTGGGCGCCAATGTACCCACGATGGCCTGTGATGAGAACTCGCATCTATTTATGTAGGGGAGGCTCCAGGGGTGGAGTTGGGCTGATTCTAGCCTCCTTTCCCAGCCCATGCTTCTTACCCATCGGCTTTCCAGGCTCACGCATGTCGTGCATTCCTGTGAAATCATGGGGTCAAAAGAAAAATCCTGTGCTAGGCTTAGAAATTGAAGCCATTAGTAAATGGTGCCCCTTGTCCCCCCCCTTTGGAATTTACCATGAAACATGCTCTCTTGATTGGTGCAGTTTTGGCACTGTCCCACACCCTAGCTGCCGACATCGGCGCTCAATCTCTCAGTACCAATGACGACGGTACGCCCTCGATGGGTTCGCTCAGCACCGGTGCCCCGACTGCCCAGGCACCTGGATCGCTGACCACCCTATTCGCTGGCGGCAACGGCTTCGCCGGCAATATGTTCGACATGGTCACAACGTCGGACCTAGTCATCAATAGCATTGACATCAACTGCAATGCGGCAGTCGGCTCGGCAGTTTCCGTCGACGTCTGGTACATGACTGGTACGGTCGTCGGCAACGAGATGAACGCTGCAGTCTGGACTCAACTGGGATCCTACACTGGGACTTCCGCTGGCTTCGGCGCTCCGACCTCGATTGACATGACCGGCAACGGCATGACCTGGGTCGCTGGCACCTCCTACGGCATCTACGTCGACCTGACTTCCTACGCCCTGACCGGTTCCCTTGCCTACACCAATGGTGCCGGAAGCACCGGAACGATCTACTCGAATGCCGACATGACCTTGACCACGTGGTACGGCAATAGGAACACCGATGTGATGGGTCCTTTCACCCAAGGCGTGTTCCAGATTCGCGATTGGAACGGAACCATCCATTACGACGGTGCTGGTCCTTCCAATCCGGTCTATTCGATTACCGGCCTTACCGGTGGCGGTACTGCGACCTTCACGGCCACGAATGTGACCGCAGGTGGTGGCGTACTGATTGGTTATTCGCTGACAGGCGCAGGCCCAACCATGACCCCATTCGGTCCTGTTGACATGAGCCCCCCAATCAGTCAGCTGCCGACCTTGACTGCGGATCCTGCTGGCGTCGCGACTCTCTCTACCGGCATCCCAGCCCGTGCCTCGGGGTTTACCTTGTTCACCCAATGCGCTGACTTGGGGAGTGGCTTACTGTCCAACTCCCTGGCTGAACTGATCCTCTAGGAGGGTCAGGTCACTAAGGCGGCTCTTCACCTTTGGTGAGGGGCCGCTTTTTTTGGTGGTTATCGCTACCACTACGGTGCGGCGTCCGAGTTGGGCTTCGCGCGTGCTTGTTGGGTAGGGCAACTTTCCTGGCGCTAGTCCTTCAACCGAGGTTCGAGGCGCTTCACAATGGCCTTGCCGATCGACAAGCTGCTGGTGGCTGCCGGCGAAGGGGCATTGCAGACGTTCAGCACCTGGCCATGCTCATCGAAGAGGAAATCATCGATCATCAGGCCGTCAGGCATCAAGGCTTGGGCGCGGACGCCAGCAGGGGCCTTGACCAGATGCTCGCTGCGGATCTCAGGCATCAGGCGCGCAAGCGCCTTGGTGAATGCCTTCTTCGACAGTGATCGGTGCATCTCGCCCATTCCAGCCTTCCAATGCTTGGAGATCATCTTCCAGAAGCCGCCATAACCGAGGGTGCCGAAGAGGTCCTTCAGGTTGATGTCGCTCCAGGTGTAGCCTTCGCGGGCCAGTGCGAACACCGCGTTCGGACCACATTCCACGCTGCCATCAATCATGCGCGTGAAGTGCACGCCCAGGAACGGGAAGCTCGGATCTGGCACCGGATAAATCAGGTGCTTACACAGGTGTTTGGCGCTGTCCTTTAGCTCGTAGTACTCGCCGCGAAAGGGCACGATGCGCGCGGGTGGCTTGGCACCACTCATAGCAGTGACCTGGTCGTTGTGAAGGCCGGCGCAGTTCACCACATGGCTGCCGCGATAGTCGCCATTGGTGGTGTGGAGAATGACGTCGCTGACATGCTGCTGCATGTTCTTAACCTTTGCCCCGTAAACAATCTCGCCACCGGCGGCGCGGATTAGCTCGGCCATCTTCTCGCAGACCATGGTGTAGTTGGTGATGCCCGCCTCCGGCACACGAATTGCCTGGATGCCAGCAGCATGCGGTTCGATCTCGCGCAGTTGGTCACCACTGATCTTCTCGCATTGCACACCGTTTTGCTGACCGCGCTCGAAGATGCGCTCCATCGCCGGCAGTTCGGTCTCGTCCAAGGCCACGATGACCTTGCCGCAAATTTCGAAGGGAATAGCATGTTCCTCGCAGAAACGCTCCAGCATGGCCTTGCCTTCCCGGCAGTTCAGCGCCTTATAGGATCCCGGCTTGTAGTAGATGCCCGAGTGGATCACGCCGGAGTTGTGGCCAGTCTGGTGCACGGCCGGGCCGGGCTCCTTGTCGAGCACAAGTAAGCGCAGGTCCGGATGCTGCTCGAGTAGCTTGACTCCCGTTGCAAGGCCGACAATCCCGGCCCCGATGATGATGACATCAGCTGAATGAGTTTCCATGCTAGGGGAAATTCTAGCCTTGCCGACGCCGCGTGCACCCGTATGTCTCGATGGCAAAGGACAACACAGAAATAACGAAGGGGACAATCCCTCCGGCTTAGGTCGGACGGGAGGTTTGGCGACGACCGTGGGTTAGGGTTCCGGTCGTCGCTTTTTTTTGCCCTAAGCGTTTTCCCGAGTTTCCCGAATCCTGCTGCAACTGCCCACCAGTGTCAGGGCCATACTTGCAGAAGGGAAGAATTCGTATTCCTTATTTCTTTCGCAGTCGTCATCGCGACGGTGATTCGTCGAAGATCTTTGCGTCGCGCTCGGCAAGGTCCACCAGGTAGTCGGCGGGGGTGAATTTAGCCACTCCGCCCGGGCGCGCTGCGATATCTGCCGAGGCAGCGATGGCTTCCAGACGTCGCACGACCTCTTTGATGCCTAGGCTATCGGCATAGTGCAGCAAGCCGCCGTGGAATGGGGCAAAGCCCATGCCGAAGACGGTGGCTAGGTCCAGCTCACCGGCCGTCCCAGTGACCTTCTCTTCCATGCAGCGGGCCGCCTCGTTGACCATGCTCAAGATCAGGCGATCGGTCATCTGCTCCTTGCTGAGCTGCTTGGCGCCTTCTTCCTGCTGGAACTTGGCGAGATCCTCACAGACGGTGGGCTTATGCTTGCGCTCCTTCGGATGATCGTAGAAGCCTTTACCGGTCTTGGCGCCTAGACGCTCAGGGGTAGCGAGCATCTGAATGCCGGCGGTCGGAATCATGCGCTCTCCATAAGAGTCGTGCAGCGAACCGGCCGCATGCGAGGCGATATCCAGCCCCACTTCGTCCAGCAGGCGCAACGGCCCCATCGGCATGCCAAAGTCCAGCATTAGCGCATCCAGCGATTTCGGATTGGCACCAGCCACGAACAGGCGTACGGCCTCGTCGAGATAAGGGCCAAGCAGGCGGTTCACCAGGAACCCCGCCACATCCTTGACCACCACCGGAGTCTTGCCCATACGGGCTGCAAGCGCGGCCACCTCAATCGCAGCCTCATCACTGGTTTGCTCACCCTTGACCACCTCGACCAACGGCATCATGCGAACTGGATTGAAGAAGTGCATGCCGACGACGCGCTCGGGATTTGGGATGCCTTCGGCCATGGCGGTGACGGATAGCGAGGAAGTATTGGTGGCTAGCAGGCAATCCGAAGGCGTCTTTTCGGCCAATTGTCCAAGTACCGATTTCTTGACATCCATACGCTCAGCCACGGCTTCCAGGACGATATCGGCGTGCTGCAAACCATCCATGTTCTCGGACACGGTCAGGCGATCGATGGCACCATCGGCCAAGTGCGGGGCTAGGTGCCGACGCTTCTGTTTCTTGTTAATTACTTGTAGATGGTCTACCTGCGCGGCGTCGAGAGCATCCCGCGACAAGTCGACCAGACGCATCGACAATCCTTTCTCCGCCGCAAGGCTGGCAATCGCGCCTCCCATGACGCCACCGCCGATGACCGCTCCACTTTCGAACTTTCGCGGGCGGAAGTCATCATGGCCGCGGGCGAACTTCTTAGCGGCCTCGGAAGCGAAGAAGATGCCGACTAGGCTCTTGCATACCGAGCCGACCGCGAGTTCGGCCACAGCTTCCCCCTCCAGGCGTGCAGCGTCGGCGCGTGACTTGCCCCCCGAACCGAGCACCAGATCAAGAGCTCGTAGCGGGGCAGGGTATTTGCCGCGTGTCTTTTTTTCGACGGTCTTGCGCACTTTATTGCCGATTACGGCTTTGGCGATTGGGTTGCGGTCAACCAGCCACTTGGCCATGCCACGTTTCTTGCGCTTGACCTTCTGTCGCCCCATGGCGATCTCACTGGCCAACTCGACCAGCCGATGCGGATAGGTGGTGCGGTCAATCATGCCGCGTTTTTTGGCGAGCTTGGCCTTCATTAGGCGGCCCGTCATGATTGCATCCAAGGCCAGCGGCACGCCGATGCGTTCGGGAAGGCGATGCGAACCTCCCCAACCGGGGATGATGCCGAGTTGGGTTTCCGGCAGGCCGATGCGGGTCTTGGAATCGTCTGCGGCAATGATGAAGTTACACGACAACGACAACTCATAGGCTCCGCCCGGAACCGGTCCACCGATGGCGGCCACCGTGGTCGCCTTGAGATTTTCGATATTGGTGAAGACGCCGTGCACGAATTGCACGATGCGAAAGGCGTCGCTCGGGTCGGTGATCCCACCGATGCCTTCAACGTCGGCGCCGGCGGCGAACTTCAGCGGCTCGGCGCCAGCGAAGACGATGCCCTTGAGGTCGGTCTGCTTCTGCAGCTCCTTGACTGCGGCATCGAGGTCGCGCAACAGCGGCGCATCGAGGACCGCCAGCGAACGGTGCGGCGGATCCAGATAGACGACCGCCAAACCATCCTCAGGACGTTCGATGCGGATGCAGGCGTCCGGCTCAGGGCAGTTCTCTGGGAGTGGGAATCCTTGTAGATCCATCGTGCGATTAGGAAAGGCGTTCGAGGACTACGGCGCCACCTTGGCCGCCGCCGATGCAGAGAGTGGCAAGGCCGACTTCCTTGTCGGCGACCTGCAGTTCATGGGCCAGCGTCATCAACAGACGCGTGCCGGTCGCTCCGACCGGATGGCCGAGGGCGATGGCACCACCATTGACGTTCAGCTTGGCCGGTTCGATCTCACCTAAGGCGCGGTCGCGCCCGAGGTGTTCTTGGGCGAAACTGTTCGACGCACTTGCACGGATGCAGGCTAGGACCTGGGCCGCGAAGGCTTCGTTCAACTCGATCACGCCAACATCTGACAACTCCATTCCTGCGGCCTTGAGGGCGACCGCGGAACTGAACACTGGGCCAAGGCCCATACGCTTAGGATCCAAGCCTGCCCAGGCGAAGCTGCGGATCGCAGCCATGGGCTGGAGGCCAAGTTCCTTGGCGCGTGCTTCAGTGGTCAGGATCAGGCCAGCGGCACAATCGGTAATGCCGCAGGCATTGCCGACGGTCACCAGTCCGTCGGGCCTCTCGAAGTAGGGACGGAGTTTGGCGAGGTTTTCGATGCTTTGGTCGTCGCGGATGCCATCGTCATGGCGAATCGACGCGCTATCGCTGCGGGCACCAAGTGGCACCGTCGGCATGATCTCACGCTTAAAGCGACCGCGATCCCGTGCGCCGCGTGCGCGCCAATGCGATTGCAGCGCGAATTGGTCACACTCTTCGCGGCTGAGACCCCAATCACGAGCCAGCAGCTCGGCGGTCTTGCCCATAATCATGCCCGTGGTCGGATCGGTCAGGCCTTCTAACAAGGCCACCCGAGGCTTCAGGTGCTTGAAGCGAAATTTGCTAAGCGTGCTGAGCCGTTGTCCAAGGCTGCGCGCTTTCATCAACTTGGCGAAGAATTCGGTCATCTTGTCGCCGAAGATCAGCGGATAAGCGCTCATGACTTCGACGCCCATGCACAAGTAGGTGTCGCCAAGACCAGCGAGGATATTGCTAGCGGCGGTGGTCACCGACTCGATGCCACTTGCGCAGTTGCGCGCCACAGTGCGTGCGGGGATCGGCTCCGGCACGCCAGCACGCAAGCCAATCACGCGTGCGATGTTCGCCTGGTCGTGGGGTGGACCCACGCAGCCGACAATGACCTCATCTAAATCGGCGGGATCCAATCCTGCCCGAATCAGAAGCTCACGAGCCAGCATCGAACCGAGGTGGCCAGCATCTTCTTTGGCGAAGGCGCCACCTGCGCGAACCATTGGCGTGCGTAAGCCGGCTGCCAACACGAGGCGGGGGTGTTCGTCGGAATCGGCGTAAGAAATCATTGGTTGACTTTTTGGTTAACAACGTTAACTTTACGGTGTAAAGTGGAACGAGTCCAGCAAAAACCAATGACCACCAACGGAAATCTTCGAGGCCGGATCTTGGAGCAGGCGCGCGTCCTGCTGCTCAAGGAAGGGTATTCGGCCGTATCCATGCGCAAAATCGCCAAGGCGGTAGGCTGTACTCCAACAAGCATCTACATTTATTTCGACAACAAGGATGCTTTGATTCACGCCTTAATCGAAGAAGGCATGGAATTGCTCGCCGTCGACCTTGGCTCGGCGTCAAAACTGGATTCGGCTCCCAGACCTCGATTCCGACGTATCTGTATGGCCTTCCTGGAGTTCGGGATCCAGAACCCGGAGTATTTTCAGATCATGTTCCTGCTGCATCCGGAAAAGATGGAGCGCTATCCGACCGATAAATATAGGCGAGCTCGGCGCAACCTCGAGCTCTTTGCCGACATCCTGCGTGAAATACGCGGCGGCAGTTCTTTCGACACCATGCTCAGCGCCACAGTCCTGTGGAGCCTGTTGCATGGAGCCATCTCGTTGCATCTCGCGCAACGGCTCGATGTTGGTTTGCCAGCCTCGACCTTCATCGAACAAGTGGTTGAGCATGCCGAGACCATGCTCCTCTCAGAATCATCATGACCATCCTGCTTTTCCTCGCCGGCCTTTTGACGCTCGGATTCTTCGGCGCCAAGCTCATCGGTTGGACCTGTTGGATCTTCTCCTTCCTGTTGTGGTGGGGATGGCCGACCTGGCTGCTAATCCTGCTGGCAATCCCTGCCGTCATCTTCAACTGGCCAGCGCTGCGTCTACGCGTGGTGACCACGCTTTTGATGCGTTTCATCAAGAAGGCTGGACTGTTGCCGGTCATCTCGCGTACCGAACGCGAAGCCTTGGATGCAGGCACGGTTTGGTATGAAGGCGAGTTGTTCTCCGGCAAGCCGGACTTCGCGCGCCTTCTGAAGGAGGCCTATCCGGAGCTTACCGAAGAGGAACAGGCCTTCCTGAACGGACCGGTCGAGGAGGTCTGTCGCATGACGGATGATTGGGAAGTCTTCCAGCGTCGTGACTTGTCGCCGGCCTCCTGGCAGTACATCAAGGACAACGGATTCTTCGGCATGATCATTCCCAAGAAGTATGGGGGGCTGGAGTTCTCACCGACGGGAGTCAGCGCCGTGATCGGCAAGCTGAGTTCGCGTTGTGTTCCGCTTGGCATCACCGCCATGTTGCCGAACTCTTTGGGGCCAGCTGAACTGCTGGTCCACTACGGCACCGATGAGCAAAAGAACAACTTGTTGCCGCGCCTGGCCAGTGGCAAGGAAGTGCCCTGTTTCGCCTTGACCGAGCCGCATGCAGGTTCCGACGCTGGTGGCATCCGTGCCAATGGCGTGGTCTTCAAGGGCGAAGATGGGCAGTTAATGATGCGCTTGAACATGGAGAAGCGTTACATCACCCTGGCTTCGCGTGCCACTATCCTGGGTTTAGCCTTTAAGCTCAGCGACCCAGACAACCTGCTCGGCCGCGGTGCCGACTTGGGCATCTGCTGCGCTTTGGTGCCGGCCGACACCCCCGGCCTAGAACTGGGGCGCCAGCACGATCCACTGAACGTACCCTTCTTCAACTGCCCGTTCACCGGCACGGATGTCGTGGTGCCTTTGGATTCCTTGATCGGCGGTCCAGAACGCGTTGGCCAAGGCTGGCGCATGCTGATGGAACAGTTGGCCGCAGGTCGCGGCATCATGTTGCCTTCGCAAGCCACTGCCGGCGCCAAGATGGCAGCGCGCATCACAGGTGCTTATTCCAACGTGCGCAAGCAGTTTGGCTTGTCGATCGGCAAGTTCGAAGGCATCGAGGAGCCGATGGCGCGCATCGGCGGCATGGCCTACACCCTCGAGGCGGCGCGTCGCTTCACCTGTGGGGGCCTGGATGGGGGAGCTAAGCCGGCGGTGGCTTCGGCAATCGCCAAGTATTATTTCACCGAATCGATGCGCAAAGTGGTCAACGATGCCATGGACATCTGCGGTGGTGCTGGCATCTCACGCGGCCCACGCAACATGCTGGCGCACACCTATTTTGCCGCACCAATCTCGATTACGGTGGAGGGTGCCAATATCCTCACCCGCACCTTGATGATCTTTGGTCAA
>JASMKM010000088.1 GCA_030749235.1 Planctomycetota bacterium | reverse complement strand
CACCATGCAGTTTGGAATCCTTTTCCCTGGCCAAGGCGCGCAAGAAGTCGGTATGGGGCTGGACTTTGCCCACAACAGCCCGTCTGCCAAAGCCCTCTTCGACGAAGCCGACGCCGTACTTGGCCTGCCCTTGTCAGACTTGTGCTTCGAGGGGCCTCTCGAGGAACTCACCGCCACCGACATTGCCCAGCCGGCGATCTACACCTGTTCCTTGGCCGCGATTGCCGCTTTCGAGGAGCTCGCTGGTGAGAAAATCCAGCCGGTGATGACCGCGGGATTGTCGCTAGGGGAGTACACCGCCTTGGCTGCTGCCGGCGTGATCAGTTTTGCTGACGGCCTACGCCTAGTGCGCCTACGTGGTGCCGCCATGCAAGCCGCATCGGAAGCCATGCCTTCTGGTATGACCTCGGTGATGGGCATGGAGCGCCAACCCCTTGAAGCCCTGTGCGCCGACGTCGCCGCGGAAAGCGGTGCCATCTGTCAAGTGGCTAACCTGAACTCGCCAGGCCAGTTGGTGGTCAGTGGCCAGATTGCAGCCTTGGACCTACTGGAAGCTCGTGCCAAGGAAGCCGGTGCCAAGCGCGCCATCCGCCTGAACGTGGCCGGCGCCTTCCATTCCGAAGTGATGCGCCCGGCGTCGGAAAAACTCAAGGTCGCCTTGAGCGAAATCGAGTTCCAGCCGGCCAGCTGTCCGGTATGGCAAAACGCCACCGCCGAAGCCAGCACCGATGCCACCACCCTAAAAGCCAACCTGGTCGCACAGCTTTGCGCTCCGGTGCTGTGGCAGGAGTCCTTCGCCAAGATGGCTGCGTCCTCGCCCGACACGACCTTCCTGGAGCCCGCTCCAGGTCGGGTACTTTCCGCACTGGCGCGCAAAATCGCGCGCGGTGCAAAAGTCGTCTCGCTGCACGAGGCCGCTGCAGCAACCGACATTCTGGAGTCGATCCAATGACCAAAGAACTCAAAGATCAACGTTTCCTAGTGACTGGTGCCTCGCGGGGCATTGGCAAGGCGATTGCTCTCGACCTAGCCCACCACGGTGCCAAGGTCTGCTTATTGGCCACTCGCCTTGACAACCTCGAGGAGACCGGTGCCGCCATTTCAGCGATGGGGGGGGAATCCCTGCCAATCGCTGGCGACATCTCCGACCCCGTCACCGCCCAGGCGGCTGTCGAAACCATGGTGG
Organism: Planctomycetota bacterium; assembly: GCA_030749235.1. Classification (GTDB taxonomy): domain Bacteria; phylum Planctomycetota; class UBA1135; order UBA1135; family UBA1135. Next base: position 30,059 of record JASMKM010000088.1, on the reverse strand, counting down.
AAGCCTGGGGAGGTGTCGATGGCCTAGTTGCCAATGCCGGTATCACCAGCGACAACCTGCTGCTGCGCATGACCCCAGAGCAGTTCCAGAAAGTGGTCGACATCAACCTGAACGGCACTTTCCACTTCCTGAAGGCCGTCACCAAGCCCATGATGCGCCAGAAGGCTGGTCGCGTGGTGCTGATTGGCTCGGTCGTTGGAAGCACTGGCAACCCTGGTCAGGTGAACTACTGCGCAGCCAAGGCTGCCCTACACGGTATGGCACGTTCGGCTGCCTTAGAGCTCGGTAGCCGCGGAATAACCGTCAATGTGGTTGCCCCAGGCTTCATCCAGACCGATATGACCGGCGACCTGCCGGAACAGGCGCGCCAGGCGATGATTTCCAAAATCGCGCTCGGCAAGCCGGGAAACCCCGATGATATCGCGGGAATTACCCGTTTTCTCCTCGGTCCAAGCGGCGGCTACGTCACCGGTCAGGTGATGTTGGTCGACGGGGGTCTTTCCCTCGGCTAACCGCTTTCCTACAATCTTGGCCCAAGGCGACGCCGTCGCCGCATTCCTAGCTGCCTTGCGCAGCCTACCCCGAAGAACCTCCCCGATTCAAAGTGACTGACATCGAAGAAAAGGTCTACGAGATCGTTTGCGAGCACATGGGTGCTTCCCGCGATAAACTCGCCCACGAAACTAGCTTCATCAACGACCTTGGCGCAGACAGCCTCGATACCGTCGAGCTGGTCATGGAGTTTGAAAGTGCTTTTGACATCACCATTCCAGATGAAGATGCCGAAAAGATTCAAACCGTAGGCAACGCGATTTCCTACATCTCTGGCAAAGTCGGCAGCTAAGGCTGCAGCTTGCCTTTACCGGACTCATCCGGGATTAGAATGGCCGATACGCAACGCAAAGTTGTCATTACCGGCATCGGTGCGCTGACGCCTCTTGGCATCGGCGCACCCTTGACATTCGAAAGACTGCTCAAGGGTGATACAGGTTTCCGGTTGATCGAGCGGTGGGATACTACGGATTGGGCTACGAAGTTCGCAGCGGAACTTCGTGGTGTCGTGTATCACGCTGACGACCATTTCTCCAAGATGGAGCAGCGGCGCCTCGATCCCTTTAGCCAGGTTGGCATCTTGGCCGCGCGCGAAGCGTGGCAAGACAGCGGCCTCTCCATCGAGGACATCAATCCAACCCGTGCAGGTTCCATCCTCGGTACCGGTATCGGAGGCATCCAAAGTGTCCTCGACCAACATAAGGTGCTGCAAAAGAGCGGGCCGCGACGCGTCACGCCCTTCTTCATCTCCAATACGATGAGCAATGCCTTGGCGGCCAATGTCGCCATCGAGCTTGGGTTGCAGGGCGCCTGCTTTCTGACCTCTTCGGCCTGCGCTTCTGCAGGACATGCCATTGGACTAGCCATGCGCGAGATTCGCACTGGCCGCGCCGAGATTATGGTCACTGGTGGCTCGGAGACGACCACCAACGACCTCTGCTTAGCAGGCTTCTCCTCAGTCAAGGCCTTGTCCAAGCGCAATGATGATCCCACCAAGTCCTCGCGTCCGTTCGACCGTGATCGCGATGGCTTCGTGATGGGTGAGGGGGCTGGCGTGCTGGTGCTCGAGGAGTTGGAGCACGCAAAGGCGCGTGGTGCCAAAATTTATTGTGAACTCGCTGGCTTCGGCCAGACCGATGACGCAGGTCACATCACCGCACCGGACAAGACGGGCGCGCGCCCAGCGGCTGCGCTCTCGCTTGCCATGCAAGATGGTGGCCTGAACCCCGACGAGGTTGACTACATCAACGCGCACGGTACGTCCACCTTGTTGAACGACATGGTGGAGACCATGGCAATCAAGATCGCCCTGGGTGAAGAAGCCGCGCGCGCTGCAGCGATTTCCTCGACCAAGTCCATGCTCGGTCACCTGCTTGGCGCCGCCGCCGCCGTGGAGGCCATCGCAACGGCACTCGCCCTACATAGGGGAGTCGCCCACCAAACCCAAAACTACGAGAACCCAGACCTCGAGAATGGCTGTGATCTGGATTACATCCCAGGTCAACCACGGGAAAAGGCTTTCCGTGCTGCATTGTCCAACTCACTTGGTTTCGGCGGCCACAACGTGAGCCTCGCGTTCCGCAAGTTCGATTAACTCTCCATCCCTCAAAACGGAGAACTGAAGTGAAGCAGAAATTCGCAAACGCCCTCAAGACCTTCCGCAAGGAGGTCTACAAAGTTGAGCACGATCACAACGAGCTCAAGAATATGACCGAAGACGCCCTCCATATCACCGAGGACGCTTTGGACAACGCCTACCACTACCACTTCCACAAGCTGCCTGATGCATCCCGCGCAGAGATCATCAACATGGTGAACAACTACACTCTCGAGGCCTTGTTGCCTCCGGTGGTGGAGAAGATCACCAAGCGTCAGTTGGTCATGGAGCGCAAGCTGGACCTGCTTGTCGGCCTTCTCGAGAACGCCCTGGAGCGGATCGGCGACGGCGACGACACGCCAGCGGCGTAGAGCGTTGAGGAACATTGCTGACGTCAAGGCAGCGGTGCAGGCACGGGGATTGAACTCCGTCTGGACCGCTGCAGACAAGGTAGGAGGTCAGGCTATCGAGCGCCTGGCTGAGGATATTTCTAGCATCGATTGGGATGTCTATGAGCGCCAGAAGAAGGCACTGCGTGATGGCAAGGAGACGGAACTTGGCGCAATCGAAGCTCCGCAGTTGATCCCGCCTTCCGCCCATCCGCATGAAGGCCGAGAGGATGCCTTAGCTGCAGGGGAAAAGGCCTTGCGCCAGGGCCAGGTCGCGATCATCACCGTTGCCGGTGGACAGGCTTCGCGGCTCGGCTTCGATGGCCCTAAAGGAGCCTTCCCGTTGGGGGTGATTAGTGGTGCCAGCCTGTTTCAGATGTTCGCCGGCCAGATCCAGAGGCTTCGGCAGGTCTATGACTGCGCCTTGCCCTGGATCATCCAGACCGGTCCTGGCAATCATCTGGAGACCATGGCCTTCTTCGAGAAGCACAGTCACTTCGGGCTTGGCTCGGACAGCATCGATTTCGTCTGCCAAGGCACTCTGCCAGCATTGGCGCCCAATGGTGAACTGCTGTTGTCGGCGCCGCATCGGCTTTTCCGCAACCCCGACGGTCATGGAGGCGTCTACCGCGCCTTGAAGGGGTCTGGCACCATCCCACGCTTGCGCACAGCCGGCATCACGACCCTATTCTACTGCCAAGTAGATAACCCCTTGGTTTGGATGGCCGACCCAATTTTCATTGGCCACCACCTGCTCGCCCAAGCACGGATGTCGGTCAAGGTGGTCGAGAAGACCGATCCCGCCGAGAAGGTCGGACTGGTTGTCATCGACGGCGCGCGGAACCGTTGCGTCGAGTACTCAGATATCTCCGACGACCTGCAGGCCGAACGTGCTGAAGATGGTGGCCTGCGTTTTTGTGCCGGCAACATCGCCATCCACCTCTTCGATCTGGACTTCGCCGAGGAGATGGCCGAAGCCAGCCTGCAGTTGCATCTGGCGCGCAAGCAGGTGCTGGCCTTGCCTGCTGGTGGCCTCGTCGCCGAGGAACGTGACGGCATCAAGTTCGAAACCTTTGTCTTCGATGCCTTGCCCTTGGCCGAGAAGTCAGTTGTCCAGTTGGCCGACCGTGCCTTGGAGTTTGCACCGGTTAAAAACCGCAGCGGCGTCGACTCTATCCAGACCTCCAAGGAGGCGCTGGCACTTCGCAGTGAACGCTGGCTGAAAGAGTCGGGGCTGGCTTTGGACAGCGCTGTCGTCGAAGGTCCAATCGAGTTTGAACCAGGCCTCTGCCTTGGTCCAGAGGACTTACGCTCTAGAGCCGAAATCGTCACAAATACCTGCGCTGGAAGGCTCGTGAAAGTTACCAGGTAATCGTGGAGCGTTTTGTCTTGAGGAGGTAGACTTCTCAAATCTGGCGCTGTTGCTTCCGCCCAACTTGACGATCGGAATGGTGCCATTTGTCCATGTGGACTTAGCCATGAACTTGACCCAAATGAAGGTCCTAACCTTCCCGGCGACAATTGTCGGGAAGACCCTGATGGGAGGTACCGTAATCCTGGCGCTGATGGCTTGTTCAAAGTCCGAGCGCATGGAAATCGAAATTCAGCGCGAAATCACCGCGAACTTCGGAGACGGTGAAGTCGGTGCCACTAGTGCCGATCGCTTCGGCCCACGTCACAGCCCTGATGATGGTCACGACCATTCTGGCGATGGCGGTGGAGGGGGCGACCAGTTCTCGGCACCAGAGAATCCTTTGGCTTGGGAAATCCCCAAAGGTTGGGATAGCTTGCCGCCGACGGCGATGCGTGTCGCCAATCTTCGTCCAGCAGGAAACCCTGATGCCGAATGCACGCTGACCTTGTTGGCGGGTGACGGCGGCGGGGAACTGGACAATGTCAATCGTTGGCGTAACCAGATGGGGCTTGGTCCAATCGACCAGGTCGCGATGGACGCCATCCCGACAATGCCAATTCTTGGCATGGACGCTCCCTTCTTCCAACTTGACGGCGCATACAGTGGCATGGGCAACGAGGCCAAGCCGGATTGGTCCTTGCTCGGCATGATTCTCAGCACCGAACAGTTCACGATCTTCATTAAGATGAATGGCCCAAAAGACCTCGTCGAAGCGGAACGCGACAACTTCTTTGCCTTCTGCACATCCTTGCACATCAAGGAGAGAGGCACGCCGCCCCCTAACAAACAGGACGAGGAACCAACCACGGGAGGTCGGGGATTCGTGATGCCGGAGGGCTGGCGTATGGGACCCCAGCGCAGCATGCGCACTTTGAACCTGCTCGCAGGGGAAAGCAGCGAATGCTATCTGGTGCTGCTCGGTGGGGAAGGCGGTGGACTTGCACCGAACATCAATCGCTGGTGCGGTGAGGTCGGCATGGAAGCAATGAGCGACGAGGAGATCGCGCAACTTCCCACTGTGAAGCTCTACGGGGTGGATAGCCCCATGCTGGAAGTGTCCGGCGACTACAAAGGCATGGGCGGCAATGACAGCAAGGGCAGCACCTTGCTCGGCGTGGCCTTGGTGCGTCCGGAAGGCAGCGCCTTCGTCAAGATGGTCGGTCCTGCGGCAGAGATTGCCAAGGAGAAACAGAAGTTTATGGCACTCGTCGAGTCACTGGAGGAGTAGGCATGGTCAAAAAGAACAAGAGTCTAGGCCGCATGGCCTTCGACGTGCTCAGCTCCTTCTGGTTGTGTTGCGTATGCCTGCTGGCCCTGTTCGTGTTGACAATCTATGGCACCATCCATCAGGTCGACCACGGTCTCTATGACGCCAAGGATGTCTACTTCCATTCCTACTTTCTGAAGTGGAACGGCATCCCGATCTTCCCGGGCGGCCTGCTGTGCATGTCCGTCCTGTGCATCAACTTAGTGCTCGGTGGTTTTGTGCGCATCAAGTGGGCCTCGCGCAATGTAGGAGTGCTGATTGTGCATGTCGGAATCCTCGTCCTGCTGATCTCTGGCATGGTCAAGATCCAGAATTCCGATGAAGGTCATCTGCAGATTATCGAGACCCTTAGCAAGGATTACTTCCAAAGCTCCTTGGACTGGGAAGTCGCCATCTGGGAAGTCCACGATGTCGACGACGCTCAGGAGTTCGTCATCCAGGATGCCTCCTTCACCGACCTGGAGGTGGGTGCCAGCCGCACCTTCACATCGGACTCCTTGCCCTTCGAGTTGACCTTGAGTGGTTTCCTCAAGAACTGCCAAGTGTTGCCAGTGGGCCCCAATTGGCAGGTGAGCGGTAACCCGGTGGAGGGCTACGGTTTCCTACGACGCCCTGACGAGAAGGAATCCGAGTTCAACATCGGTGGCCTGAACGCCAGCATTAAGACCTCCGACGGCACCATTCAAGAGGCCTTACTCTGGGGTAACCAACGTCACCCATGGGCGATTGCGGTCGACGGACGCACCTTTGCCATTGACATGCGCCCCGAACGCTATCCGATGCCTTACTCGATCCGCCTCGATGACTTCATTAAAGAGGAGCATCCCGGCATCGGCATGGCCAAGGCCTACCGCTCCAAGGTTACACAGATCGATGCGCAGGGCAATGAACGCCCGCACCTGATTCAGATGAACGAGCCCTTGCGCGATGGCGGCCTGGTCTTGTTTCAGTCCAGCTACGGCACCACACCAGGCGGTCATGAATACTCGGTCTTCTCGGTGGTCCGCAACCCGTCCGACAAATGGCCTGAATACAGCATGTGGGTTATCACCTTCGGCATGCTTTTGACCTTTGGCAGGCGATTGATTTCTTTCATTCGCACGCAAAGCAAACGTCGCCACATGGCTGCAGGAGCAGCGCAATGAATCAGCAAAGATCCTTCCTCCCGGTAATCGCAAGCCTGTTCGCGCCCTTGCTGCTTTCGGTCGCGGGCTTCGCCCAACAAGAACCCACAAACCGGGTCTTTGAATGGGAGTCTGACACCGTCGAGCTGTTTCAGACCTTGCCGGTGCAGTCCTATGCACGAGTCAAGCCGATGGATTCATTGGCGGGTCTGAACTTGCTGATCATGAATGGCAAGCGCACGCTAAAGCTTGAAGATGGAAGCAAGCTGAAGCCCTCGCAGTGGCTTTTAGACACGATGTTCTTCCCCGAGCAGGCGAAGGACTACCCGTGCTTTCGAGTGCAATCCGATGATGTGCTGATTGCCGTCGACCTGACGCCGAAAGGAAAGCGTGACTGGTACAGCTATAACGAACTGGCACCGGGTCTGGCCAAGGTTATGGAGGAGGCGCGACGCGTGGCCGATCTCGACGACAACGCGCGCACCACGGTCGACCTGCAGCTGCTGAAGCTCGCCAACGACACCATCGCTTATCACTACCTGGTGACCGCGATGGACCTCATGCGTCTGAGCTTCGACGTTAGCGGCAACCAGACCCTGACGGAGATGTTTGGTACCGAGTCACCGAAGCTCGCCACCATCCTCGCTCATGTGCCTGAGCTACAGAACCTGCGCGTAGCTCGCGGCACCAGCGACGCCGACACCGACGCCGCGAATCAACTGGTCCAGGAGATCGGCCGTTCCCTGCCCAGTTCCAATGCCCACCTCACATTTATGGCCCCTGCGGCTGGGTCCGAGCAGGAGGACCTGTGGTGGACATTCGCCGATACCGTGGTGGCGCGCTTTGGTGGCCAACAGGATGTCACCGCACAGGTCGCGATCTTTGCCGCCTTCAGCGAGTTGGAGGCTTCCAAGGGCGACGCTGCCACCTTCCATGCTGCGCTGGAAAAGCTGCATGGACTGTCGGTCGCCTTGGCTTCCAGCCGTGGCGAATACGACATGATCGCCGAAGAGGTAAGCCTCTATAAGCTCGATCCATTCTATTACTCGCTGGTCTTCTACGCACTTGCCTTCCTGCTTTGTGCCGTCACGTGGATGGCCTCAAAGCAGCGTTGGATCTGGGGAGTGGCCTGGGTCTTTGTCGGTATCGGCTTCATACTGGACACCTACGGCATCACCATGCGTTGCCTAATCCGGCATCGTCCGCCGGTAGTAACCTTGTATGACACCATCATCTTCATCACTACGGCGATGGTCCTCGTCGGTGGCTTGATGGAGTGGATTACCAAGCAACGCATCGCCTTGCCGGTGGCTGCGCTCCTTGGCTGCGCGGGCATGTTCTTCGCAGGCAAGTACGAGTTGCGCGAAGTCGCCACCGCCGGCGACACCATGGCATCGGTCGTCGCGGTTCTCGACACCAACTACTACCTAGCGATCCACGTGACCACCATCTCCCTCGGTTATGCAGGTGGCTTGCTTGCTTCAAGCATGGCGCATGTGTGGGTAATTGGCAAACTGTTTGGGTTGGGCAAAGGCAAGTCGCAATTCTTCAAGTCGCTAACACGCATGACCTATGGCGTGATCTGCTTCAGCCTGTTGTTCTCGATCTTTGGCACCATTATGGGTGGCGTCTGGGCCAATGATTCCTGGGGTCGCTTCTGGGGTTGGGATCCGAAAGAGAACGGCGCCTTGCTGATTTGCCTGTGGCTACTTCTGATGTTGCACGCGCGCCTTGGCGGTTACGTCCGTGAACATGGCTTCATGATGTTGACGATCGTCGGTGGCGTGGTGGTGTCGGCATCGTGGTGGGGGGTCAACATGCTCGACACCGGCCTGCACTCTTATGGCCGCATCGATGGGGCTTGGTTGGCCTTGATGACCTTCTGGACTATTGAAGGCGGAGTCATTGCGCTCAGTGTTTTGCATCGCTTCTTGACCGGTTGGAGTGGGTCCAACAAACCGCAACCACCAGCAGCCGCTGCAAGCTGACAGTTCGCAGAAAAATTTAGACTTCGCTTCGGGCTCTGGCATAATGCCGGGCCTGAAGTTGCCGGAGTGGCGGAATTGGCAGACGCGATGGATTCAAAATCCATTTCTCGCAAGGGAGTGGGGGTTCAAGTCCCCCCTCCGGCACCAACTTCAAACTTTTCGTTTTTACAGCTCCGAAGAGCGCAGGGCTTGCTTGAAAACAACCGCCCCAGAGTGCTATAAAAGTTCGTGGTAGACACAGAGCCCGAAGCAGAATCCTACGGCCAGCCATTTCGCGATTTGGTTGACCGTTGCTTTAGCATTAGCTTGCACCGCTTGCGTGGGGTGCGCGGTCTGCTGAGTGGCTGGATTGAGATTGGCGTCCCAGAAGAGGAGCGGAGCCGTGTCCACCAGCGCATGGACGAGGACCTTCTGCTGCTGGGCCGTCTCGATTGGCTGCGATCCTTGCTGCATCACGCGCCACCGCGCCAACGCATGCTCCATGGCGAAGCTCCGGCGGTCTTCTTGGCTTGCGCCCTAGGCATGGGCACACCCGAGGAAGCAGGAGAAAGACTGCCGGTGATCGAGCAGCCGGAAGCCAGCTTGGCACTTTCCTTATGGCTACAAATGCGCGCGCAGATCTTCGACAGCGCGTCGGTGCAATGCAACTGGCAGGGGAACTGCCTCGAGGTCACCCTAGCCGCCGCAAACGATGCTAACCTAAGTTCCTGGCGCCGTAATTACGGCGAATGGGTCAGCGAAGAGGAGCCGCATCGCATCCTGATGCGGCCGGGTGCCTTCTCGCGCCACCCACAGGCGCAAGAGTTCGAACAGTCTTGAAGCCAAGCCGAACGGCTGCCGATGAGGTGTTGGCCAAAGCTAGCCATTTGCCATGAATGGGCTAAAATGACCGGTTCGACATCATGTCACAGACCCTAGGCCAGCACGATTTTGACCGTCTACTCGAGGAGCTCGAGCAGCGCGTTCTTGCGCATCCCATCCTGCAGACCGAGTACCGCGAGTCCTATCAGGATTTCCTGGCCGGCAGCGCCACGGATGAGCCGACGAAACTTCGCCATCGTGAGTGGTTCTTGATTGAACACACGCCTCCGAGTCTCGGCGCGCCGCCAGCTGTGGCCTGGGCACCCGAAGACCTACAGGACAATGATATCTGGCAACGCCTCCTGGAAAGCTTCTTTGGCATCTTCCAGGAAGTCGCCAGCGATGACCAACAGATGCCGATCCTCGAGGACCTCTGGAGTGGTCGACAAATCCGTCTGGATCGCCCCTTGCCGGCCAACGACGACAACCTCGTCATCGTCGGGCGTACTGCACAGGGCAGCGAGGAATACCATGTGTTAATGCCAGGCTGCGTCTTCCTGGCCGCGGAAGGTTTAGCCGATGCCTTGGCTTCGGACTTGTCACGCATCCGCGCGGAACAACCAAGGTCACGCCTTTCGCAGCGTCAATGCGAACATCTGTTGTTGCCATTCCGTCAACAAACCGAGCCGCACCAAGAAGCCGCACAAGCCCTGGAAATCCTCGAGGAAGCCTTGGCGGGGGAGCCGAAATGGTCGGCTGATCGTCTGCTCGAGGCCGCCGTCGAACATGGCGTGACCGAAGCCTTGAACATCCTGGCCTTTGAAACCAAGGTCGACCTCGAACCAATCCGTACGGCGATGGCCACCTTAAATGCCGTCGGCCAACAAGGGCTCCGCGATGAGCCGTTGAACACAGTGGAAGCAGGAGCCGATGACCAGCTGAGTCCTGGCGAGATCGAATCGGCCTTGGCAGCTTTTGAGTTGGCACGCAAGAGTGGCAAGGATCTTTCAACCAGCTTTGAGGAACTGGAGAAAAACCTCGGTCTGCCAATCGGGGAGAGCGATCCCTTCGCCGAAGTGACCCAAGCTGCAGGTGGTGAAGGCGAGCCGATGGGGCCAGAAGACGTCCCCGGCATGTCGATGTGGTTGGCAACCTACCTCTGGGAAAAGGAAGCCGGTGGTGTGACCATTGAAGAGAAAGATGCGCGCGAGATTAGCGCCTTCCTGGAACACTTGGCTATGACTCGAGGTGCGAAGCTGGATCCAGAACAAGTCGAAGCTGGTGACCTGCTCGGCTATATGCTGCGCTCCGACACCTTGCAAATCCTGGAATCTCGTCTGGCAAGCCTAGGGAATTTCATCACCTGGCTCATCGAGGAACAAGGTTCGCCACTGGACCAGACCATGCAGGCACTGCAGGAATCGACGGGGCAGCTGCTGCGTGATGTGGTCACCCTGAACCACCAACTGGAGCTGCAACAAGCACCGAAGGAATCCGTCGCTTGGCTAAAGTCGGTGGAACCTCTACAAGTAGGAGCAGAAGACGGTGAGCTGGTAAACGTGATTGGCTTACCTGCTGACTGTGGCTTCACGCCGCAAGTTGGGGATTGCGTGATGGGCAGTTGGCACGATGCCAAATTTCAGTTGGGTGCTTGGTTGCCAGCAAAGCTGCTTCCAAAGCCCGCCGAGTCCCTGGAATAGGGGGAGCCAAATCTAAACTGAGAGCACTTTGGTGCTCCAAGCATTTCGCTTTTTCACCATTTGTAACGTCTGATAATATATATTATGTTGTTTTTCGTAAGGCGAATAGCCCCGAACCATGCGGTTTTTGCCACCACGACAAGGCGTTTCCATGCCTAGAACCCTCGATGTGGAAAGCCTTGTGGATAGTATTGTGGAAAACCCGGGTAAAACCTGATGGCCCCAAACGCAAACGCACCACCCCGACTTGCGAGCTTCACTCTGGCTTATGGCCTTGATAGATGACCTTGGACATGCCGTCGGCGGCGAACTCGACAAGGCTGATGGATGCTGTCGGGATCTCAATCTGATTCCACTGAGTCAACGGCAGCCCCAAAACTTCGGCCAGAATTGCTCGCGTTGGAAACAAATGCGACACCAGGGCCACCGATAACTCATCGCCCAAGGCACGAATCCTTTCGAGGCCTGATATGACCCGAATTCGTAGGTCCCCAAGCGACTCTCCATGGTGTCCACGCCAATTCGCTGGATCCTGTTGATGAGCAGCTAACTGTCCGGGTGCCTTGATTTCGACCTCCTCAGGAGTCAATCCAACCCAATCGCCTCGATTAATCTCAAGAAAACTGTTGTCGCGGACCCACGGGATGGCTGTGGATCGCCCTTTCAACAGCTGTTCGGCACCGAAACACGCCCGCGATAAAGGGCTGGAAATCACGTAATCCAGCTCCTGGTCGGCAATAAACAAGGCCGCGCGGCGAGCCTCTTGCTCGCCGAGAGCACTGAGAGGGACTTCCGATCCTCCGTAGAAACTGCCTTGACGAGTCGGCTCCACCTCCCCATGACGAATTAAAAACAGACGCATCTCTCTTAATTTACTCTGGCGGGGCGTGCTTACCAAGCCTCAGGGCTTGAAATCGTGTTCCCAAACGGGAACTTTCCATCCCGCATCACACAGTTTATGGTTGGTACAATCTTTGCTGTTAAAGGGATGTCCCATACCTAGGACTCAAAAATGAAACGTTGGTACTTCAATCTTGCCCTGGTCGTCGGAGGTTTTTTCTTCCTCAGCACGCCAGACCTCTCCGCTCACGGCGGTACTTACAAAGGCCCTGGCGATACGGTTCCACCTGGTGGTGCCCCATCCTCGCCTGCAGCACCAAGTACCCCGTCGTCGCCTAGCACTCCGAGTACTCCAAGTACTCCGAGCACGCCTGCGACCCCAGCCACTCCGGCCACTCCAGCAACTCCTGGCACTCCTGCGACCCCTGGCGCCAAGCCAACCACGCAAGCTGGTGCTCCACCTGCTCCAGACCTCACCACTTGGGTCTTCTGGTGGGAGTTCAATAAGGACCGCTTCCTGAACCTGAAGGCTAAGATCCACAGCGGCGCGACCGTCACCGACGGTGCTGGTGCCCTAGTCGGTCTCGGCGGTGGCGCGAAGGTATCCAATACCCTCGCCCCCACGAAACCACAGATTCAGAACATCATCGTCCCGGCCCTATTCGGTCTGATCAAAGAGGAAGACGATCGTGACATCGCCACCGCAGTGATGATTGCCTTGGCGAAAATTGGTGAACAGCCGACCAACGCCAGCGAGGTCTTTAAGGAGAACCTCGAGGCTCAAGTCCAGGAAGTCTCCGAGACTTCCGCCTTGTCCTACGGCATTCTCAAGGACGAGGGTTCGATTCCGATGCTTAAGGACCTGCTCCTTGACGCCAAGGACGCACAAAACGCCGTCGGCCGTAGCGAGGTGCCTCTGCGCACCCGCACCTTCGCGGCTTACAGCCTTGGCCTGATCGGTCGCGCGTCGACCGACGAGAAAATTAAGATGGAGATCGGCGACATCCTCTACGATGTTCTGAGTACGGACAGCAGCGCCGCAAAGGATATCCGTGTCGCCTGTGTGGTCTCAATCGGCATCCTGGATATGCCTGAGCCAACCGAGATGGTCAGCAAACTTAGTGAAATCCTCGCTGAGGAGAAGGACGACGAGCTTGTCCTCGCCCACATCCCCAACGCGATGGCCAAATTGTTGTCCACCGTCGAAGCCGGTGACCTTACCCGCGAGGCCTCGATCGACCTGTTGATCAAGACCCTGAAAGGTAAGAAGAGCAAGCGCATGGTCCGCCAGTCTGCCTGTCAGGCCGTCGGTATGTTGGCCACTGCCAACGACCCGCGCAACGAGGACATCTTCAAGGTCCTCAAGGACATGGCCAAGAACGGTAAGGATCAGCAGCTAAAGCATTACACTGCGATTTCGATGGCCTACTTGGGCGCAGCCGATCCGAACCCGGAAATTCGTAAGGACGTTACCAAGTTCCTGCTCGACAACATGAAGAAGTCGAGTACTCCCTACGAGCCATGGTGTGGTTTGGCACTCGGCGTCATGGCCTTCATGCTCAACGAGGATGGTGCCCCTGTGAGTCCAGTCGTGATGGAAGCTACGCTGACTAAGTTCCGCAAAACCAAAGCGCCTGAGCGCAAAGCCGCATACGCGATTGCCTTGGGCCTGATGGGCAACGAAGCATCCAAGAACGATCTGCGTGACTCGATGAATCGCTTCAACGACTCCTCCTACCTGGGCTATGCCGCGATTGGATTGGGCCTACTCAACGCGAAGGAGCACCTCCCCTACATTGGTGAAGTGGTCGAAGGGGCCAAGCGTGATCCAGACCTGCTCAAACAGGCATCAATCGGCCTCGGCCTAATGAAGGACCGCAATGCAGTGAGCAAGCTGCTGGTCTTTCTGACCCCTGAGGACGGTAAGCGTCCACGCTTGGCAGTGCTGTCGGCAGTCGCTACCGCACTGGGCTTCATCGGCGATAAGCAATCAGTTCAGCCATTGGTTGACACCATGACCAACGATCGCATCACTTCGCTTGGTCGTGCCTTCGCCGCCGTTTCCCTGGGCATGGTCGCCGACAAGGATAACATGCCTTGGAACTCGGTCTTCGGTGAGGATCTCAACTACCGCGCTGCTGTCGCTACCTTAATCGACCAGCAGACTGGCACTGGCATCCTAGACATCCTCTAGAATCACACGTTGCGGCCGTACCAACGGGCCGCACATCCAAACCGGGAAGACCGAAAGGTCTTTCCGGTTTTTCATATTCTGTGCTTGGCCCTTGTAAGCAGTTGATTGCACTACTCCACCAACGGGCGTGGCTTCGCCGCAGCGGCCAGCCTGGTGGATTAGGCAACCAGTGCCGGTGTTTTCAACACCCTCAATTGCCGTCGTCGAACTGGAACTCAGCCAGCAACTCATCGAAGGCCAGCACCAGCATCTGCTGGTGCTCATCCTTAGCAACCACCTGCCTAGCATCATCCTCCACCCGCTTGATTCGGCAAGGCCCCCTTCGGGGCGAGATGATGGCATCACCAGGATTGAGCCATGGCAGGTCCTTTACGCTGATTTCCAGGCTGTGATCTTCGAGGTCGTCCGGATGAACCTCGCCAGCTAATCCGAACAAATCGTCTGGTGCCTGCGACCAAGTTCGGCCCTTGGCCTTATGAACTCGTTCTCCTGGTCCAAAGACCTCTACCGCTGGCGGCGCCGCTTCGTCGCTGGGCGATTCTTCCTCCACTGGTGCTTTGCTTGCAGCATGCGACGGAGCAGCTGTTGCTTTGGCAGTCGGCTCGACCGGCTCGGGAGGTTCGGCAGCCTCGACGTCATCCATCACCTGGTCCGACTCATTCACAGGAACTGCCGCCTGGAACTCGGTCAAGCGTCCCTCTCCCATCAGGTAGCGGCGCAGGTCCTCTCCATACTCCTGGACCTCCAGGTCGCCTTCAATATCGACACTCAACTCCAGGCCAAAGGGCTTGCGCGCGCTTCGGCGCAGGAAGACAGCGGCTGGTAGATCGAGGAAGTTCGGCCACTGACTCATCAGAGCTGCCGTTCCGAGTTGCCCAGTTTTCTCCCAAGCAATCGGCGCCTCGATGCCGCTGGCCGCCAAGGCACCCTCCAGCATCGCCGTCAACGAACCGGGCTCTAGATCCCGCGCCCAGTCACCTCCCTTGCGGTGAAACATCTGCAAACGTTCCGGCGCACCTCTGGTGCTCTTCTTTTTGCGCCTTAGGGCCAACGTCGCATTCCTCCCGCAATCAAGACGACCACAACGGCAATCGAAAGCAAGGGCAACCAAGCAGTGGCTGCGCGGCGCTGATTCAAAGACTGCCGCAAGGCTAGCCTTTCGGACAAAAAGTCGTGCACGCTGGCCACCGACTGCTGCTCGGCGTCGGAGCGATCCGGGAAAGCAGCGAACCAATCCCCTGAACGCTGCAAGCCCTGCGCATAGGTCGCCGGGTTCCAACAATCCGCCAGCATCGCATAACGCAAGGCCACCGGATGGTCTTCCGACAACTTGGCGATTTCACTACGTAACTCATCCTCGGCCCCGGCGTGCAGATAGAAACGCGCGTGTGTCAGGGTAGCTTGCTCATCAGCACGAGCGGTCTTCGAAGAACTTTCGAACAGCGTATGCTGCGCCAGGAACTCGCGCGCATCCTGTGGCTCAGTCTGCTGGGCTGCAGCATCGCAGGAGGCCGCCAACCACAGAAACCATAGGACCAGAATCCGCCTGAAACTCACGGCGCCTCGCTCCACCACTCCAAGGACTGCTGCACCTGGAGAGGATTCTTGTCGTCAGTGTAAGGGGTCACCCCCTCCAGCATGCCGACGCCGTCGACAGTCTGGCCAGGAAGACATGCTGCCCCTACCGCCAATGGGATGCCACTGGGCATTAACTCGCCGACCTCCTCCAATGGCGGAAAGGGCATAGCCTTGCGTGCGAATAACACCCAGTTTCGACTGCGCGGCACGCGGTGCATGCGTTGATGCTCGCCGAAGCTGTTGGCCAAGCCGGTGCGAATCTTGGCGACGAAACTGAGGTCAGATTCCACCGCGGCTGTGGTGCCGAGGTTGATGGCCAACACCCCGCCAGGCCGTAACTTGTCGTAGCTCTCGGCGAAGAATTCGGTGGTGGCCAAATGCGGTGGAATCTCGAACTGACGTGCGTAAGCATCCAGCAGAATCACATCGAGCTCGGCGGTGGCACAACGCAGTAGGCTGCGTGCATCGGCTCCGGCGACCACCTGCACCTTGGCGGCGACGTCGGCAGCCAAAGGTAACCACTGCTCACCGAGTTCCACCACCAACGGATCCAACTCCACGCCGACGGTGTGCACACCAGCTGGGCCAAAACCGACCTGCAATGGGCTCACACCGCTCCCGGCGCCATAACCAAGAATCCAAGCGCGACCTTCTCGTGAAGCTGCAGCCGGCACCTGGTAGTTGGCATAAATCGGCGCCAGGCTGAAAAGGTCGTAATAACCACCTGGCCAAGCACTACCAGGAAGGTAGAGCGACTGGTAGGAATCCAGGCCTTCGTTCATCTGCAACCAACGTTCGCCATTCTCGAAACCGATGATCCGCAGATGTTGGTAAGGGCTGTCCTCGACCGCGAGGACTTCGGCGCCTTCAGGGAGGTTGGCAGCATGCGATGGGTCGTTGCCCAAAAGCAGCGTCAACGGCAACAAGGTAGCCGCAGAGGCCGTGCGTTTGCGCAGTAACAAGACGCCGCCAAGCAGCAAAGCGACGCTAGTCATGATCAAAGTGGTGCGCACGCCAATCATCGGGATGGCGACAAAACTAGATCCGAAGACCCCAAGCAAAGAGCCCACAGTACCTGCGGCCGAGATCTCGCCAGCGGCACGTCCGGCACCGCGTTCGATCGAGCGGATTTGCACTAACAGAGGACTCAACATCGCTAGATAAAGAACCGGTGGCACGAAAAACAAGCTGGCCGCAGTGAAGCTACCGCGCTGAAAGATTGCTGCGGCGTTCTCCAAGGTTAGCCCTTCGGGTAGCAGCCACATCGCAAAGGGTGCCAAGAGGGCGATACCCAAGGCCATCAATCCACCACCAATCAACAGGCACCATGCGGCGGAACGCTGCGGATTGGGGCTACGAGAAGCCAAGCGGCCACCGAGCCATCCGCCCACGGCGATTGCCGCCAGCACCAGCCCAATCTGCTGACTCCAGACCAAGGCGGAGGTGCCGAACCATGGGGCCAAAAGGTGCACACCCAGAATCTCCACCGTCAAAACGGCGAATCCAGCTAGCCCCGCAACCAGCAAAGTCATCAGTGAATCCTGATGGCCTTATTGGCCGCTGCCATTACCTTCGACGATGGGAATATCCACGCTACGGATGGTCGAGGGATAAATCGTATCGTCCAAGGTTTTGGAAAAACCATCCAACAGGGTGCCGATCGAACGTGAAGCCTGATAGGTGTATTCCGCACCATTGCGGATTACCCTGATCGGCTTGTCCAGGTCGACGATGACATCGTTGAGAAACAGCTTTACCTGATAAACGAACTCGCCATCGATGGTAATCGTGTTGGTGCCACGATCCACCGAGACCTTCATGCGCGCAACCTTGTCGTCGGGTACGGCATCGGGCGAATCGAACTTCAATGCCTGTACCCAGTAGGCGCGGCCGTTCCAAGGCTCGGTCAGCTCTATCTCGAAACTCTCCGGATATGGGTTGCGTGCTTCGGCACCCATGCACCATTCACTGGCAGCAGCCAAATCGACATGTTCACCACTTTGGATCATGCCCAGGTTAGCCTTGCCTTTGAACTCGC
The DNA here is from genome assembly GCA_030749235.1 of Planctomycetota bacterium. Taxonomy (GTDB): domain Bacteria; phylum Planctomycetota; class UBA1135; order UBA1135; family UBA1135. Next base: position 12,577 of record JASMKM010000088.1, on the reverse strand, counting down.
CGCAGCTACCGGCAACAGTGGCCAAGCCTGCGTAGAAGTGCGGCAACAAGGCGGCATAACGGGATGCAAATTCGATGCCGCGCTCGCCTTCAGCGACCAAAAAAACCTTGGCGCGATCGATGCGGTAATCGCGCGATGCTAATCCCAAGGGCACCAGAAACAGGCGCTGACCATCTGGGGCCATGAGTTTTTCCAAGGTCAGGTTCTCGATATGCGGAGCGACAATCACGGCACCATCCTTGACCACGGCGGGAAGGGCCTCGATCGAGGCGGCTGGAGTATCGCAGGCCAACATGATCAAAGGGTACATAACCTTCTTGGGATTGTATTTGGCAGGGATGTGGATCGAGGCAGTGCCCCAACCGGACAAGTCGACATCGATGATGGCACCCTTCTTGATTGGGTTGCCGTCGACATTTTTGCCCGAGGTGGCGTACTTGCGCCCCGAACTCATGACATGGCTCCAGTCGGCAACCAGCGACAAGCAGGATCGGCCCTTGAGTTTCTTCTCGACGCTGGTCATGGCCTTATCGAGATCCATCAAGGCCTCGGATGCAGCAGCACTATCGCCTTCGATGGTGGACTCGACCCACTCACCGATTTGCTTGCCAAGCTTCTTTTGGTCAGCTGATTTAAGCTCCATCTCGGATTGGGCGGAGAGAGGAGCCACCATCAACAACATGGCAATGCAGGTCAGGAGTCTATTCATGATTTACCCAGCTTAGGGGCGCGCAGCGCGGGCTGCGAGAACGGCTTGAGCCAACTCCCGCGAAGTGGAATTGGCGGCTAGCTCGAAGGGAGCCTGCATCTTCAGCCATTCGACGTTCGTGCGGTAGCGGCGATCTTCAGGGTAAGCAACAGCACCGGCTTGCAAGGCATTGAGGCAAGCCTCGAGCTGCCCCGCGCCCCACAGGGCCAAGGAACGCTCCAATTGGGAGCTTGCACCTTCGGATAATGTCTCTTTGGGTAGTGGTAACTGGTGCCGACGGCAGAACAAAATCAGGTTTGCTTGTCCAATATCGCCGCTGTCCTGGGCCAAAAGCTGCCATGCAGGCAAAATCCGCTCTGCAGGAGCGTGTTCCAGCCTCGTGAGCGATTGGTAAAGCGTATTGCGCCATCGAGGCGAATTGGCGGCTGGCTCCATCAGAAGCTGCTCTACGCGATCGAGATGGGCGACTGGGTAGGGCTCCTGCGGCAAGGCCGCTGGCTTGACCAAGCAAGCAAGAATCAGCAGGATTAATCCTGCCAAGCTACACCCTCGATTTTGTCACTAACTTCCCCCATCAGGAAAGCCTCTTGTCCAGCGCGACCGAAACCGGCGAGGAAATCATCCTCGGAGCCCGCTTGCACCGACAGAATCATGCCGACGCCCATATTGAAAGCTTGCCAAGCATCCTCGGCTTCTACCTCACCGGCTTCACATAGTTGCGTGAAGACGTTTTGCTTGGGTACGGCTTCACGTGAGACCGAAGCGCCAAATCCGGGCAGGACGCGTGGCAGGTTGCCCGCCACACCACCACCGGTGATATGGGCCATCGCATGCAGGGCTGGGTTTTGCAGCCACGGCCGCATCGGCTCCAAATAGGAAAGATGTGGATCCAGTAGCACATCTGCAGCAGAACGGGTATCGCCTGGGAAGGGATCGGTGTAATCAATCTGGAAGCGCTCCTCGACGATGCGTCGCGCCAAAGAATATCCGTTCGTGTGCAGGCCGACGGATGGCAAGCCGATTAGCTTGTCGCCAGATTTAACTTTGCTGCCGTCGATCAAAAACTCACGCTCGACCACGCCGACTAGGGTGCCAACTAGGTCGAACTCGCCTTCGGGGTAGACGCCAGGCATCTCTGCGGTCTCGCCACCTAACAAGGCCACACCATGATCACCGCAAGCCTCGGCTACCCCGGTGACCGCCGAGGCCACCATCGCCGAATCCATCTTGCCGACCCCGATGTAATCGAGGAAAAACAGCGGCTCGGCTCCCTGAACGAGGGCATCGTTGATGCAATGCTGTACCAAGCAGCGCCCCACCGTATTGAAGCGGTTGATCGCCGCGGCGATACGGATCTTGGTGCCGACGCCATCGGCGGTGGCCACCAGGATGGGCTCCTTGCCGAGGTTGGAAGCACTGAAGAGCCCTCCAAAGCTGCCGACGTCGGCCAGCACCCGTTTGCCGTGAGTCTTGTGAATTGCTGCCTTAGAAGCATCAAGAGCAGCTTCCGCGGCGGCGATATCCACGCCGGCGTCGGAGTAGCTGAGGGAATTGGTGGTGGAGCGCTCACCCATTGCGGGTGATTCTACCTGCTCGGCCGTATGATTCCTGCATTCGATGCCCGTAACCCGCCGCCTCGTAATCCTGGGAGCCACCGGCACCGTCGGTGTCCAAGCCCTGGAAATCCTTGCCAACTCCGGCTCGCCCCTGGAGGTGGTCGCATTGTCGGCGCATTCCCGTGCCTCAGAACTGGCCGCTGCTGGCCCCAGCAGAGCCCAGCGCTTCGTGACCAGCGACCCGCAACAGCATGAGGATCTATTGCGTTTCTTGCGCGAAGGCGCCTATGAGATCTGCCTGAATGCCGTCGTCGGCGCCGCTGGCCTGCCCTATACCGAGGCCGCCCTCAGCGCTGGCTGCGATGTAGCCTTGGCCAATAAGGAATCGCTGGTCTTGGCTGGTGGGCTACTTGCTGAGCTGGCGGCGCAGCAAGGAGCGCACATCGTGCCGGTGGATTCCGAACATTCGGCGATTCACCAATGCCTACCAGGCGGCAAGCCAAAAGACATCCGCCAGATCTTTCTGACCGCATCCGGCGGTGCACTTCGCGACCTGCCCGCCAGCGACTTGGCGCAGGTCACCCCCGCCCAAGCCTTGGCTCATCCGAACTGGGACATGGGTCCACGCATCACCATCGATTCCGCCACGATGATGAACAAGGCCTTTGAAATCATTGAAGCCCGTTGGTTGTTCGACTTGGCGGACCACGAGATTAGGGTATTGATTCACCGTCAGTCGATCGTGCATTCGATGGTTGAGTTCATTGACGGCTCGATGCTCGCTCAACTCGGTCCGCCGGACATGAGTTTCCCAATCCATTACGCCCTGCATTTTCCCGAGCGCAAGGCGTCGCCATTGCAAGGTTTCGACCCGGTGTTGTTCTCCAACCTTACCTTCGAGGAACCCGACCTCGAACACTATCCTGCCTTGAACCTCGGTTGGCGTGCGGCAAGGCTGGGTGGCGACGCTGGTGCGGTGCTCAATGCAGCCGATGAGGTGGCGGTCGAGGCCTTCTTGCAACAACGCATCAGCTTCCCCGACATCACGCGCCTGTGTGAAGCGGCCTTGGATGCCTGCTGTAAAGGGTTTGTTACCAACATCGCCGACGTCCTCGAAGCCGATGTCCGTAGCCGCGCCTTCGTTACCGCCGAAATCTCGAACCTATCCCATCCATGATCGCACTATTTGCAACCATCCTCGGCATCGGCCTATTGCTGCTCATCCATGAGGCAGGGCATTACTACGCCGCACGTGCCGTCGGCATCCGTGTCGAAGTCTTCAGCCTAGGTTTCGGCCCCCGCCTGTTCGGCTGGACCCGCAACGGCTGCGATTTCCGCTTGGCCGCGATTCCCTTGGGGGGCTACGTCAAGGTAGCGGGCGAGGATCCCCGCCATGGCCCGCGCCCTGGAGACCTGTTCTATGCCTCGGCATCGAAACGCCTGCTGTTCTATTCCGGCGGAATCATCATGAACTTCCTGTTCGCTTTCCTGATGGTGCCACTGCTGTTTCTAATCGGTGTGCCCTTCGAAGCGCCGGTGATTGGTAGCGTGAGTCTGGGTGGTGCGGCATGGGAAGCGGGCGTGCGTCCTGGCGACCGAGTGGTGCAAGTCGGCGACCAAGACATCCACGGTTTCCGAAACATCGCCATCGCCATTGCCCTGGCCCCGAAGGAAGCCCCGATTCCGGTGCAGTTGATCGGCAGCGATGGTGCAACTCGCACCGCCGAGTTGACTCCTGCGTTCGATGAGGAACGCGGCTTTCAAGAGATCGGAATCGGTCCCTTGCTCCGTTTGATCCCCATCCCTGGCAGTAATGCTGAAGACCAAATCGGAAAGGACAACGAGCTGCTTAGCGTCAATGGCTATCCGGCGGATGATCCGCTACTGCTGTCACTGTTAATGGATGAGGCACGCTACCAAGGCAAAGCACTACAGGTGCAGTACCGCAAGCAGAATGGCACTGAGGCCATGGCAGAGCTGCACCCGCAGCCGGTACCCTTGAGCGAACTCCCCGCGCAACTTGGGATCTCGATGATGCTCGAGGAGGTCCAGGAAGTGTATGGACCTTTGGCTGGGATCCTCCAAGCAAAGGACCGCCTTTTGCATATCGATGGACGCCCGGTACGCAACCTCGGCAGCCTGATCCGTGCGATGCACGATGGCCTAAGTTTGAGCCACTTGGTCATTGAACGTAACGGCTTGATTCTCCCGCCCCAGGATTTCCCGCCACTCACGCCACAGGAACTGGTCGCATCCTTGAAACTCGGCGCCCCCACCGACGTGCGCTACTTCGTCGACCCACAGGGTGCATCGGCAGCTGCAGGCCTACAGACCGGAAGCCGCATTTTGCGTCTCGGCGACCGGGCCACGCCAGGTTTCCCGGAGTTACGTGATGCTGTGCAGGCCCATGCCAAGAACAACAAGACCAGTGGCCAAAGCCGTCCCATGCAGGTCACTTATCGATTGGCCGGCAGCGACGAGATCCTCGTCACGGAAGTGACCCTAGCGCCGATTCCGCTAGCCACCTTCGACCTAGGCATGGAAGTGGTGTTCGAGACGGTCCGCTCTCCCAGCCCGTTGGTCGCTTTGCGCATGGGTACCCTTGAAGCGCGACGCATGGTCACCGAAGTTCTGACCACAGTGCAGCGCATGGTCACCGGCGAGATCGACAAGAAGAACCTTGGCGGCATCATTAGCATCGGCACCGTTACCCACACCTTCGCTGGCATGGGCCTGATCCCCTTACTGTTCTTTCTATGCCTCATCTCGGTCAACCTCGGGGTACTGAACCTGCTGCCAATCCCGGCCCTCGACGGCGGCCACATTCTCTTCGCTCTCTTCGAGATGATCTTCCGGCGTCCGGTCAGCGTGGCTGTGCAGAACGTCTTCAACGTAGTTGGAGTCTTCCTGGTCTTGGGTATGCTGATTTTTGTCACGATGATGGACATCAACCGCTTGATGGAATGACATGAAGGCTTGGCTCGAACTGATGCGCGCCGCATTAGGTCCTACGGTGATCTGGGACTTCTTCGTCGGCGTCCTACTCGCCGGCATCGCTTGGCATGATGACCTTTGGTGGGCGATGGCCAGTCTGGTGCTAATCTACTTCGCCGGCATGATCCTTAATGATTGGCGTGACCGCGCTTTGGACGCCTCGGTCGGCCGCCGACGCCCTTTGGTCGACGGGCGCATTCCTGCCACCACTGCCTTGGTGGTTGCACTGATGATGCTGGGCGGTGCTTATGCCTGTGCCTTACTTTCCGGTCCCTTCCTTGGCGAATTTGCGTTGGCCCTGATCACCATCGTGGTGATCTACGACATGATCGGTGCCGAACTGCGCAAACACTTGGGCCCAGCCCTGCTTGCCGCCGCACGTGCCTTTAGCATTAGCTATGGCGTGATTGCCACCTTGGGAACCGAGGACCTACGCGAGACCTTGGGCTTGGCTCCTCCGCTTACCTACGCGCTTTATTTCCTGTTCCTGTCTAGGCTGGCCCAACGCGAAGAACAGGGCGTACGCGGATTGAACGGCTTGGCCTTCCTGGTTATGGCCGCGGCAACCCCCGCCTTGCTGACCCAATTCCAAAGCCCGACGTGGATCTTTTATCCAGCTTGGCTCGCCATCGCTGCCTTTTTGCTAGTGCCTGCTTGGCCGCATCGCCACAGCTTCTGGGAACCGCATCAAGTACAAATCATGGTGCGACGCTCGCTATCGCTGGCACCTTTGATCCCTGGTCTGTGCCTGTTGGCGAGTCCGGATACCCAGACGCAGATGTACGCACCGATTGCCCTACTGGTGTGCTTATTGGTCGGACGTCTGGTACGCAGTTACAGCACCTGAGCCTGCAGGCCTAATGGCCAACCCTTCGCTCTCGATTCACAAGACGATTTAGTAGTACTCGTGGAGCAGGCCTTCGATGTACTTGACCACATCCGCGCGTTCTTCCTGGCCGCGAATTTCCATCAACATCGTCGCAGCCTCTCCGCGGAAGATACGCGGCAGCAGTCCTAGGGCCAGATGACGCACACGGTCCTCCACTTGCGGAGATCTGGCGAAATGCAACAACTTGGCGCGGGCATCGGGATGCTCGGCATATTTACCCAGACCAGGAATAATCCTCACTGCCGCCCAAACGCCTGGTTGGCTGTCATAAATCTCCAAGAAAAGGGGCACTGACTGCTCGCCGAAATTGGCAAGGATCGTCATCGCGGTCTCGCGTAAGTGCTGATCCTCCTTCGGATCCATAGCGCGGTCGGCGAGGAATCGTGCTCCTTCAGCCGAACCACCTTGGGTCAGGCCACGCAGCAGGTCGATGCGATAGGAGCCCTCGGCGAACTTCCAGCGGGACAGGAGTATCGGATCAGTGCGTGGGTCGGCGAAACCCGGACGCGCCAACAGGCGCAATGCATCCACCGATCCCTTGCCGGTCGGGAACTTCCGCACCTGACGAAGATAAGGATCGAGCCGTTGCGTCTGGCCACGCTCGACGAGAGCTTCCATGGCGTTGTAGCGTAAATCCGAATCGAGTGCATTCTCGGCGAAGTCATCGAGGATAGCCACGCCTATGTCGCCCTCGATGGCATCGGGACGCCGCAGCAAGCCGATCAGGGATTCCTGGATCTTGTACTCCTGCGAATCCCGCTGAGCCAAAACCGAGTCCCAATCCCCCAACTCACCAAGTAACTGCAAGGCCAAGGTGCGTGTGCCAGCCGAAGGGTATTCCTGCTCGTTCAGATACGGACGAACCTTGTCGGCCAACGCCCGTTCGCCGAAATGGATGCGCATGCCATAGGCCTGAAGCGAAGGAAAAGGAGCCAAACGCGATTCCAGCCGTTGCAGGGCGAAGGAGACCGCCGGGTCGTCAACGCTCAACAAAGCATTCCAGGCGCTCTGTCCGGAGTCGATGCCATCATCTGGATCGACCCATTCCGAGACGCGCGCCTCAAGGAAATCGATTCCTTCCTGAGTGCCCAGCTTAGCCAATGCGAACAGGCCTGCTCCTCGTGGCGAGGCTTCCACTTCCTTCTTCAGCGCCACCAGCAAGCGCGGCACCAGATGCTTTGCGCCACTACGACCGATGGCCTCGAAAGCGGCGGTGCGCACCACTGGTGTGGAGGTCAACTCGACCAGGTCCATTAAGGCGTCGGCGTGATGCGGGTCGGAGCAGGTCGTAAAGGCATTGCACAGGGAAACCAAGTAGCCCATGCTCGCTGGTCGCGCCAGGTGTGCGCGAATCTCCGCCGACAACACCGCTGAGGCTTCCGCCCCGAACTCCGCCAGGCGCTCAGCAGCGAAACGGTGACTCTCTTTTGTGCCGACCTTTAGATTGCTGGCATAACGCTGCACCCAAGCGTCTTCAGCAGGCAGCTCGTAAGGCGGCAGCACCGTACCTGGTGCGTTGAAGACCTGGGTTTCAGGACCGTAGCGTTCGCCACTTTGGCCTGGATCGTCCGGCATGGGCTCGTCGCCGCAGGAGTTCAGCGCCAGCGGCATCAGGAGTATCGCCGCAAGCGGGTAGAATAGGTGCTTCATGTCGGAGCCTTTAGCCTCTAGGAACCGCCTCGGTTACAGCCTTGGATCTTTCCATTTCGAACACGGATTGTCCTTGGCGCCGATGGCCGGGAACACGAATCTAGCATACCGTCGCATGTGCCGCGATTTCGGTGCCGAGCTGACCACCACCGAAATGGTCAGTGCGATGGCCCTGCGCCATGGCGACGACAAGACGCTCAATTATTTGGAGCGCGATGAGGATAAATCGCCCGACGCCGCCCAGGTCTTTGGCGCCGATCCGGAAGTCCTGGCCGAGGCGGCGCAGAAGGTGGTCGCACGAGGCTTCGACGTGGTCGACCTGAACATCGGCTGCCCTGTACCGAAGATCACCGGTGGTGGTGGTGGCTCCGCCTTGTTGCAAAATCCCGATGGCGCCGCCGCCTGTGTTGCTGCCATGAGTGCTTCGGTCGACGTACCTGTCACCGTCAAAATCCGTGCCGGCTGGAGCGACGACAACAAGAACGCGCCAGAGTTCGCACGTTGCATGGAGCAAGCCGGCGCCCAAGCCATCACCGTGCATGGCCGTACCCGTGAGCAGAAGTACACGGGTCGTGCCGACTTGGACCTCATCGCCCGTGTGGTCGAGGCGGTCTCCATCCCGGTAATCGGCAACGGCGATGTTGTGGACTTGGAGTCCGGCAAACGCATGGCGGAAACCGGTGTGGCCGGTATCGCCATCGGGCGCGGTGCCCTCGGGCGCCCATGGTTGTTCGAGCAGCTGCATGCAGCCTTCCGCGGCGAGCAGATTCCGGACTCCCCCAGCTTGGCCACCCGCTCGCAGTTGCTTCTCGACTTGGGGCGTGGCGTCTGTGAACTCTACGGTGAACACCGCGGCATGCGCATCATGCGTCGCCTGGCCACCGACTTCTTCCGTGGCCTACGAGGCGCTCCGGCAATGCGCAAGGACAGCAACGCTCTGACCAGCTTGGCCGACCTGGAAGGATTGGCTACTCGTATCGCTGTCCAGGACGATAGTCATCCAGATCCGCGAGATCCGGACGCGTAGCATCCCAGTTTAAGCCACGCACCGTATTCAACTTGGTAATGGCCTTGGCATACTCCATCTTGGCCTGTACCTCTTGACTCTGCGCAACGGCGAGGTCGGTCTGAAACTGCAGCACCTGGAAGTTCGTCGAGGCCCCTTCCGCTAAACGGCGCTGCTCTGCCTCGAGTTGACGTGCGGCTACCGAGGAAGCGGTGGCGGTCACGGTCACGCGCTCGGCGTTGTAGTTGAGGTTACGGACGGCATCGCGCACCTCATTGGCGACCTCGTTCTCACGATCACGCAAGATGCGACGGGCGAGCATCTGCATCTGCCGCGTGCGATTCTCGGCACCGGCGAACTGGTTGTTGCCGAGCGGGATCTCGAAGACCAGCCCCAGGGTATAGCCGGGGAATTCATGATCGTAGAGGGCATCCAGCGCATTGCCAACTTGGCTGTCCTGAGCGAAGAAGCTACCCGTACCGACGAAATCCAATTTCGGCATGGTGGCTTCCTGCGCCACATCCCAATCCAACTGCGCTTTATCAATGTCCATGCGTAGCTGACGCAGGTCGGCACGGAACTCACGCGCGATGGCGAAGGCATCGCGCCAATCGACCACCTCGACATTGACTGCAGGCGGCGCATCGGAAGGACGCAGGCGCACTTGCCAATCACGATCGTCTTGCATTGAGAACAGCAGGATGCGCAAGGCATCTTCAGCACGATGCACGGTATTGCGAGCGGTCAACAGGGCGTCGGTGCGCGAGGCGATGTCGGCCTCGGTCTGCACCACTTCTACTTCAGCGACCGCACCGACCTGGAACTTGGCTTCGGTCAGGTCGCGCAGGCCGACGGCCAAGGCCAAGGACTGTTCCTTGACGCGCAGGTCGGCATAGGCGAAGGCCAAGTCCCAATAGGCGTCGACGGCGGCTTGTACCACGTCACTGCCAGCCTGGCGGACACCGGCCAAATCGCGGTCACGCGCGTATTCCGCCTGACGACGTGCTTGCGTGGCACTGAGGTTCCAGGCACCGCGCATCAGCGGCTGTGTGAACTCCAATACAACTGAGGTGTCGGACTGGGAGTCCGGTAGATAAGAAGTATCGTTATAGGACTCGCTCAACTTCAGGCTGATATTGCCACCCGTAACCAACTGGCTGCGGATGCCTTGGGCAGCGCTGAAGCCCCTGGTTTTTGTGTTGCCGAATGCACTGAAGAACCCACTACCTGGTTGCTCGGAGAAGAGGTATGTAAGGTCGGCGAAGAGAACTGGATCAAAGAAGCCTTCCGCTTCCATTACCGAACCCTCTGCTGCAAGTGCCTGCAGCCTGGCCTGAGCGAGAGCAGGCGCCTTATCGTGGGCCATCCGCACCACATCGCTGAGCTTCAACTCCAACATGGCTGGTTGAGAAGCGGCGGTGGCAGGTTCCTGGGCGAGCGAAGCTACAGCCTGAGCAGGCACACTGAGGAGCGATAGACCTAAAGGGAGGATGAGCAACATGGGGAGTGACGCGACGGCGTAAGCACATCCTACGGTCCCCCCGGGCAAGAGTTGGCATGCTTCTGGCCTTGGAAGGGCATTTTCAGGACCGAGTGATTCTGGCGGCTGGCTGCCGCCCCGAAGGAACCAGGGCCTTCTTAATCCTGCAAGAGGAAAGGGGCGCCTTGCCAAGCAACCGGCAAATCCTGGTCCGCAGCCTGCTCCCCATCCAGCAACCACGACCATGCGGCGTAGGCGATGCGCTGTTGTTTGGGGGCGTCGGCAGCCAATGGTGCAGCCAACATCGCCTCGCAGCGTGCAACCAACTCCGATGGCAACGGCGACAAATCGGCGCTGGCACAACGACGTTCAAATTCCTGCCACAGGATCTCGTCGGTGGCGTTGGCCCAAGGTTGACTTTCGCCCCAAGCACTCGCAATAGGAGCATTGGCGGACAGAGCCTGACCTTCATAGAAAGCGACTGCCGACACCAGACGGTTGTAACGCTCCAAGGCGACGCGACGTTCCGGCGTCCATTCGACCACCTCAAACTCATCGTTGGGGCCGACCACTTGGTGGCCTTGGCTATCCCCCAAGGTGCCGCCACTTTGATCGATGTCGAGCTCTTCGGGCAACTCGAAACCAATAGAAGGTCGTTCCTGCTTCTGGCTAGGCCATAGCCCCACCCATGCGGCAACCGGTGCCGCTGCCAAGGTCATCACCAACAAACCTGCAGCCATGCGGATCATGCCATTGTTCTGCAAGGCACTGCGGAAGGTCCAGCTATCCTGCAGCGTGACCGCGAGTCGCTCATGGAAGTCCTCATCAAGGTGAACCGTCGGCATAGCATCACGCAACTCCGCGCCGAGCCGATCCAACTCCTGCTGTTCCTGTTCCGGAATCTGGAATGGGTGGTCGCTCATGACAGGTCCTCCTGTGGACCGAGATGATGCAGATGGTCACGCAGCTTCCTCAAGCTGTAATAAACGCGCGACTTGACTGTGCCGACAGGGATCTCGAGGATCACGCTGACCTCCCGATACGGCAGTTGTTGAAGAACTGCGAGTTCCAATAACTCGCGCGTGTCGGCATCGAGTTGCTCAAGGGCGAGGCGTAACAAGCCCGCGCGATCACCGCTGTCGGCCATTTGGACCGGACCTGGTCTTGGGTCGGCGCGGTCGAAGGCTTCGTCCGAGGAGAAGACCCGGCCACCGCGGCGGCAATGATCGATCCACAGATTGCGTGCGATGCGCAGGCAAAACGCATCCAGACGCCCGCTCGCTTGATAGCGGCTGGCATTTTGTAGGAGGCGAACAAAGACATTCTGGACGAGGTCCTCAGCTGTGGATGATTGCGCCCCTTGGCGCAGAAAGTAGCCCTTCAGGCGCGGGGCCAAGCTCGCAACCAACTCATCAAAGGCTGCCGAATCGCCAGCAGCAAATCGAGTGAGGAGATCGTCGGAACTGGGACTCATGCTTGAATCCCCCAGAAAAACGAGTTTGAAGTGGGTTGGTTCATGAAAAACCCGCCTTTTTCGCTGATTCCTTGAGGGCATGCAGGATTTGGGCGGATCTGGGTCCCAAAGCCGCAATTCTAAGCTCTCGGCCCTCTACATCGACCTCTAAGTGCAACTCCAGACGGTCCTCCGGCCACCAACTCTCGCAGCGGTCGGCCCATTCCACCAACAGGACGCGGTGCTCATCGAAGCGCTCGCATAACCCCTCGCCGAGCAACGAATCCATGCGCATCTGAAAATAGGCATCCAGATGCAGCACTGGGTGGCGCCCTTCAACCTCGTGACAGAGCAGGTAAGTCGGCGACCGCAAAGGCTCCATGCACTCTAGGCCACGGCCGATGCCACGGCAGGTGGTGGTCTTGCCAGTGCCCAGTTCGCCGATTAGGGCGACGCAATCCCCACCTTGCAGCAGGGCGCCAAGCAACACGCCGAAGGCTTCCTGGCGTGCTTCCGAATCCAGGTGATATCGAGTGGAAATGAAACTCATAAGTCGCTCCCCCAACGATAATCCCACCCAGGGCTGCGGAGGCGTTTGACCTTGTCATCCAACAGCCAACGCAGCTTGTCACCTTCGCGGATTCGGCCAATCGCAGCCAAGCCGATGGCCTGAAAACGTGGGTCCTTCAGAGCACGCTTGGCGGAACGCCGTGAACAAACCACCAGCAACTCATAGTCTTCTCCTTCACCGACGGCAGCTTCCCAACCGGTGCGGCTCTGTAATAAGCCCGCCGATAGCGGCAACTGCTGCAGGTCGACGTCGGCACCACAGCCGCTGGC
>JASMKM010000087.1 GCA_030749235.1 Planctomycetota bacterium | reverse complement strand
CACTTCGATGCCGGTGCGCGGCAGCTGGCCCGGCGGTAGGTCGGTGAATGCGGACTCGGGGCACCACAGAAAGACGCCAGAGTTGCCGGCATAGGTGTGATGCTTCCACTGCAGCGTGAGCTCAAAGTTCTTGTACTGATGGTGGGTGCGGGCACCGCCGTTGGGTATGCCCGAACACAGGATGACACCGTCCACTTCCTTCCACGTATCTTCCGTACCATTGACGTTCTCGAAGTCGGCCAGAGTCAAGGTCTTCCAGGAGTTGCCGCGTTGGAACTCAAGCGGGAGGTCCGGATTTGGATTGGTGACGCAGGCCGGTAGTACGAGTGCGGCGATTGCAGTCAGGAGCAGGGGAGCCAGGAAGTTGGAGGCGGCGGCAAGTGTGGGCATGGTGAAAGCTGTAATTAGGCGCGCAGTTGCTGCCCTAGGGTAAAGAAGAGGAACAGCAGGCCGGCCTGCCAACTGAGACGCCTGAGGATTTGATTCTTGTCGGGTGCGCCGCCGGGCAGGAAACACATGATTGCGCCGCAGGCAATGCCGCATGTGAATGCGATCCATCGTGCTGGCGTAGCAGCACTGCCTTCGAACCAGAAGTTCACCACTACGTTGCCGACCAGGAACATGGCGAAGGCCAAGGATGGCAGCGCTACCAACTCGCGCAGGTTGTTGTGGTTCTCCTTCTTGTTGAGGCTGCGAATGCAAACAACCAGCGCTACCGCCGGCAGCACGAAAGTGAGTTGGCCGAGCTCGACGCCGAGGTTGAAGCCGACCAGGCTGATGGCGTGGCTTCCAGCCGGCAGACCAATGTCGCTCAGCACACCCGCGAAGCCGAAGCCGTGCAGCAGGCCAAACAGAAAGGCGGGAATCCACGGGCGTGCGTCAGCCGAGCCGCGACGAAGATGCCAAGCGAGTACCACCAAGACGCTCAACGAGATTCCCGGCTCCACGATGATCGGCGGCAAGCTGAAGATGTCGAGGGCGGCAAGCGCCAAGGTGATCGAGTGTGCCAAGGTGAAGGCGGTGACGGCCCATAGCAGGTCGGCTAGGCAGGCCACGCCGAACAACAACGCGAGCAGGAAGGCTAGGTGGTCGTAACCGATGAGCACATGTTCCCAACCGAGGATTACGTATTGACCGAGTACGCGCGAGCTGGATGGGATGGTGAAGTCGTAGTCGCGGTCTTCATCTCTTAGCAGCGTGTGGATTGAATCTGGCCCCATGCCAGTGACGTTAATCACCAAGGTGTGTTTGGGGTTGCCGTCCTCGAGGAACAAATCGCTGTGAATACGCGCGGCGTACAGCGAATCCGGGCGCGGCATGGTGGCAGTTAGCACCACATGTTCGAAATGCACGCTACCGTCGGAATGAGTCTCGCCTAAGTCTTCATAAGCGTGGATCACCCAGCCGGGGTATTCGATCCTGCCATCGAACTCTAGCCACAAGCCTTCCTCGATCATGGCGGCGACGCGATCCCAACCCTCCTCGAACTCGAAGTTGGAGATGTTGCCGCTGAGGTCGGTGTCGAGCAGCCAACGCGGGACTTCGCGCCAAGTCAGTTCCTGCATACGCAGGCGCAACTCGATCTGGTCATCGTTGAAATGCAGTTCGAGCAGCGATAGCGCTGCCGGATGTTCGTCATTTATGCCGAATTTTTCGGTGGAATCCGGAGTGGTCGAGGAGGCGAAAGCGGGCGAAGCAACTTCGGTCTCCGGGCATGGACCAACCCCAGCCACCGGAACGGCAGCGAGTAGGGCGGTGCAGAGGACGATCAGACTGGGCAAGGGAACTCGTGATAGGTCTCTTCAAAGACCGGCACGAGACTGGGATCGAACTGCGTGCCAGCACCCTCTTGGATGACCTTCAACGCGAATTCGCGAGGCTTGGCCTTCCGATATGGGCGTGTCGAGCATATCGCGTCGTAGGTGTCGGCAATCATGATCAACCGAGAACCCAGTGGAATGTCGTTTCCAGCCAGGCCGTCGGGATAGCCGCCGCCATCCCAACGCTCATGCTCATGGCGCACGATTGCCTGCACATGCGGATAGTGCTTGGCCAGCGGTTCAAGGATGCGCGCACCGTAGATGGTGTGCTTCTTGATCTCTTCCCACTCCTCATCGTTGAGCTTGCCTTCCTTATGCAGGATGGTCAGTGGGATGCCGATCTTGCCGATGTCATGCAGCCACGAGCCGACCCGAATCTCGCGCAATTGGCGCTTATCCATGCCTGGCAGGCGTTGCGCCATCATCAGCGCCACCTGCGCCACCTTCTTCGAGTGGTTGCGGGTGTACTCATCCTTCGTCTCGAGCGAGTTCACCAGCGCCTGCACCCCCGACATGAAGGCCTTCAGCTGCGCCATATCTGCGTCGCGCAATCTGCGGTCCTTGTCGGCACGGCGCCGACGTCGATCCATAGCACTGAGGATGTGCTGCACCACCTTGCCGACGCTGGCCGGTTTCATCAGGTATTCGTCGGCTCCTTCGTGGACGGAGCGCACCGCCACATCGACGTCGTTCTCGCCGGTCAACATGATGAAGGGCAGCTCCTTGTCGACGTTGCGGATCAAGCGCAGCAGTTCATCACCATTCATGCCTGGCAGGTTGAGGTCGGAGACCACGACGTCGAATCGTTCCAGGGTGAGGCGGTGGAGGGCGCTTCGGGCGTCGCGGACAGCCGTAATGCGGAAACCCTGTTGCGCGAGCCCGACCTCAAGCAGTCTGCTTTGGTCAGGGTCGTCCTCGACCACGAGAACGTAGGGGTTTTGAGTGGATTTTTGGATCACAGATGTAGAGATTCGCCGTCTACGTGGGGGGTATTTGGTATCGGCTGATTCACAGGAAATGTGCCAGCTGTCGTGCGCGTAAACGGATTTTCTGCCCATTCAGGCTGGTGCTTCTAGAATATTGCCATGATTCGCTACCGGCACCGCATCGTGCTCCGGGCTCAGGAGCTGTCCGAGGCCCTCGACGGCCTGGCTGATCGCCTCAAGCCGCTTCTTGGCGACGATGAGGTCACCGCCATCCCGGTGTTGGGTGGCGCGATGTTTTTTGCCGCCGACCTAGTCCGGCGTCTGCCATCCGGCCTCGTGATGGATTTCATCCGCATCCAGACCTACGGCGACGCGACCTCGCCGCAGAAGGAGGCCAAACCCGAATGGCTGCCTCATCCGGACAACGTCAAGGGCAAGCATGTGCTGTTGATGGACGACATCCTCGACACCGGCCGCACCATGACCGCCGCACGCTGCTTCCTCCTTGAGGAAATGGGTGCTGCCAAGGTCACCATCGCCGTGTTGATCGACAAGCCAGTGCGTCGCGCCGTGCCGATCAGCGCCGACGCCTTCGCCGTGCAATTCCAAGACGATCAATTCCTGGTCGGCTTTGGTCTCGACTACCGCGGACGCTTCCGCAACCTGCCTTTCCTGGCCGCGTTAGAGACCGACCTGGACGGCTTGCCGATGAGCGTCGAAACTACGGAAGTATCGAAGGCACCGGAAGCGACGGGAGAATCCGCAGCATCCGAGATCGCGAAGTGAAGGTACTCGCCGTAGAGGAGGGCTGGACCGGCAGTCCTTTGGATGAATTCCTTGCAGCACATTGGCCGCGAATTTCGAAGGGAATCCTGCGCGATTTGGTACGCGAAGGTGCGATTCAGATCGATGGCATGCGCGCCCAACCATCGGACAAGTTGCGCACCGGGCAAGTGGTGATCGTCGAAGCCGAGATGCAGGAGTTGAAGCAGATCAAGGCCAAACGGGTCGATTTCGACGTGCTGTATGAGGATGAGCACCTGGTTGCAGTCAACAAGCCTGCCGGCATCCCCGTGGAGCCGAGCCGTTGGGGGGAACATCCGCTGCATATGAGTGGTGCGCTGCTGGAATGGGCGGAGCGCAAGCAAGCTGCCGGGCCGCAAGGCGAAGGGCCGCTGGAAAAACGCCCACGCGGTCTGCATCGCCTGGACCTAGGCACTTCTGGCGTGGTCCTCTATGCCCTTTCGTTGGAAGCCGAGCGTTATTACCGCGGCTTGTTCGAGAGTCGCCTGGTTGAGAAGACCTATCATGCATTGGTGCTTGGGGAAGTTCATACCGGAGGTGTGATCGACAGCCCGATCGCTGAGGATCCAGGGCGCGGTAGTCGTGGGGGGCGCATGTGCATCCACAAGCATGGCAAGCCGTCATTGACCGAATACGAGCCCCTGGAGCGCTTTCGCGGCTATTCGCTGGTAGAGTGCCGACCGCAGACTGGGCGCACTCATCAAATTCGTGTGCACATGGCATCGATCGGCCATCCGCTTGCAGTGGACACGCTCTATGGCGGCGGCGAATCATTGTTGCTGTCACATCTCAAGAGCGGCTACCGCCCGAAACATGGCCGGGTCGAGAAGCCGTTGATTGACCGGCTCACCCTGCACGCCCAATCGGTACACCTGGTGCCCTTCGGCGGCGGCGACGACCTCGAGATCAGTGCGCCTTATCCGAAGGATCTGTGCGTGATGCTGACCAAGCTACGCAAATTCCGTCCGCCGACGCACTACGACGCTTCTTAACTCTGGTTGTTCGCTTCCGACGGATCTTGATCGGCGTCTGGGTCTGAATGCGGGTTGGAGGTACGCGCATGTTCCTGTAGGTCGGCGACTTCATCGTGTTCATCCACAATCTCGGCACCGAGCATTGATTCCAACACATCCTCGAGCGTGACGATGCCCTGGAAGCTGCCGTATTCATCGACTACGGCCACCAGATGGCGACGTCGTTGCAGGAACATTTGCAGCAAGGTGTGTGCCTTCATGCTTTCCGGCACCGATTCCAAGGTTCGGCTCAATTTGCCGATTTGCATATCACCCTTGTTGTCAATGCCGGCATCGAAGACCTCACGGCGGTAGACCACGCCAACGATATCTTCGGGACTCTGCGGATCGAAGACCGGCACACGGCTGTGGATCCAGCGATCGGTGCGTGCGATGGCGTCGGCAATAGTCATGTCGATTGGCAGCTTCTCGACCACCCTGCGCGGTGTCATCAATTCATGCACACGCACGCGATCGAGGGTCAATGCGTTCTCGACCCAAATGCTTTCCTCGCCGCGCAGCTGTCCATGACGGGAAGCCAAGCGTGCGAAGACCATCACTTCATCTTCGCTCGGTCCGATGTTGCCGTCGGCGCCGGAGAACCGACGCATCGCCGCGCGAGCGGGACGTGCGATTGGCCATGAGAGCCAAGTCATCAGCTGTAGTGGGATAGCGATGCGTGGTGCCAAGGAGGCGGCATGGCGAACCCCGATGCTCTTGGGGATGATCTCGGTGAGACCGAGTACTGCAATGGTAAAGATGGTGGCGAACCATACCACTGACTGCTCACCGTATTCCTGGGCGACCATCGCACCGCACCAGGATGCACCTACGGTATGGGCGATGGTGTTAACGGTAAGGATCGAGGCAATCGGCTCCTCGATGTCGGCGCGTAACTTCTCGAGCCTGCGTGCGCCTCGGCCGCCGCGCTGCTTGAGCAGCTCGACCTGCGAGGGCGTGACCGCGTAGAGGGCCGATTCAAACAGCGAACAGATGAAGGAAGCGGCGAGGGTGAAGGTTGCGACGGCGAGGATCAGACCCATGTGTTGCTCAGTGCAGGCGTTGAGGCTCTCATGATGACCCATACTAAGTCAAGGATGCTCTGACGAAAAACATGGTGCAGTTGCCTATGAGCCGTCGCCGCGGTATGCAAAAATGCCACATATGGATCTCTGGAGCTCGCTGTTCGACATCCTGGTCCTGTTGTTCACGGCCCTAACCCTCGGCGTCCTCTGTGAGCGCCTGAGGCAGAGTCCCATCATTGGCTATCTGGCAGCAGGTACTTTGTTGGGGCCGAACGCGCTGGAGGTCATCTCCAGTGCCGCCGAGGTCACCGCGCTCGCCGACCTCGGTGTGGCCTTGTTGCTGTTCTCCATCGGCCTTGAGTTCTCGTGGCAACGATTACGGAGCCTCGGCGGTGCGGCGCTCGGCGGGGGAGTCACCCAGATTCTGATCACCATTGCGATCGGTGCTGGCGCCGCCGCGATCTTCGCGATGCCGTGGCGCACTTCGGTCACGATTGGGGCGATGGTCGCTTTGAGCAGTACCGCTTGCGTACTCCGCCTCCTGGTGTCGCGTGCCGAGATTGAAAGCATTCATGGTCGCCATGCCTTGGGTGTGTTGTTGGTGCAGGACATCGCCTTGGTGCCGTTGGTGTTGTTGGTCACGGCGCTCGGCGGCCAAGGCTCCATCGGCCAGGTGGGATTGGATATTTTCAAGACGCTGACATGGGCGATCGTCTTGATCATCGTCCTTTACATCCTGTTTAGCAGGATCATGCCAAAGGTCCTGAACAATCCATCGTTGCTGCGTAACAGGGACTTGCCGATTCTCCTCACCATCGTCACCGGACTCGGTTCCGCATGGGGTGCGCACACGTTAGGCCTATCGCCGGCACTTGGCGCCTTCGTCGCCGGCATGTTACTGGCCGAATCTCCCTTCGCCACCCAGATTCGCGCCGACATCGCTTCCTTGCGCACGCTGCTGGTCACCCTGTTCTTCAGTTCCATCGGTATGCTCGGTGATCCGGCCTGGTTCTTCCAGAACCTGCCGAAGGTCATGGCGGTGGTTGCGGCGATTGTCGTCGGTAAGGCACTCATCGTGTGGCTAATCCTGCATCGCTACGGACTGTCACACGCCAATGCCCTGGCTACCGGCATCTGCCTTGGTCAGGTGGGGGAGTTCTCTTTCGTGTTGGCGGCGGTCGCGCGCGGCAACCTGATCAATGAACACTTATTCGCGCTGGTGATTTCAGCCACCATCACCACGCTTTTCCTGTCACCTTATCTGGTCGCTTTGGCGCCCTCCTTCTCGCTTTCTGCGGTGACCATGCTCAGCAAGCTAAAGATCCTGCCTGAACCGATAAGGAAGAAGGCGCGTGCTCCGGAAGCATCGCAGAAGCATTTCATCATCATCGGTTTTGGTCCGGCAGGTGAGGCTGTCGGGCAAGCTGTCGAGCGATATGGCAAACGCGTCACGGTCGTAGACCTGAATCCCAAGTCGATCGCCAGGGTTCGGCGTCTCGGTTTCGCCGGATACATTGGCGATGCGATGAACGCGGATGTATTGGAACATGTTGGCGTGGCCAACGCTGCTTCCGTAGTGGTCACCGTTCCAGATCCCGCTGGCGCACGCACCATTGTGGAGTTGGTTCGCTCGATCAATCCCGATGCGCACATCATCGCGCGTGTCCGCTATCACCGGTACCTCGCTGACATCAATGAGGCTGGTGCGCATGAAGTGGTCGATGAAGAGCGCCTGGTGGGCGTACGACTGGCCGCACAGCTGCGACGCCAGTTCGACGAGCTCGCCTGATTAGCGCCTGCGCTTTTGGCGGCGATGATTTCGACGTCTGCTACAATACGCGCTTCCCGGCATGTGAGAACACCGCCTTCGAGTGGCGGCCTTCGATGCCCTCCCCAGCATAATGATGAGAAGATGCGTCTTAAACGCACCCAGAATGATTTCCGCGTCAGCGAAATTCTCGATGACGCGTCCCTATTGGGCGATGGCCCTTTCGCCGTCTATCGCATTACCAAACGCGGCCTGACCACCTTCGAGGCCGCTGACATGTTGTCTAAGGCCGCCGGTGTCGAGCGCACCGCAGTCGCTTATGCGGGCCTGAAGGATAAGGATGGCATCACCAGCCAAGTGATGACCGTCGAAGGCGGCAAACCGGTAACCTTCCGTGACAAGGCCATGACCATCCGTCCGATTGGACGTGCGATGCGCGCCATCGAGTCGACCGACTCCAACGGCAACAGCTTCGAGATTGTCGTGCGCGACTTAGAGGCCGACGACATGCGGCGGATTCGCGTCAACCTGAATCAGGTGCGCAAGATGGGCTTGCCGAACTACTTCGACGACCAGCGTTTCGGTTGTCTGCGCCATGGCCAGGGATTCGTGGTACGTTCGCTGCTGCGCGGCGATTACGAAGGGGCCTTGCGTGCCTTGCTCGCCGCGCCTTCGCGTTACGGCGCCGAGCATGTCGAGAAGTACAAGCATGGCATGCAGAAGCGTTGGGGCGATTGGGAAGCCCTATCCGAATACACGCGCCACCGTCGTGGCTCGTCGGTCTTCGAACACTTGAAGGAGAACCCCGAGGATTTCCGCGGCGCCCTGGAGCGCGGCATCGCCACGCGCGAACGCACCATTCATCTGTTCGCCTTCCAGTCATACCTATGGAACCGCGCCGTCGCGATTAAGGTCCAGGAGATGGTCGATGAGGAGGATCTGGCTTGGCTGCCTTGCGACGCCGGCCCTTTGCCGGTCTATCGCGGCATGGCCACCAGCAAGCACAAGGAACTGAAGGATTTTCAGCTGCCCTTGCTCGGCCCCGACATAGAACTCGACGCCGAGACGGAACGCCTCTACAAAAAGGTTTTCCGTCATGAGGGCATCCCGATGTCGGCCTTCATGGAGCTAGACATCAACGGTTTCCGTCCGCAGGCGGAGTCACGTTCAGTGTTGATGAATCCAGAGTTCCTGCGTGCCGCGCCGGCCGACCAGGACGAGATCTACCGACGTCGGCAGAAGATGCGTGTGCGTTTCTCGCTACCGCGCGGTCATTACGCCACCCTGGTGTGCAAGCGCCTGCTGATGCCGACAGAAAAGGACTACATGGCCCTGCGCATCTGGGTTGCGCGCCATCCCTTGGATTGGCCGAATGACGACGGCGTGGTCCCTGCTGAAAGCGATTACCAGGATCGCCGTCACTACAGCGAGCGAGGTCGTTCGCGTGGCTATCGTTCCCCAGGCGCACCCGATCGTCATGGTGATGAGGACCGCGGCTATGGTCGAGACCGCGGTGGTCGTGGTGGTCGCCCGCATTTCGTGCGCCCGGTTGGTGAAGATCGGAGACGACGCGGTGATGACCGTGGTCGAGGTGGAGGCCGCAGTAGGCGCCCTCATTTTGTGCGCCCTGTAGGGGATGACCGCAGCGACGGGCGCGATCGCGGCAATTGGCGCGGCAACCGCGATGACCACCGTCGCAGCGAACGTAGAGGTTCGGGGCACAACCGCGACGACCGTGACCAACGCGGAGGTTGGGGACGCGATCGCAAAAAGTACCGTGACGACAATCGCAAGGCAGGGCATGACCGTAATCGTCCGGAATCGCAGGACGGCAAAGGAAAAAGTCCTGAAGAGAAACTTCCCGCCGACAGCCCTTGGGCCAAAGCCAAACGTTTAAAGAATGACGACGAATAGAGCACGAGTTGGGGTTATCGGAGGGAGCGGCGTCTACGACATGGATGGCTTAGTCGACCGCCGCGAGGTGAAGATTGAGACACCCTGGGGCGACCCTTCCGACAGTCTGCTGTTGGGTCGCATCGGTGATACCGAGGTGGCCTTCCTGCCGCGTCACGGCCGCGGACATCGTTACATGCCGACCGAGGTTCCTTACCTAGCCAACATTTACGCCCTGCGCAGCATCGGTGTGCAGCGCCTACTGTCGGTGTCGGCGGTCGGTTCCCTGTGTCAGGAATATGCACCCGGCGAGTTCGTGATGGTGGACCAGTTTATCGACCGCACCTACCGACGTCGCCAGACCTTCTTCGGGGATGGCATCGTTGCCCATGTGCCAATGGCGTCGCCGGTGTCGAACAGCATGGTTGAGAAGGTGCTGGGCGTAGCAGCCGCGCATCCAATCAAGGTGCATAAGGGTGGCTCCTATGTGTGCATCGAAGGGCCGCAGTTCTCGACCCGCGCCGAATCGGAGAAGTTTCGGTCTTGGGGCGCACGCATCGTCGGCATGACCAATGCAACCGAGGCCAAGCTCGCGCGCGAGGCCGGCATTAGCTTCGCCTGCATCGCAATGGTCACCGATTACGATTGCTGGCATGAGGATCACGACGACGTCGACGTGCAACAGGTCATCAAAGTTGCTCATCAGAACGCGTCGAATGTCCGCGAGCTGATCCGCGAGGTGGTTCCCCATCTTGGTGCCCTGCCGGATTCCAAGTGGCGCGATGTCTTACGCAGTGCGGTGATGACCGCGCCGGCCATGCAGCCGGAAGTGGCCAAGACACGCACCGCTGCCTTGTTCAGCGACTAGGTTTAATCTCATGGCGAAGGTCATCCCTGCTGGTCCTGGTCTTGGTGAACACGAGGATCGTGGCTCGCGTTTCTTGACCTATGTCTTCCATGCACCTGCTGAGGAAGTCTTCATGCAGCGTTTGGAGAAGTTGCGCGCCGAGCATCCTAAGGCTTGCCATCATTGCTGGGCTTGGCGCATCGGCAACGCTTATCGTTTCAGCGACGACGGCGAACCCGGTGGCTCGGCCGGGCGTCCAATGCTGCAGGTACTTGAAGGCAGTGGAGTGGATGATATCGGTGCAATCTGCGTGCGTTACTTCGGCGGCACCAAGCTTGGGACCGGTGGCTTGGCACGTGCCTACACCGCGGCGACGGCGCGTGGTGTAGACGATGCTGGGCGCTTTGAGATTGTGCCGCGAGTACGTGTTTCGCTGAGATTGACCTTCGAGGCGCTTGGCCTTCGCACCGAGTTGGAGGCGCTGTGTTCGTCGATTCAGTTCGACGGCGATTTCGGCGCCGAAGGATGGCTGGGCGAAGTGGAGCTCGATGAAGCGGAACTGCCGCGCTTCCAATCCCTGCTGGAGGAGAAGTCCGGCGGTCGCGCGGTGTGGCGATTCCTGGATGGCGGTGATACTGTCGCCGCCGATACCCTCTAGAGCCTGTCAGGGGAGAAAAACAATGGCGCTCAGCTGGGAGTAAACTCGGAGCGTTATAACTTCTCTACATTTTACCGCTATGCTTACCCCTGCCTTGCACTTCGCCTTCGTGCATGGGGACTCGGTCACCGGGGTGGTCGACTTCGTGTCGAACCCGGTTGCCGTCGAAATCATCCCTTAGCTTTGGACTGGTCAACCGCCATTTGATAGCGGTTGCCGTAATAGTCACCGATTTCAACTTCACTGTGGAAACGGAAGCCGAGCTTCGCATACAGCGTGTTCAGGCCAGCACGTTCACGATCGCAATCCAGGCGCAAGTAGGAAATCCCGCGGCGACGCGCTTCGGCCTCGGCGAAGTCGCGGATCGTCCTGCTGTGACCGGCACCGGCGAAGGCGCGACGAATGACGATGCGATGCAGATACAAGGCTTCTCCGGTTGCGGCCTCGGGCCAATAGTCGGGGTCACTATCCTGCATCAAGAAGGTTCCCAGGACGCAATCGCCGCGGTGAACCAGATAATGATTGCCTGTCGCCACATCCGTCTCGATGGCCTCAGGTCGGACCTCGGCGTCCGTCCATAAGGACTCGCCGAATCCCTTCATCCAGGCGACGGCCTCATGCACTATCTCGACCACCACATGTAAGTCCGATAGCCGTGCCCGTCGGATCTCCACTCTGTCTTCGGCCGTCATGGTTTTGGTCGATAGTCGGCGAATAGGCGACCCCACTGAGTCTCCTCGGCGACCTTGGCCATGCGTTTGCGTCCGTGACGCTTCCACCACCATTCATCATGGAAGACATGCGAGCCAGCGCTAAAGATATGAACCAGCGGCGTGTGGAAAAACAGGTTTTGGATGCGCTTCAGGGCGCCGAACCACAACACGTCGCCGAAGCGCGAGGCGACATTATCGCCGACGGTGAACCCCCAACCGCTTTCGACCTCGTCGCCGATCAGCTCGATATCCGCCTCGTCGACGGCACCCAAACCACGTTCGGCGCATTCACGCAAGTAGCCAATTTCGTAGGGGTCGAAGCCCATCAGTCGGGCAGCTACCGCATCCATCGCCACATTGTCAGAAGAGGCGATGAACAGGTTCTTCTCAACCGGCATCATGGTGCGCGGTCCTGGCCCATTGCCGGCTAGGGTGCCGTCGGCAATTGCGAACATGCCACTGTGCAACTCCTTCTGCACGGCGATGAGGTCGGCAAGTACGCCATGGATCCAGGTGTGGCAGTAATGGCGCTTGGTATTCAGCAAGCCACCGAAACTGTTTTTCACCGCGCCGGTGGTGGTGGTGTAGATATGAGTCTTGACTGTGGGGAAGTGCAACACCGACTTGCCGTGGAACAGATCGGGGAACTCGGTGCCCTCGGGATAGACACGATCCAGGGATGGGGTGGGCGAGCTTGGCCGCCATTTCGACCAGGTCACGCTGTCGGCCTCGTTGACGAAAAATTGCTCCACCCCATAGGCGCTATAGATTGGCTGCAACTTGAGGTTGGCCAGCCCTTCGATTGGGTCGGTCACCACAGTGTCGTTGTGAACCGCAATCATCTCGCGCTGCTGCTCCTGCAGCCACTTGATCGATCCTTCCAATTGCCATGGCGTGGTGTTGGCCGAGAGGAAGGGGAGATGCCACGTGATGTTGTCCTTCAGAATCACAGTGGAATCGGCCGGTAGGGCGTCGGCAGCTCCGCCCAAGTCCATCGCACGCGCAACATCCTCCAGGACCGTGTCCGCGCTTGTGCGAATCAAGGCGACTTTACTTTTCATCGTGCTAGCGGGATTCGGTCACGCAGGTGGCGACCGCAGATTAGAAGTAGATGACGTAAGCGGCGACGGAGGCAAAACCAAGGCCTGCCAGGATCATCGGCAAATCCATCGTGGCGACGCGCTCAGGGTGCTCCCCCTTGCCGTGACCGTAGACCAGAAAGAGATAGCGCAATACGCCGTAGTAGACGAAGGGCAAGGTGAAGACCATGCCGGGTGCGCCGGCGCGGGATACCAAGCCAGGCGTGCTTACTGCTAGGACATTGGCTGGCAGCAACGTGTAGAGCGTGTAGGTCACCAACAACACCGCGCCCACCATGCCGACCATCATGTCGGTACCTGGACTGGCATAGGCGGCGAGGATCGGTCGTTGCGCGGCTTCACCGCCGGAGCCCTCGAGGTTGGCCACTTCGGCGCGACGCTTGCACAAGGCCAGGAACAAGGCCAGCTGCACAGTGCAGGCTACTAGCCAAGGCGACAGAATCGCATCCACTGCCCAGACGCCGCCGAGCACACGTAGTGAAAAGCCGGCCGCAATCGAGAACACGTCGAGCAGCACGATGTGCTTCAGCAATGGCGTGTAGAAGGCTTGCAGCAGGAAATAGCCGAGCAGCGCCCACAACATGTTGCCGACGGTGACGGCGATGCCAAGGCTCGCGAGGGTGAGGATCGATGCCAGCACCAAGGCTTGTCTGGACGAGATTTTGCCCGAAGCAATAGGGCGCAACTTCTTGACAGGATGCAGGCGATCGCGCTCACGGTCGAGTAGGTCGTTGATTACGTAGACCGCACTGCTGCCAAGACAGAAGGCGGCAAAGGCGCAGACCGAAGTGAAGATCTTGTCGGTATCGAAGGCACCACCGCTATAGGCCAAACCCGCGAAGAGGACCACGTTCTTGGTCCACTGCCGGATGCGCAGGCACTTTAGGAATGGGTGCATTCGCTTAGGATACCTTCGACTTCGGGGTTTCGTCGGGTGGCAGTGCCTTGGCCTTCAGCGGCCGCCAAGCGCGCACCGCACATCGCCAACGTTCATGGGCACTCAAGGTGGGAGCGACGCGGAAAATGTCGTTATTGGGATTGCGCACGCGACGCAGCAGCATCTCAGAGCGCAACACCGCCGCGCGCAACCCACGTTGCAGGCGCGCGCCGACGCGTTCGCACACAGGCAAGCCTTGGCGCAGCAGGTCGCGCGCCCATTCACATTCCATAGCGAGGAAGCGATTCACCGCCGGGGTGCGGACCATGTCGAATAATTCCTCGCGGCTCAAGTCGACGGCATCGAGGTCGGATTGTGGCAGGTGCAGGTCGCCAGCGGCCAGATGTTGGGGTAAGTCGGTGAGCAGACGGGTGACGACGAAACCGCAGGCCAAGCGCTCGGCCGGAGCTAGGGTTTCGGGTTCGTTGCGTTGAGCTAGGGCCAAGGTGCAGCGAGCCAGAACCGATGCGCGCGGATGCAGATAGGACAGCAACTCACCACGTGTGGCGGGATCGACTGGCATTGAGGTGGGCATGCGCTTTAGAATCAGGCGTAAGTCCTCATGAGGAATCTCACCACTCGATGCCGAGCCCCACAAGGCCAACAACAGCGGGCCGTCCGGACGCCCGCGAAGCATGCGCTCGAATGCGTTATGGAAGGATTCGCGGCCTTCAGTGGCCGGACCGAGCGCCACCGCCAGGATTGGATCGAGCCCACGCAGCAAGCCACGAGGCATCAGAACTGGCCCCGGATAGAGGTCGCCAGCGATGCGCCGCGCCTCCCTAGTCGCAAAACGTCTTGCATGTCCGTAGTCCACAGGGAATCATTCTCTCATAGGGACACCCCATGACCAAGCCTCCTTACTCCAGATCCTCGAACCCGCACGACGGCGATGCCCTCGATGCGGCCATGGCAGCGCACGATATCCGCAACCTGCTGGGCACGGTCATCGGCCATGCAGACCTCCAATTACGGGTCTTTAAGGGCGGGGAAGGCCTAAATTCCCCGGCCAACCTGCACACCAGCTTGGAGGCCATTCGCCTTTCGGCAGCCCATGCTTCAACGCTCTGCGAGGAGATGTTGGGCATCGCTAAAGGCCAACCGGCCCGCTTGCTACCGGTGGACTTGGCGCCTACAGCTGCCGAGGCTGCCGAAATCTTCCGCGCTCGGGCAGCCGGAGCGGTCCAAGTTCAGGTCGAAGGTCCAGACCACCTACAAGTTCGCGGCAACCGTATGGACCTGCAGCGCGCCATGCTGAACCTAATGTGGAATGCGCTCGAAGCCATGTCCGGAGTAGCCGACGCCCTCCTAATCCTGCGCTGGGGCGAACATGAGGATGGCGCCTGGTTGGAAGTGGTCGACAATGGTCCAGGTCTTCCCAAAGGTCACCTCGCTGACCTCACCCGACCGTTCCAAAGCGGCAATCGCGACGATGTCAAGGTACGTGGCTTGGGTCTACACTCGGTCGCGCGTTTGATGCGTCGACTAGGCGGCCGTTTGCTCGGCTTCAATCGCGAAGATGGTGGCGGTGCGATTCTGCGCCTGGAGTTTGGCTTGGAGCGTGAACTTGATTTTGGCGCCGACCTCAGTGTCGCGCCAGCTGATGTTGCTCACGATTCAAGAGCAGACGTCGTGGATGAAGAGCCGGAGCCGAAGGATGAGCGCTCCGTCCATTGAGAATCCAATCCGCAGCCAATTCACCCACCGCATAACTGCAGGTGATGCCGTGTCCGCCTAAACCGGCCACCCACAACAAGCCTTCCACACGCGGGTCAGGGCCGATTACGAAGCGGTTGTCCTTGCTGAAGGTGCGCATGCCTGCCCAGGCATTGGCGAAGGCAGCATCGGCCAAGCCCGGCAGCCAGCGCAGCGCCTTTTCGGCGACTTCGGGCAGTACGTCTCGATCGAGCATCTCGCCCAAGGCCGGAGCCACGGCGACGTGATCGCAGGCTGACATCAGCAGGCCGCCACTTTCGGGGCGGAAGTAGAACTCGTCGGCGCCCACGTTCCACACCACTGGAGCATGAGGTTTCACCGCAGTATCGGCAGCAGTGACCACCAAATGCCGGCGTCGCGCGTTGAAGTGCAGGGGCAACTGCAGGTCGTCAGTGAGCAGGCTGGCCCAACCGCCGGTAGCGAGCACCACTTGGTCGGCGAGAATCGGGCCGGTGGCCGTCTCCACACCTAGAATCCGATTGCCTTCGCGGATGAGCCTTCGCACCTGGCAGCGGGTGCGCATCTCTACGCCACGCTGCAAAGCGCCACGGAGATAGGCCTCGAGCAAGGCATGCACGTCGATGCCGCCTTCGTTGGCGAACAGCCAAGCGCTGCCGTCTTCTTCTCGAAAGTAGGGGTGGGCCTTGCGGACCGCCTGGAAATCAAGCTTCTCGCTAGGGCAGGCGAAGGCTGGATTGGTAATCCAAGCTTCCAGTTGCCGAGAATTTTCACCGGCGTTTGCGATGATCATCAGGCCATGTTCTTCCACCAGCGGCGTGCCGCAGAAGTCGGCGCCAGGCTGGCGGTAGAAATTGGCGGAGATAAGCGCCAGACGGTGCAGGGCGGCGTCGGGGATGGCCGTACGCAGGATTGCGGCATTGCGACCGGTGGAGTGGCTGCCTGGTTGGGTGGCGCCATCTAGCAGCAGCACATCGCGGCCGCCGCGCTGTGCGACGGACCAAGCCGTAGCCGCACCAGCAATGCCACTTCCGACGATGATTAGCTTGCGTTTCTCCATGAGCCCCGTAGACCTTATTCTAGTAACGCCATGAAGACTCTCCCTCCCCTGATTGCCCTGCTATTTGGACTCGCCGTCGTCGGCGGTCAACCTCTGTACGCCCAAGAAGATCCCTATGTGATTGAGATGGAGGGTGACGAAGAAGAAAGCAAGGGACTCACCCAAGAAGAGCTCGAGGCGATGGCGGTCAAGATTGTGCCGCGCGTAGCCAAGATTCGCGGCCTGGAGTGGAAGCATCAGGTGCCAGTGGGCATCAACACGCCGAAGGAATTTCGCGAGTTCGCAGTTAAGGCGGTGCGCGAGGAGATGGGCGAGGCTCGTCTAAAGGCTATCAGTGATTTCGCCGTGCTGCTGGGTATCATCGAGCCCGGTGCCGATTATGAGCAGACCATGTACGACATGTTGGAAGCCGGAGTGGGGGGGTACTTCGACCCGGTCACCGACAAGTTTTTTATGATCTCCACCTTCAACAGCGGTGGCATGGCAGAATTCATCATGGCGCATGAACTCGGGCACGCGCTGGATCATCAGTACCACGACCTCAACGATATCTTCAAGGGTGCCAAGGGCAACTCTGATCGCGAGTTTGCTGCGCGTTGCGTCGTCGAGGGAAGCGCGTCGGCCGTCGGCAATGCCTACTTGTTTCAGGGTATCCAGGAGGGTTGGCTGGAAGCTGGCGATCTGATGGATGCTGACATGATGTCAGCAATGATAGAAGGCATGGATGGCGTGCCGATTTTCATGATTGTGAACCTGTCGCTGCCTTACCTGGATGGCACCACCTTTATGGTGCGCAAGGACAGCAGCAACCTGATGATGGCCATGATGATGGAACCTACCGATGAGGACTTGCTGCGAGCCTTCACGTCGCCGCCGACGTCCAGCGAGCAGATTTTCCACCCAGAGAAGTATTGGGATAAGGAGAAGTTCGATGCGCCGATCGCCATCAAGATGGAGGATCGTAGTGCCGCCTTGGGCGACGGCTGGAACCTTGTCCTGACCGATACGCTCGGCGAGTTCGGCTGCGCGATGTTGACCATGAAGAGGTTGCCAACGGCCATGGAAGTTTCCATGGGCCAAGCCAAGATGGTGCATGAGTCGTCGGCTGGTTGGGGTGGTGACACTTCCCAGACTTATGTGCATACCGACGGTCGCGCGCTGATGCATTGGGAAACCCAGTGGGACAGCGAAAAGGATGCTGAGGAGTTCGCAGTCGCCTTGCGCAAGACCGGCATGAAGCGCGCGCCGATGATGCGAATGATCCAGCTGGCTGGCACGCGCGTGACGGTGTACTTTGCCACTCCCGATGCGCAGGACATGGTTGGCAAACTGAAGTGATGTCTTGCTAGGCTGTGCGGACCGATGTTCGTTGCAGCACTGTTCTTGAGCCTTTCACCCCTTGTAGCGCCCGCAGCCCAGCAGGCGCTCGCCACCGATGGATACGGCGCGGTGTGCTCTTCACAGGTCGATGCCACTCAGGTCGGCTTAGATATCCTCGCCGCCGGAGGCAATGCTGTAGATGCAGCGATCGCGATGCATTTCGCACTGGCGGTGACTTATCCCTATGCGGGCAATCTCGGCGGCGGCGGCTTCTTCCTGTTGCGCGACGCCAACGGCGAAGCCTGGTTCTTGGACTTCCGCGAAGTCGCGCCGGCCGCCGCGACTCCCGATATGTATCTCAATGAAGGCGGCAAGCCAGTGGCGGATTGGTCGCGCGTCGGTTGGAAGGCCGTCGGTGTGCCTGGCGCCGTGCCCGGCATGTGGGAGGCGCACCAACGCTGGGGAAAGTTGCCATGGAAAGAGTTGGTCATGCCGGCGGCTGCATTGGCGCGGAATGGATATGTGATAGATCACCTTGAGGTGAAGCGTCTGCAGCGCGCTGCCAAGACCTTCAAGAAGGATGCCTTGGCTGCGCGCTTGTTCTATGACGCCGACGGCGAAGCCTGGCCAGCCGGTACTCGCCTGCGTCAGCCTGAACTTGCTGCTACCTTGCAGACTATCGCCAAGGATGGCATCGACGCCATGCGTGGCGGTGCCATCATCGAGGAGCTGGTGGCTGCCAGCGATGCCGGCGGCGGCATCCTTCGTGTAGAGGACTTCCGTGATTACCGACCGGAACTGCGTCCAGTGATTCGCTTCGATTGGCAGGGCCGTGAAGTGCTAGGCGCTTCGCCGCCTTCTAGTGGGGGAATCTTTCTGCAACAGGTGCTGACGAGCCTGGATGGCTTCCCGCTGAGGCTATGGGGGTTCCAGGATGTGCGTTCGGTGCAGTTGATTGGGGAAGCATCCTCCGCCGCATTCCGCGACCGCAACAAGTGGTTGGGCGATCCGGCTGGTCGCGATTTTGACCTGCAGGCGCTGGTGGATAAGGATTACTTGCGTGAGCGTCGGCGCAGGCTGTCGGGGACCCACTACACACGCCCGAATTCCGACATGCCGCAGCCCTTCGCTGAGCATCTGCAGACCACGCATTTTTCGGTGGTCGATGGTGATGGCGCGGCGGTGAGTTGTACCACGACTCTGAACGGGCTCTTCGGTGCCAAGGTGATGGCGCCGGGCGGCTTCGTGATGAACAACGAGATGGATGACTTCGCAGCCAAGCCAGGCGAGCCGAATCAGTTCGGATTGGTGCAATCGTCCTATAACGCCGTGATTGCAGGCAATCGTCCATTGTCATCAATGTCGCCGGCGATCGTGGTGGTGGATGGCAAGGTCGACGCCGTAGTCGGTTCGCCTGGTGGCCCGACAATCCTAACTTCCGTCTTGCAGGTGATCCTGAACCGCTATGTGTTCGGCATGTCGCCCTATCGCGCCGTGAACGCGCCGCGCTTTCATCGCCAGGACCTGCCACCAACCTTGCATTTCGAACCGCGCCGATTGAATGCGTCGATGCGTTATGCGCTTTCCACGCTTGGTCAGCCAATCAAGAGTCGCAGCACCCTTGGCGACGTCAACGCCATCTTCCGCACAAGCAATGGCTGGCGAGCAATCGCCGATCCACGTTGGAGTGGTGGGGCCGGAGTCGTGGCGACTCCGGCTGAATGACCGCATTCGGTTCGGTGCCTGGTAAGGATGCCGTGACCGGTGATTGGTTAGAACTGGAATTCGACCACGGTGACCTCGCTGCCCACCAAGCTGGCTGACTGCGTCTTCACTTGGCCATCCCATTCCACGCGAACGGTGTAGTTGCCCGGCGCGTAGGAGCCCAGCGGCATGGTTCCATCCTCGGACGCGAACATCCGCGTCATCATCGCTCCTCTGCCATCCAGTCCATCGACGCGGTTGCCTGAACTATCCAGTACCTGCACCTTGGCGCCTGCGATCGGCTGACTGTTCGGACCTAGGATCCGCGCGTTCAACGGCATTCCTTCCTCGAGGGTGGCATCGACGTCGACGGTTTCGGCGTGGGTCACGTACACGCCATCAATGCGCGTGGTGATGTATCCGCGCCCGCTGACGGTGATGTCGTAAGTACCTGGGTTCAGGCCGGAGATCAAGCTGCTCTCGCCCCAACCCCAAGCTTCGGTTTCCTCGTCAGCCATCAGCTCGCCATCGATACGCTTGGCCGTGAGGCTGTAGCCGCGATCGGGCCGTTCGCCATTGCTAGTGGTTACATGTACGCGGATTGCGGACGCAATCGGCAGGCGGATGTCACCAACAGGGTAGCTGGCATCACGTGAAAGCTGGAAGGTCTTTACCGAGGCCTTGCCTAGCGAAGTACCGCCACTATCCGCATCATCGGAGGCCAGCGAACCCCATTCGTTCATCTCCACTTCGATGTGGTAACGACCGGGAGACTTGCCGGTGAACTCAAAGCTACCGGACTCGTCGCTCTGCTCGTAATCGGTCTCCTTGCCGCCGGTGAACATGGCGAACATACCTCCGGTGGAGTCATCACGGACCAGCTTCACCGTCGCGCCTTTCACCGGCTCACCAGTGACTTCCTCGACGATGCGGCCGTAGACCTTGCCCATTGGCGTACTCAGGACTTGGTAGTCCTCTTCGGCATCGGGAACCTCGACTTCGATGGCGCCACGCCAAATCTCGGATTCGAGTTGCATGCGGTAGGATCCAGGAGCCAACGAAGGGAACTCAAACTCACCGTCGGCATTGCTCTGTGCGGTAGCCAAGCGCATGTCGAACATAGTGGCACCGTCGGTGGCCATCATGATCAACGCACTGTTGGCAATCGGCTGCCCACCACTCAGCAACTTGCCGCGGAACTTACAGCCATTGGCCGACATGTCGGTGATATTGATATCCAAGGTCTGGCCTTCCCGTGCGAAGGCCTGTACCAACTTGGAGCCGTTCAACACCGAAAGAAAGTCGCCTTGGAACAGTTTGTCGGCATCCAATCCCGCGGTCACGATGAAGTAGTTCCCGGGCTTCACATGTTCGGCCTGGTAGAAGCCATCCTCGTTGGTGCTGGTCTGCCAGAAGTCCTGCGAATCCATCGAGTAACCACCGACCATGCGGCCAGGCAGAATTTGATTGTGACGGTCAAAGACATAACCTTGGATGGTGGCACCTTGACGTACCTGGATGATCACGCCCTCGCGCACTTCATCCTCCTCGAGCGGCTTGCCCTTGATTGCAGTAGGGGAGAAGCCTTCGGCAACCACATGCACCCACTCCATGCCAGGCTCGATTCCGGATAGCTCAAACATGCCATCCTTATCCGAACGCGCGAAGGCCATGGATTCCAGTCCCATCGAGAAGTAAGACGAAATGCCGCTTTCCTTAGACCAGCCTATGGTCACAACCGCGCCCGAAATCGGCTCGCGCGTGCCATAAGCCACGACCTGGCCGACCAAGGTGGCGCCGGTGGATAGCTCGATATCGACACCGTCAGTGACTTGCTCCGCCTCGACCACGATGTCACGCGTGCGCTCCAACACATAGCTGCCGGCGCGAGTTTCCAAACGCCAGGTGCCGGGCATCAGCCCGTCGATCTGGTATTTTCCAGTGCCGTCGTCATTCATGGCGACGTTCTTCAGCTCGTTCATCATTGAACCTTCAGGAAGCACGGCGATCTCATCTTCCTGCAACACGCCCTTCAACACTTTTCCACGCGCTTTGTCTTCAGCGATACGGCGACGTTCACGATAGTCGCGCCATCCCTCATCCTCTTCTTTCTCGATGTCGAGGCGAGGCTCCAGCTGACTGGCCTGCAAGCGGGCGCTAACTCCGAACATCTTTACCGGCTGTTGGGTCTTGCTGTCGGTGACCTTGCCAGAGATCGAACCTGGCTTGAGCAGGACTAGGGCGACCTTCTTGTCTTCCTCAAGGTCGCCGGGCAAGTCGAAGTAGGAATCGGAATAACCTGGTGCCTCAACCTTCAACTTGGCGGAGTTCCAGGCAGGGATAGTGAACCGGCCACCTGCATCGGTGAACACCCAAGTTTCGGAGGGCAACAGCTCTGGGAGCATCTCACGGGCCGCACCAATCAACATGTTCTCGCCGGATGGCATCATGCCGCGCCCACCTCGCATGTCTTGACTACCGTCGGCCTTGCGCGGAATCGAGCCGAGCAGGACCTTGGCGTTGGCGATGCCGCGGCCATCCATGCCGACTAGACGTCCGTTGACCTCATGCTGGGTCTCGACGGTGATTTCTTCGGTCATCGCGTTCTCCTTGCCAGCAATGCGCGTGGTGTAGGGAGCAGAACGACCGTCGCGACCTTGGGCCAAGAGGACGGTTGTGCGGCGCGGCAGCTGCGGGAACTCGAAACTGCCATCGGAACCCGATTCTGTCATCCAATCCGGAAGGCTGCGGACGAAGCCGACCAGCATGCGCAGGTCAAGCGGGATTGCCACGACCTTCACGCCAGCCAACCCATTGCCTTCGCTGTCAACGGCACGGCCAGTGAGGTTGCCAGTTTCGACTAGGCGCACGGTGGCCTCGACCGTGGAGCCGGGTACAAATGGACCGACATCTTGCATACCTGGATGGGTTGCGCCATCAAGCGCAGCGATGGTCAAGCGCGCATTGGCAGGAACCGAATCAATCGAGAAGTTACCAGCGGCGTCGGTAAAGATGCGCTCAAGGTAGATGTCGCGGTTACGGATCGCCTGGATTACGTACAGATAACTAGGGCCGACGAAGACCTCGGCGTTGGCCACCGCTCCGCCCATTTCATCGACCACGCGGCCATTCAAGACCGCACCAGGTACGGTGTGCAACAAAATCCCCTTCTCGCTGCCAACATCTTCCGACTGCACTGCCTGACGCCCACGGGTGAGGTGATGCTTGCCGCGTGCGACCAGGAATAGGCTACGTCCGGGAACGCCTTCCAGCTGGAAGGTGCCATCCTCATTCGCCATGGTCGAAGCTAACGGTTCGAGGTTCAGGTCGAGTGGGCGTTCGAAAATCTCCTCAGGACTGAACTCGAAATCCATCAGTGGCAACGACACGGAGTAGGCCGCAACCCAAAGACCACCGAGCGGGGCGCCTTGCTCGTCGACGACCGTACCATGCAGACCATACTTGCCGGCGCCGACCTTCAGGCCGCGTGGGTCGAAGGCCTCTTCCTCGACCACCGTGTTGGTGCGCTCCATGCCTCCTTCGAGGGTGGGCTCCTCCGGTTGACTGACTGTCGGCGCAGTGTTTTCGGTGGGGGTGATAGGGATCTCGGTCTTGTCACCGGAGTTCAGAATCCAAAATACGGCAACTGCAAAAACAGCGATCAGGGCAATCGGGAGGAAGCGTTTCATGGTAGGTTCAGGAACAGGCTAGCTGAAAACTAAGGGGATGGCCTAGCTAACCCCCTCCTTACGACCTTACAGGCGTTTCGTAAGTGACTGTTTCGACCCAATTAGGGCCGTTTTTCAGACTTCCAAGACCGGAAGGCTGGTGGAGGCCTTCTTGGCGACCTCTTGAGCCACGCGACCGGCAATCTGCTTGAAGATTTGCGAGGCCTCGCAGTCGGGCTCGGAGATCACGATTGGCACCCCGGCATCGCCGCCAACACGCATGCCAGCCTCGAGCGGAATACTGCCGAGCATCGGCATGTGGAACTTATCTGCCACAGCTTGACCACCACCGTGGCCGAAAATGTCGCCAGTCATGTTCTCGATGACGCCAAGCACTTCAGTCTTGACTTGATGGGCCATGCCGATGGCGCGGCGGACGTCGGTCAAGGAGACTTCTTGCGGCATGGTGACGACGACCATTCCGGTCAGCGGCACCAGTTGCGACAGTGAAAGCTGAGCGTCGCCGGTGCCCGGAGGCATGTCCACAATCAGGTAATCCAGTGCACCCCATTCCACATCCTGGAGGAACTGCTCCAGCGCGCGGTGCAACATTGGGCCGCGCCACATCACCGGTTGGCCGTCCTCGATCATGTAGCCGACCGACATGGTCTTGATGCCATGCGCCTCAATCGGGAACAATTTGTTATCCCGGCCCTTGGGCTTCTCACAGATGCCCATCATCACCGGCACGTTGGGGCCGTAGACATCCGCATCGAGAATACCGACGCTAGCGCCGGTCGAGGCCAAGGCTGCCGCGAGGTTCACCGCACAAGTGGATTTGCCCACACCGCCCTTGCCAGAAGTCACGGCGATCACATGCTTCACGTCGCCACCGAGCTTATTGCCGGCCGGCAACGAGGACTTGACCTGGGCGGTCATGGTGATGTTGACAGTCTCGATGCCATCGAGCGCCATCACCGCGTCGTAGGCTTGCTGTTTGAGCTGTTCCTTGACCGGGCAAGCGGGCGTGGTGAGTTCGATCGAGAATTTGGCAACGCCATTGCAGACCGCCAAATCCTTGATGAAACCGAGCGTGACGATGTCCTTGTGCAGGTCTGGATCCTGCACCACCTTCAGCGCCTCGAGTACGGTGTCCTTGTCGACAGTAGTCATGTTTTGGGATTCTCTGCCCTACCTGTAGGATAGGGGGTGGTGGGAGCGCAAGAGAATACGCGAAAATCAGCCGTCGTGCTGCTGTCTGGAGGCCTGGATTCTGCCACCGTAGCGGCATGGCTGCAGCGTGAGGGCTATTCGGTCATCGGCTTGAGTATCGATTATGGTCAGCGCCATGCGGTGGAGCTTCAGGCGGCCGCCAGGATTGCTGCCGCGCTGGACCTGGATGAGCACTTGGTGATGCGCTTGGACATGCGTGTCTTTGGCGCTTCGGCACTGACAGCGGATATCGACGTGCCCAAGGCTGGAGATGCCAGTTCCGACGTAGACGCTGATATCCCTGTGACTTACGTCCCCGCCCGCAACACAATCTTCCTCAGCTTGGCGCTCGGCTTGGCAGAATCACGTGGTGCTCATGACTTGGGTATTGGTGTCAATGCGTTGGATTACTCCGGCTATCCGGATTGCCGCCCGGATTTCGTGGCCAAGTTCGCTGAGTTGGCCAATCTGGCCACGCGTGAAGGTGTGGAAGGGCGGCCCATTGAGTTGCATACGCCACTGTTGCATTTGTCCAAGCTGGAGATTCTTCAGCTCGCGCATGAACTGCATGTGCCGGTGGCCGACACCATCTCCTGCTACGACCCATCGGTCAGTGGCACTGCCTGTGGCTTGTGCGACGCTTGTCGTCTGCGTCTACAGGCCGAAGCAGCCTACGAAGAATTCCAATCCTGAATGGACACGCCCGAACTGATCACCCATGTCCCGGCCGAGCGTACTTGGTATGTGCGTCACCGCAATCTGCGCCGAGGTCAGCCTTTCGAGACGGTGGATTATGGCGAGGTGGACCAGCTCGAGACTACGGTGCATATGGTGTTAGTCCTCGATGGCAAGGAGATTGGTTGCGCTACCGTTCAAAAGGAAGAACGCGAAGGTGGCTTCGGCTATCGCATCCGCGGCATGGCGGTGGATGAGGAATTCCGCGGACGCGGCTACGGCCGGCTGCTGATGGAGGGCACCCAAGAAGTGGCGCGCGAACTCGGCACTGGCCTATGGTGCAACGCGCGCGTCGTCGCCATCCCAATGTATCTACAGTGCGGTTTTCAGCAGGTGGGCGAGGAGTTCGATATACCGAACATCGGCCCGCATTACGTGTTGGAATGGTTACCATCTCAGCCATGACCGACCACTCTGCCAAGGTTTAGGTGCACGATTTCGAGCGCGCCGAGGCTTAGGCGCCGTGGAGCCGGGTTTCTCTGAGGAAATCGAGCTCCCCCTCAATTAGAGAGATATGCTTAGGAATGCATGGAACTGCAGTTTCCTAGACTGCGTCCTCCGCTCTAGCATGCGCTCCGTCCTCACCCTCATTTTTCCCGTTTTGCTGGTTCTGGCCAGCTCACTCTCCGCGCAGCAACTGGCCTATCCAGAAGGTTCGCCGGTGCCACGGAATCTCACTCCAGCCGAGGCCGATTGGATGGCTGCGAACCCTTGGGGCAATGCTCGTGCCGTCACCGCTCCGCCGTCTGGTCCGGTGCATTGCGCGGCTGAGTATGAGCCGATGGCCGGCATCTTGATTGCGTGGGAAGGCAGCACTTCTTGGAAAAACATTTTGGCTCAGATGGCAGCCGAGATCACCACCACTGGCGATGCCGACATCTATTGCGTCGTCGACAATAGCAGTGAGATCAGCTCTGCCACTTCGTCGATCTCCGCGCAAGGCGCCAACATGAGCCGAGTCCATTTCCCGGTGCGTGGTACGGACTCGATCTGGATTCGCGATTACGGTCCGCGTTACATCTTTCAGGGCGACGTTCGCGCGATCGTCGATCATACCTATAATCGGCCGCGGCCGAACGACAACCTACTGTCATCCTTCTTCTCTGGCTATATGGGGCATGCGCTTTATGAGCATCCGCTTTCGCATGGTGGCGGCAACTTCCATCTGGATGCACTCGGTGGCGGTTACCTGACGCGTTTGATTAACAACGAAAATCCGAGTTACAGCGAGCCGCAGATTGGGGATGTCTTTCACGACTACCAGAACCTGAGCGTAACCTTCTTCACGCCTTTTCCGACCAATGTTGACAGCACCCAACACATCGACATGTGGATGCAGGTCTACGACGACAACAAGGTCATGATCAGCGATTGGCCGGCGCAGTCGGGGAGCACGCAGGACAACATCTGCGACAATGCTGCCATCGAGATGGCGGCTAAGGGTTTTACTGTCACGCGAATTCCGGCGCGCCGCACCAGCTTCACGCATTACACCTACACCAACGTCGTGATCTGCAACGACTTGGTGTTGATTCCGAAATACACCAATAGCACGATCACCCAGTACAACTCCCAGGCCCTGGCTGCTTGGCAAGCTGCATTGCCTGGCAAGACCATCGTGCAGATCGATTGCCAAGCAATTGTGACGGCGTCGGGAGTCATGCATTGCATCGTGATGCACGTGCCGGAGCACCGCGGTGGCGTAAATCCGACTGCCTATATGGTCACGCCGAACGGTGGCGAGGTCGTCTCACCGGGGTCGTCGATGCAAATCGAATGGATCTCCGATGACGACATCGCAGCCACTTCCGCCGCCATCGAGTATTCCACCGATGGCGGCAACAGCTGGATCTCGATTGCTTCTGGCTTGAGTCCGGCCGGTAGCTACAACTGGACTGTGCCGGCCACCCGCACCAATGCCGCCATGTTGCGGGTGGTGGTCTCCGACATTTCCGGCAACACTGGCAGCGATGAAGGCGATCTTCCCTTCGCGATTGCCGCCAGTAATGAAGCGGCCTTCACCAACTACGGTAGTGGCAAGGATGGCAGCATGGGTGTTCCGCAGATCACCGCCAGCGCCAACCCAGTACTCGGTAATTCGGTCAGCCTGCAAATCAGCCATGCCATGGCCAACTCAACGGCCAAGTTAATCCGCGGCTCTTCGACCGCCAGCACGCCCTTCGATGGTGCGATCGCCCTAGTCAATTACGACACCGTCATTGACATCAACATCGATGCGAGCGGTGATGGAAGCATGAATGCCGCCGTGCCGAGCGCGCCTGCCCTTGCCGGACGCAGCTTCTATTGGCAGCTTTGGGTGCCGAATGACCCGGGTGCTGCCGGTGCTGGTTGGGCTTGCTCCAACGGCCTGCGTACACAACTTGGTTTCTAGGGAAGCTCTGAATTCAGTGGGCCGGCGGCTAAACTCCCCCCATGCCGCCGGTCGAGAAACCCGTCCCACCTGAAGTCCTGGAGTCCCTCGGACGCCTCTATCAAGTCATCGATACCTTGCGTTCGCCTGACGGCTGCCCGTGGGATATGAAGCAGACTGTCGAGACCTTGGCTCCTCACCTAGTCGAGGAGTGTCACGAGATGGCCGACGCCGTGGCGCGCAAGGATGCTGCCGAGACTTGCGAGGAGCTCGGAGACCTGATGATGGGGGTGATGATGGTCGCCCGCGTGGCAGAGGAGGATCGAGGCTTCGGCATGAAGGAGATCGCCGATGGCATCACCGCCAAGCTAATCCGTCGCCATCCGCATGTTTATGGCGAGCTCGAAGTCGACGGCACTGGCCAGGTGCTGAAGAATTGGGAGGCGATCAAGAAGCAGGAAAAGCGCGACAAGGGCATTGATGAATCCACGCTAGCGGGTGTACCGCGTTCCTTGCCAGCACTTTTGCGAGCCTATCGAGTGGGTCAGAAAGCTTCGAATGCGGGTTTCGACTGGCCAGATTTAGCTGGTCCCAGCGAGAAGGTGGAGGAGGAGTGGAAGGAGTTTCACGACGCTGTCGAGAGTGGCGACAAGGAGCGTGCCAGCGAGGAGTTGGGCGACCTGCTGTTTGCTGTCGTTAACGTCGCGCGCAAGATGAAGCTCGAGCCGGAGCTGGCGTTGCGCGGCACGATCGAGCGATTCTCTAGCCGTTTCCGCTACATCGAAGAGCACATCGGTAAGCCTCTGGCCGACGCCACCCTTGAGGAAATGGATGTTCTTTGGGAGCAAGCAAAAACTAGTGCCGGCGGGGGTTGACCGTTCTCGTCGGAGAGCCTTATACTTTCCGGCCAAAGTGCGGGGATGTGGCGCAATTGGTTAGCGTACCAGACTGTCGATCTGGTGGTTGCGAGTTCGAGTCTCGTCATCCTCGCCATCTAAACAAACAGGTGGCTCTCGAAAGAGAGTCACCTGTTTTTTGTTTGCCCGGTGGGGCGGAGCCGTCGGTTAGGAAACGGCTACCAGGGTTTGGCCATCGACGTTTTAGGCAGATCAATCCGGATCGGCTTCGAAGTCTTCACGCCATCCCACTCAAAGATGTCGTAATACCGATACTTGCCACTCGATGCTGAGAAGGACAGTCGGTAGCGACCTGCAGGGCGGTTGAACCAGACGTCACCGGAATCATCGGCGCGCTCAGTCATTCCTACGTTGCCACTGGTGCTACCGCGCGCACCCATCTTGCCGGTTAGCTCAGGCTGGTTGGCGTCGGGAGCCATGGTGCAGATGGCGTTATCGGCCAAGTCGCCATTGGGACCGAAGACGCGGAAACTGGCCACCGGGGAGATGGAGGTGCGGATGGTGACTGGCCAAGTCGAACCAGCGTTTGCCAGACCCGCCTCGACCAGCTTCGGCGTGAAGCCCTTGCCGGAGACTAACCACCACTTCATCTTGCCATCCATGATGAGTTTGCCATTCTTGTCTGCGGTCTCGCTGTTCAGCTTGACCGAGTTTTGGCCATGCAGAGGGGTGCGGTTCGAATAGACCACGTCGGCACGTTTCGGGCTACGTAGGTAAAGCGGCTCGGGAATGTTGCGAACCAAGTAGCAGAAGGCACCACCGATTGGGCGGCCGGTCGCGGAATCCTCCACATGCGCCACGTAAAGGACCTCATTTGCTGAAGGTGGTTGCAGGGTTGGTGGTGGGATTACCTTGGTCGCAACTTCAGCGCCACCACTGGACACCGTTGCAGCCAGCTTAGGCTTTGATGTGCCGGATTTACCGCTACAGGCTGGGAGTGCCAGCAGAACGCAAGCGAGGATTGGGATCAGGGTGCGGGGACTCATTCTTCTTCTGGGAGTTCGAGCTTCTCTGCGTCTTGGACGGCTTGGATGGTTAGGGTGTCGATGTCGAGAGCCTCTTCTGCTTTCAGCGCGTCTTCTAGACGACCGAAGATGATGGGGCTCTCAGGCTGGAATACCGTACAACAATCCGGCGCTGGAAGCGTCGAAAGCTTGTAAGTACCGATATTTCGGGCCATCGCGATGGCTTCGGTCTTGTCCATGCCGATCAACGGTCGCAGCACCGGCAAGCGCGATGCCTCTTCAATCACTGCCATGTTCTGCATGGTCTGGCTGGCTACCTGGCCAAGGCTTTCGCCAGTGATCAAGGCCTTGCATTTGCGTCGGCCGGCCACCATCGATGCGATTCGTTGCATGGCGCGGCGATAGAGCACTGTGCGATAGGCTTCGGGGCAACTGTCACGGATCGCCTCCTGGTAGGCGGCGAAAGGAACCATGTGCAGGATTGTGCGCGGTTGCCATTCGGCAAGCTTCTCGGCTAGTCGGATGATCTTTTCGCGCGATTGTGGGCCGACATGTGGGAAAGAGTAGAAGGACACGAACTCCATGCGCATGCCGCGTTTCATCATCATCCACGCCGCCAGTGGCGAATCGATGCCACCACTCAGCAGGGTGAGACCGCGGCCCATCGAACCGACCGGCAGTCCAGCGGGGCCAGGAACACGTCGTGCGAAGACCAGTGCCTCTTCCTCGCGGATGTCCACCTCTAAGGTCAATTCAGCATCCTTCATTTGGACCTGCAGCGCCGGATGAGATGGCAAGATTAAATCGGCAAGCTCGAGCGTGAGTTGCTGGCTGGTCTTGGGGAAGGACTTGTTGCCGCGGTTTACCGTAATCCGGAAGGTGACCTGTTCGCGGCCGGCGAAATCTTGTTGCAGGCTTTCTTGCACCAATTCCACGGCGCGCTTCTTAATGGCTTGCTCATCTAGGTACAACTTGTCGACAGGCGACAAGCTGGTCACGCCGAAGACTTGGGCAGCACGCGCGATATGCGCTTTTAGCTCGACGTCGGCCTCGACCAGGATGCGACCGCGCCGGCGCAAGGTGACCAATCCGGGAAGAGGGCCGAGTGCAGCCTTGAGGTTGGCACACAAGGCACGTTCGAAGGCAGGGCGGTTCCCGCCTTTAAGACCGATCTCGCCGTAGCGGACCAGCAGGGTTGATTTACGGTTCATGGCAACAAATCACGACGGAGGGCTTTCCCCATCGCGGCGGCCATTCTAGAATTGCCGGCTTAGGGCGATTAGCTCAGTTGGCTAGAGCATCTCGTTTACACCGAGAGGGTCGGGGGTTCGAGTCCCTCATCGCCCACCAAAACCGCATGCGCGTCATCTATTCCTAGAAACCTGGGGGTCTGTATGACGCGCATTTTTGAATTTCGCCTACCAATTTGGCGGATAGACCCGAAACTAGTGCCATGAGTGCTTTTCTTCTCTGCGCGGCTCTGTTCTTGCCGCAATTTGGTGTTGGAAGTGATGGTTCTGCAGAAATCACTGCTGGGTTCGCCGTCGATTCCGTCGGCGCCGGCTCGGTGGTCGAGCTGCAGGTGGTCATGGAGATCTCTGATGGGTGGCATGCTTACCACCCGGACCAGGATCCCGAGAATGGGATTCCGATCTCCGTCCAGATTACGGGCGAGGGATTCGAGGCCGCAGGTGAGCTCCTTTGCCTGCAGCCGGCTCAGCCGCACACTCTGGAAGTCGGCACCTTCAAGGCGGAGTATTTGTGGATCAGTGGCAAGCCCACCTTCACCATGCCGGTGCGCGTGCCCACCGCCTTGGGCGCCAACGAGATGTCGGTCCACGTGAAGTATCAACTGTGCGATGACAGCCACTGTCTTGCCCCGATGAGCAAGACCATCGCGGTGCCGATCACGATCACCGACGCCACGTTGGTGCAGGCACAGGAAGGCATCGTCAGTGCGCGGATTCTCGCCGACGGCCTTGGTGCCGGTTCGGTTGCCGAGCTTGAAATCACTCTCGACATCAAGAAGGATTGGCACGCCTACCATCCTGATCAGGATCCCGACGCAGGCACGCCCACTTCGGTGGACATTAGTGGTGAAGGGTGGCAAGTCGCCGGTGAGTTGACCGTTGACCAGGAACCGCACATCGTCAAGCAGGAAATCGGCGACTACTCCGCGACCCTGATGAACATCAGCGGTAAACCGAAGTTCACCATTCCGGTGCGCTTACCTGCAACTCCGGGTGCCAGCGAGTTGGTGGTGGAGTT
Source organism: Planctomycetota bacterium (assembly GCA_030749235.1). GTDB lineage: Bacteria > Planctomycetota > UBA1135 > UBA1135 > UBA1135. The sequence continues at coordinate 6,509 of JASMKM010000087.1, read as the reverse complement.
TCACTATCAGCTATGCGACGAGTCCTTTTGCGAAACTCCAACGTCGGAAGTGTTGCGCTTGCCCGTCAACGTATCAGAAGCAACGTCTACCTCCGCCGGTAGTGTGGATTCCGAAGGCAGCGATGGTGACGCCGGTGACCCCGAAGGTGGTGTACGTGAAGCGGGCACCTATAAGGACGACTCGGCCCACGGCACGCAACTTCCCGAAGGCTTCTGGGCCTTCATGCTGATGGCAATCACGGCCGGCGCAGCCACCTTGCTGACACCATGCGTGTTCCCGATGATTCCGGTAACGATCTCCTATTTCACCAAGCGCTCTGAGGCCGGCAAGGGCACGCCGATTGGCAACGCCACGGCCTATGCAGGAGGCATAATCTTCACCTTCGCGGGGATTGGTGGTGGGGCGGCCTTGATTCTCGGTCCGACTGGAGCCAACCAAATCGGCTCGAACCCCTACGTGAACACCGCCATCGGCCTGCTGTTCCTCGCCATGGCCTTCTCGCTGCTTGGTTACTACGAGATCCAAGCGCCGCGTTTCCTGCAGAAGTTTGCAGCCAACGCCCAATCCGGCGGGCAGACCAAGGCCGGTTACCTGCCGGTGGCGGTCATGGCGGTGGCCTTCAGCATCACGGCCTTTACTTGCACAGTAGCCTTCGTGGGCGCGGTCTTCGCCGCAGGCCTGAAACTCGGACCGGTCTACCTGTTCGGCGGCATGTTTGTCTACGGCCTGGTCTTCGCTTTGCCGTTCTTCTTCTTGGCCCTGTTCCCGTCCAAGTTGCAGTCGATGCCCAACGCCGGTGGTTGGATGAATACCGTCAAGGTCTGCGCAGGGTTCGTCGAAATCATCGCCGCAGTCAAGTTCTTCTCCAACGCGGACTTGTTCTGGGACCTGGAGTTCTTGACTTGGCCGATTGTCTTCGGTTTCTCGGCACTGACCATGATCGTGTGGGCAGCCTACATGTTTGGCCTGTTCAAGATGCCGCTTGATTACGAGAAGCCCAAGCCCGGTAAGGCCCGCTTTGTCTTCGCGTTGCTGATTCTGCTGGGCGGTATCTATCTGATCCCCGGCACCTTCAACCGTGAGCACACCTACCCGAAGGTCATCTATGCCTTCGCGCCGCCGCCAACCTATGGCCTGCCTGGCGACATAGGCCCGGCCGGCTTGACCTGGTTCGAGGACTATGAGGAATCCTTCGCCTACGCACGTGAGGAAGGCTTGCCGCTGTTCGTCGACTTCACCGGCGTGACCTGTCCGAACTGCCGCGCCATGGAAAATGGCGTCTTTCCGACCGACGAGGTCAAGCCGTTGCTGAAGCAATTCGCACGCGTCGAGCTGTGGGTGGATAAGGAGCCCAAGTACGCCAAGATGGAGGTCGAGCGTTTCTCGCAAGCATCACAGCCCTTCTACGTGTTGCTCGATCCGCGTGACGACTCGGTGCTCGGCTCCTTCCCCGGTTACGACCCCGACGCATCCAAGTTTGCAGAGTTCCTGCAGGCTGGTCTGGACATGTATCAGACCAACAGTGCTTCCGGCCCAAACTAAGCATGCTTGAACTGACTCCCGGCGACGGCTGTGGCAATCGCTTCCTGTTGGTCAAGCAGCAAGCGATGCTGGTCGAAGGGGAGGCGGGGCCGGATCTAGCCCAACGCCTTTGCGGGGTGCATTACGACGGCTTGTTGGTGCTCGGCGAAGAGGTCGATGACGCCTTGCCGGTCACGATCATCAATCGTGACGGCAGTGACGGCGGTGCCTGCCTGAACGGCTTACGCGTCGCTGCTTGTTTCACTGGGCTGCAGCGTGGTCGCTTGTTGATGGCTGGTGAGGTGGTGGATTGGCAACGCCGTGAGGAGGGTTTCGAATTGGCGCTTCCACTGCATGCCGAACAGATCGAGGTTACGGAGCATCGTCATGGCGATGCAGCGGCAACTTGGTTCCAGGTTGAGTTTTGGAATCCGCACGCGGTCTTCCGCAGTAAGCCCACCGATCAACCCTTGGCCGACTTCGCCGAAACTGTGGCTGCACGTCGTGATCTCTTCCCGCGTGGGGTGAATGTAGAAGTGGTACCCGAGTTGGGTGAAAGTGATGAGTTGTCCATGCGCGTTTTCGAGCGCGGTGTGGGCGAAACGGCGGCGTGTGGCAGTGGTGCCTTGGCGGTGGCGGCCGTGGCTTGGAGGCTCGGTGCTGGCGCTCTTTTGGGCCTTCAGATGCGTGGCGGTCGACTCGAAGTGGAGCAGGTCGAAGGCGGTCGAATCCACCTGCGCGGGGCGGCAAAGGTAGGTCCATCCAAGAGCCTTCAGGGGCTTCTTAGAGACGCTCCTAAAGCCTGATTTTAAAGTTAGTTACAGAGCCTTTTCAGGAGGATTTTAACTTCCCCTGCAGGGGCGGAAATGGTGCAATAGGCGCTGCAACCAGTATCTGGTAGCCCCTTGCCCATGGCCGAAAATCCTGTTCCTGAAGAGCTCCCGATTCACGATGCGCTAATCGAGAAGGAGATGCGCGATTCGTACCTCACGTACGCGCTCTCCGTTATCCATGACCGCGCGCTGCCGGATGTGCGCGATGGTCTCAAGCCGTCGCAACGCCGCATCCTGGTCGCGATGAACGACCTACACCTTCGCCCCAATTCCAAGTACAGGAAATGCGCGAAGATCGCCGGCGACACCTCCGGTAACTACCATCCTCACGGCGAGTCGGTGATCTACCCGACGCTGGTTCGTATGGCCCAGCCATTCCGTCTGCGCCATTGTCTAGTCGATGGACAAGGCAACTTCGGCTCGATCGACGGCGACCCGCCTGCAGCGATGCGATACACCGAGGCACGTATGGGTGGCCCAGCCGAGGAGATGCTCCTTGACCTAGACAAGGACACTGCGGACTTGCGCACCAACTATGACGAGACGCGCATGGAGCCGGTGGTCTTGCCGGGTAAGTTCCCGAACCTACTGGTCAACGGTTCGGAAGGCATCGCCGTGGGCATGTCCACCGCCTTGCCACCGCACAACTTGGTCGAAGTGCTGAACGGTGTGCGTTACCTGCTCGACAACCCCAAGTGCCAGGTTCAGGACCTGCTGCCGATTATTCACGGTCCGGACTTCCCGACCGGCGGCATCATTTGCGGTCGTGCTGGCATCGTTGAAGCCCAGATGACCGGTCGCGGCAAGGTCATTCTGCGTGCGCGTATCCACGTCGAGGAACCAAAGTCGGGACGTGGTCGTACTAGCCTGGTGGTCACTGAGATCCCATACGAGCGCGAGAAGGCGGCAATCATCGAGAAAATCGCGTCGGAGGTCAAAAACGAACGCATCGAAGGCATTCACGACATCCGCGACGAGTCCGACCGTCACGGCATGCGCCTCGTGATCGAGCTGAAGAAGGACGGTGACCCGGTCGTCGTCGAGAACCTGCTGTATAAGCACAGTTCGCTGCAAATCACCTATGCGGTGCGCAACACAGCGTTGATCGAAGGGCAGCCGCGCACCCTGAATCTGCTCGAGTTGTTGTCCGCTTACCGCGACCACCGCTTCGACGTAATCCGGCGACGCACGCGATTCCTGCTGCGTAAGGCCGAGCATCGTTTGCATATTCTTGAAGGCCTGATGATCGCAATCAAGGCGATTGACGAGGTCGTCGAGATCATCAAAACCTCGGAAGACACGCAAGTTGCACGCCAGCGCCTGGAGTCGGCGTTCAGCCTGACGCCAATCCAGTCGCAAGCGATTGTCGACATGCGCCTCGGCCGTTTGACTGGCTTAGAGGTCGAGAAGCTGCAGGCTGAAATCGATGGATTAAAGACCGACATCGCTTGGTACAAGCGCATCCTTGCCGAAGACGAGCTCGTCTACGACATCATCCGCGAGGATCTCGACGATCTCGAGAAGAAGTACGGCGAGCCGCGTCGCAGTGAGATTGGCGAAGGCGTGCAGGACTTTTTGACCGAGGACCTCATCACCGAGGAGACCATGGTGGTCACTGTGTCGCGTGAGGGTTACGTGAAGCGTTGCTCAGTCGACACTTACCGCGCACAATCGCGTGGCGGGCGTGGCATCACCGGCGGCAAGTCTAAGGAAGGTGATTTCATGTCGCACATGTTCGTGTGCAGCACCCATGATTACCTGTTGGTCATCACCGACCGCGGTCGCCTGTTCTGGCTGAAGGTCTACCGCTTGCCCGAGCAGGACCGCACCGCCAAGGGACGCTCAATCCGCAATCTGCTGGAAGGCATCCAGCCAGACGAAGAAATCCGCTCGATTCTGTCCACACGCACCTTTGACGAGGCCGATTACCTGTTGTTCGCCACCGCCAAGGGCAAGGTCAAGAAGACCGAGCTGAAGGCCTACAGCAACGTGCGGAGCGTCGGCATCATTGCCACCAGGCTGGAAGATGGCGATCGCCTGATCGGTTCGCGCTTAGTAAGCAAGGGCGACGAGGTCATGCTGGTCACCGCCGGTGGGCAAGTGGTGCGTTTCAACGAGGATGATGCACGCGCCATGGGTCGTAACGCTGCTGGCGTGAAGGGAGCAGCGCTGAAGAAAGGCGACAAGGTTGTTGACCTGATTGCCGGTCATGAGGATGAATACCTGCTGCTGGCTTGCCAGAATGGTTACGGCAAGCGTACCCGGATTGGCGAGTTCCGCCTTACCAAGCGCGGTTCGCAAGGTGTGGTCGGCATCAAGACCACCGAGCGCAACGGTCCGGTGGTGAATGCGCGCAACGCCAGTCGTTGCGAGGACGTGCTGTTCTCGACCACCAAAGGCATGGTGGTACGCACCAAGGTCGATGAGATCTCGACCCAAGGCCGCGCCACCCAGGGCGTGCGCCTAGTCAACCTCAAGGGTGGCGACAAGCTTGCCAGCTTGGCGGCCATTCCACCGGAGGACAACAAGGATGGGGGTGCCGATGAGGGCGCCACGGAGAGCTGATCATGCTGCAGAAACTGAGTGATAGCATCAAGGATGCGATGCGCGCCAAAGACAAGCTGCGCACGCAGACCCTGCGTTCGATCATGAACGACTTCAAGAATGCCGGCATTGAGAAGAAGGGCCGGGAAGGCTTGACCGACGACGTCGCCTCGCCAGCCGAGTTTCTCGATGAGGCCGAGATGATTAAGGTCATCCAAGGTGCCGCCAAGCGTCGGCGCGAGTCGGCCGAGCAGTACATCGCTGGCGACCGCCAGGACCTCGCGGACAAGGAGAACCTGGAGCTCTCCATTCTCGAGGAGTTCCTGCCCAAGGCGCTCACCAACGAGGAGCTCGAAGCCATGGTCAAGGAGGCAATCGCCGAGATTGGCGCCTCGTCGATGGCCGACATGGGCAAGGTGATGAAGGCGGTGCAACCAAAGGTCGCCGGTCGCGCCGACGGCAAGACCATCTCGACCATGGTACGAGGGTTGCTCGGATGAGTGATTTCCCTACCCGTCCGGATGACAAGCATGTGCGCGACCCACGCGTGAAGGTGTGGCCCGTCAGCCGCATTATCTTTCTTTCAATCATCTACATCGCGCTAGCCACTGGTGGTGCATGGCTATCGATGGGGGTGGCGATGGACCGCGTGACCGACATGGGCCATTACCAAGTTGAGAAAACCCGCGAATTTCTGGGCAATCAACGCGCCAAGGAGCTCGAGGAGTACATGCACCCGAGCCTAAAAGAAGAGGCCGAGTCTGCCAATGACTAGGCTTCCTCTTCGAGCGGCATGTGCAGCATGTCTTGGATTTGCTGTCGGTAGTCCAGGAAGGCTTGGCGGCCGCGGTCGGTAAGGCGCAACAGGGTCTTGGGTTTGTTGTCGACGAAACCCTTGATCACCTCGACGTAGCCGACCTGCTCAAGCTTAGTCATGTGCGAGGACAGGTTGCCCCAAGTGAGGCCGGTCTCGGCAAGTAGCCAGGTCGCGTCGGCGCTTTCGATGACGAACAGGCGCGTCATGATGGCTAACCGAGCTGGTGCATGGATGAGGGGATCAAGCACGAGGATAGCGGCGCACGAATTTCGCGAGCATGATTTGGCCGTTCACCAAGGGGGCGAGGCTGGCAAGGCCGAGGGCAAGTGCGAGGTCATCGAAGGGCAGGTCTTCGTTGACGAAGACCGTGACGACAAAGCAAACCACCGTCCACATGGCATAGGCGAAGGCACGCTTGATGTCGTATTGGAAACCGCCGATCGCGTACATCAACGCGAAGATCACTCCCATCGGTAGGGGGGCGAGGCGCCGTGCGGCCTCCGATGGCGGGCCGCCGTAGGGGTCGTAGACCATCAAGACGATCAGGCCAAGCACAGCGGTGAAGGCAAAGAAACCGGTGGCCAGCACCTTCATGGAGCGCTGCCGGCGGATGCGCTGCTTGCCGAACTTGACCACGCCGACGCGCGGTTCGGTGATTGTCTTGCGCAGCGAAAGGTAGATCGGGAACATGATGGCGAAACCGGCGCCACCTATTCCCGCGGCGTCGAAGTAGGCAGCGATGGCCCAGCCCAGGAAGAAGATCCCCACGCAGAGGTCAAGGAGACCATCGCTG
>JASMKM010000086.1 GCA_030749235.1 Planctomycetota bacterium | reverse complement strand
GCACCGCACCACGCGCACCGAAGGTGACGTGGGTGGCGAGCATGGCGACGTGCTCGCGTCCATGCCTGCGGTACATGTAGTCAAGGACGCGATCGCGCTCATCCCAGGCGAAGTCCAGGTCCACGTCCGGGAAATCACGACGCCCATGATGCAAAAAACGATCGAACCACAGGTCGTGGCGCAAGGGATCGATATGGGTAAAGCCGAGCAGATAGCTGACCAAGCTGTTGGCCGCCGAACCGCGCCCGCAGTTCTGGATGCCTTGTTGGTTGGCCCAACGCACGATGTCGGCGACAATCAGGAAGTAATCGGCCAGGTCCTGTTCGCGGATGATTTTCAACTCGCGTTCGAGTTGGTCGGCATAATCCGCATCCCACGCCAAGGAACGTCGCGTGATGCCGGCTTCACACCAGGCGGCCAAAGTAGCATTGGCGGCCGCGGCATGTTGTTTGGGATCGGCATTGGGATTTCCATTCGGATCACTAGGCAAGGCCAGGCGCGGCATGCGCTTGATGCCTAAGGGGATTTCATAAGTGCAGCCATCGGCCAGCTCGCGCGCCATCGCCAACGCCTGCGGTTGATAACGATAGTCGGCCTGCAGCTCCAACTCGTTACGCAACCACGCAGGTGGCGCGCCACCGACGAAGGCGCGCTGACGCGGGTCGGCGCAGGCCAAGGCACTGGCTGGCACGCGCGACAAGTTGGTGTTGCGCCCGATTGCCACTAAGAGTTGATGACGCTCGAAATCCTGTGGCACCGCGAAGGCAACCTGCGGGCAGGCAACCAACGGCAAAGCTAGGCTCTCGCCAAGTTGGGCATCTTGTTGGCCGCGCGCGCCACTACGCATAGCCACATACAGGCCATTTTTGCCGCCACGTGCAATCAGTTGCAGCAGCAACTCGGCATCGTGAGACAAGATCGAGAAGGACTGTCCCAAACCGCAGGTCTCGCGCTCCTGCTGTAAGGCATCCAGCAGGAAAGGTGCCATGCCGATGCGGTTCTGGCCTATTCCCAACGCGGCACTGCCCTGCAGTGGCTGCAAAGCCATCTGCACCTTGGTAGCCAGTCGACACAAGGCCGCCCAACCGCGCGCATCATGGGCCAAAACCTGCGCGCTGACGCCCTCAACCAGCAAACGCATGCCGAACAAGGGCTTCACACCTTCTTGCAGACAGGCCTTCTGAAAGGGTATGGCTCCCCATAAGCCATTGAGATCCGCCATGCCTAAGGCCGGGACCTGGCCACGCGCGGCGATGGCAGCCAACTCCTCGACACGTGAAGCTCCCCAATGGAAGGACCACGGCGTAGCTACCGAGAGTTGCGCAACCACAGCCGATCCCCGCTTTGCACCGCCTTCTCGCCATATTTGCTGCGAATCCTATCGAGCACCGAGATGCGCCCGCGCTGCACCACGCGTTCTTGTTCGAACAAGCCGCCCTGCCAGAAGCCACGCTCCATGCCGCTAAAGCGCACCCCCAACAAGCGCACCAAGGTGCGCCGCTTCTTCAACATGCGCTCCAACTGCCGCTCGGCGACCTCCCACCATTCCAGGTCATGATCACTAGGTTGCGGCAAGGTGAGATCACGAGTCTCGGTGACAAAATCGGCGTAGCGCAACTTGACCGTCAAGGTACGCGCTAACAACCCTTCGCTCCGCAACTGTGCGCAACTCTGCTCCAAGAGGCGCTGCAACCGACCGCGCAAGACCTTTAAGTCATCGGTGTCCTCAGCAAAGGTGCGCTCATGCCCAAGCGACTTACGTTCCGGCCGTTCCCATGGTGGACATACCGGCGTCTCGTCGACACCACTGGCACGCCGTTGCATGGAAGGCCCGTAGCTGCCGAAAACCTCTTCCAGAAACCAACGCTCGGTGGAGGCCAATGCGCCGAGTTGATCAATATGGAAATCATGCAGGCGCTTGGCCGTGACCGGACCGATGCCGGGCATGACCTTGATCGGCAACGGCGAGAAGAAACGCGGTTCTTGACCAGGTCGCACGTCGAACAAGCCACAAGGCTTGGCGAAACCAGAAGCCACCTTGCTGACCAGGCGATTGCTGGAGGCACCGACGGTGAGGTCAAGGCGTAGGCGCTCCTTGACTTCACGGCGCATCTTGTCGGCAGCATCCAAGGCATTGCCGAACAAATGATGGGTGCCGCTCAGATCCAGATAGGCCTCATCCACCGACACCTTCTCTACCAACGGCGTATAGCCGCCGATGATCTCGAACACCGCCTTGGAGGCGCGCGAGTACATGCCATGATTGCCGCCGACGCGCACCAAATCAGGGCACAGACGCAAAGCCTGCCCCATCGGCATGGCCGAATGGATTCCATGCTGCCGGGCTTCGTAAGAGGCTGCCGCGACTACACCGCGACCCTCTGGGGAGCCACCGACCACCACCGGACGCCCGTTCAGGCGCGGATCCAACACTCTTTCTACCGACACGAAAAATGCATCCAGATCCACATGCAGGATGGAGCGCGTGCGGTCAGCGAAGTTCACGAGCTATCGCCGCTTTGGCTGTCCTTGCCCTTCTGATCGAATTGGCGCAAGCGCCCGACCACCACGCCGCGTACCTTGGCCGGTTGTTCATCGGAAGGTGGCGGGAAGCCACCGACGCCCTTGAAGGAAAGGTCTTCCTGCACGCGTGCCAACGCCAAGGTGCGCTCGACACCGGTCCACCACACGACCATGTCGCCGGCTTCCACATCGACGCCTTCGGTGATTGCGAAGACGTCGCCCTCTTGAAGGTTCTCGCTGTCCTCCGCGGCGGTACCGCGCAGGGCAAGGAAGAAGGTGTTCTTGCGGTTCGCGAATTGCGACGCCTGCCCTTCCATCTCGATCTCTTCCAACATGACTGCACTCATTCTTGAACTCCTTTCTGCTATGCCCACCAACGCAACACGCCGACCACGCGGCCAGCCAACTGGAAATCCTCTTCCGGCTGCACCACGATATCCTCCATAGTGACATTTTCCGGGCGTAAAACAACATGATTCGCCTGCGGTAGATAACGTTTCACCGTGGCCTCCATCTGCTCGCCGCCGCCGACCAGAGCGACCACGATCTCTCCGCTGTTGGCACTGCTGGCCTGTTGCACCAGAACCAGATCGCCATCCAAGATGCCGATATCGATCATCGAATCCCCGGCGACCTTAAGAGCGAAATCGGCCTGACTGCCGGCTAGGCGCGGCAAGCTGCCCTCGTGGTTCTGAACCGCCAAGATCGGCATGCCAGCGGCCACATCGCCCAGGATTGGGATGGTTTCAGGCTCAAAATGGCCGCTATTGGGGCGGATATTTCCAATGTGAAGCTGAATCGAGCGCGAAGAACGTCCTAGTTTGAGGTAACCCTTGCGCTCCAGCGCCCGAAGATGAAAGTCAGCGGTTTGCGGACTTACACCAAGAATAGCCCCAAGCTCGGCGCGGGTGGGCGGACGCCCCGAAGCGGCCTGAACTTGCTGAAGAGCCTCAAGCGCCGCGCCTTGGCGCGGACTGAGCGCTTCCAGGTCGTTCGGGTGCAAGGGCAATTCCATTCACGCCATTCTATGATAAATATCATAGAGTACAAGCCCTAATCCCCAAGCCGGAAATCAAGTCTGACAAACGCTACGATGAAACTCATGCAAACGCCCGTACGGCTTGTACTTTGGGCTCTGCTTGGATCCTGTGCCAACAGCGCCTCTACAGCTCCTGCCGAATCGCCTCGTGACAACCACACAGGCGCCATTGCGGAAGCTGTCTTTAAGCCCGCACGGAAGCCCGCCACCGGGACGGCACAAGAACCTGCCAGCAGCGAACAGACAGACCCGCCTCCACCACCGACCGAAGCCGATGCGCTGAAGCTCTTCCACAGTGGGCAGGCCGCCGAAGCTCTGGAGCTCTACACGGTGCTGATGCGCGACACCATTGCCAAGCTGCGCGAAGCCGAGGCACCGACCGCACCGGACACCAAGCCGAATCCGGTCGCCGCGGCGCACCTGCGTGCCGAGCTGGAATGGCTCTTGATCAGCTTCCGACGCACCGCCTCGCTGACCGACAACGATGCCCAGTGCCGCCAACTGCTCGGCAGCCTCGCGCTTACCGAAACCGACGGCATGGCATGGGCAAAGACTCGATGGTGCTTCCCGGAAGCGGCCGCCACCCTCAGCAAGCTCACCGATTGGCAGTTTATCGGTCCTTTCGATAATGAACGCGGCATTGCCCTGGACAGCCAACTGGCCCCCGAGTTCAACCCCGACAGCCAAGCCACCTTCGCTGGCAAAGTCCGCACCGTCACCTGGCGCACCACACCGAAACCGACACCTAGCGATGGCGTCCTCAACTTCGGTCAACTGCTGAATCCAGCGCAGCAGTCAGCAGTCCTGCTGCGCACGTGGGTGCACTCCGACGTCGACCAGCAGGTCTTCTTGATGCTCGGCATCGCCGGCGAGGCACGTGTCTGGCACGACGGCCAGCCGGTCCTGCATGCCGGTGGCGAACATGCCTTGCGTATGGATTCCTTGGCCGCGCCGATGCAACTGCACAGCGGCTGGAACGAGGTCGCTATCAAGCTCGGTAGCCGCGACCATACGCCGCGTTTTGAAGCGCGCATCGTCGAGGCCACGGATGGCCGCACCCTGCATCTCGCACATACCTCCACCCCACCGGAGGATGTCATCCCGCAGATGCTGCGAAGTGGTGAGCCAGAAGAGGTCACCCTGCCCCCTCCGGGCGCGATTACCTACTACTTAGCCACCACTTACTTTGCACCAGAGGACACCGAAGCCTTGCACCGACTAGGGTCGCTGCAGCGCTGGTACTGCACCGAGCCGAAGTCAATGTTTCCTGGTCGCGATGACCTGCGTCGTGCGGTCGAGCTCGCCCCGGATAACCTCACCTACCGCTTCGAGTACGCCAACTCACTCTTCCCAGGCAGCGACATCGATGCCGAAGAGGCCGACCTCAACCCGTGGCTGGAACAAGCACAACGGATTCTGGCCCAAGACCCTGGACAGGTCCAAGTCAATACCCAACGCATCGTCACGAGCTTGCGTTTCCAGCGCATCGAGAACATCGCCCTCGACGCCATCGCGCGCCTCGAGGCCGCCGGCTGTAGCGCCCCTTGGATGGACAGCCTGAAGGCTGCCGTCTACGACAGTTTTGACCATGACGCACTCGCCCACCAGGTGCGCAAACAAGGCCTGGAGCACCCGCAAATCGACCTCTATCCAGAGGTTCTCCTAGCGCTGACGCGTTCCGCCGAGGACCGTGGCAGCGAGCAGTGGCTCGACGGTATGCGCAAGAGTTATGCCGCCAACGACAACCTCTACGCACTCGAGTCGATCATCGACTGGCAACGCAGCCAACGTCCGGCCTTCCACCCTGGTTTGGAGCTGGAGGAACTTGCCATGCTGCGCAAGGCCAACCCTTGGAGTTCGCGCTACCTACGTGAATACGCCAAGCGTTTCCAGTCTCAGAACGATCTGGACACCGCCTTCGCCTTGGTCGAGGAGGCCTTGGCGCTGAAGCCGGAAGCCACCGCCACCTTGGCGCTCAAGGCACGCCTGCACATCGAGGCAGGGCAACTGGAAGATGCCGTCGAAGCCTTGGAGAAGGAGTTGGAAATCGACTTCAGCAACGACGATGAGCGTCGTCTGCTGGATCACCTACAGTCATTGGATGGTGCCACCTTCGATGCACCTTACCGCGAGGAATTGACTGGCATCCTGGCTCGCCATGACGAACCAAGCGCCGAACAAGGCAAGGGCGAATATAGCCACGAATACCTGCTCTATCGCAGCGTGGTCCGCGTCAACCCCGATAGCACCGCCAATCGTTACTTCCGTAAGGTCATCCGCGTGCTGAACCAGAATGGAGTCCGTCAGCTTGACGAGGTCTCGTTTCCCTTTCGCTGGGGCGACGAGGAGCTACGTGTCCTGACCGTCAACGTGCTGCATCCTGACGGCAGCATTGAGACCGCACGTACCGACAGTGGCTGGCGCGCCAGCCGCGTCGACCTGCCTCAGCTTCAAGCTGGCGACATCATCGACCTGGAGTGGAAGGTCAGTGACCTCGGCACCACCTACTTCGGCAAGTACTTCGCCATCGACCACGCGATGACCGCTGACCGTTCGGTGCCTACGCGGGAGAGTCAACTGGTGCTGCTGGTACCTGACGAGCTGCCGCTGAAGTTCCACACCATCCGCTTGGCCGGCGTCGAGGCCGAGGTCGCCACGACTGAAAACTTCGGCACCAGCCATACCTGGACCGTCAACGATCTCGCCCCGCAACGCATCGAGAACCTGATGCCGCATGCCGAGGAGACCGTAGCCCGCGTGCAGGCCAGTTCTTATGAGTCCTGGGAAGCATTCGGTGCCTGGTGGTGGAACCTGATCGATGCCGGCATCACCGTTTCGCCGGAGATGAAAACCAAGGTCGCCGAGTTGACCGCGGGCAAGCAGAGCCTGCGTGACAAGGTCGCCGCGGTCTACGGGTTCGTCGCCAACGACATCCGTTACAACGCTTGGGAGTTCGGCGTACATGGCTATCAGCCTTACACTGCGCCGGTGATTTTCAGCCGCCAGTTTGGTGACTGCAAGGACAAATCAATCCTACTGCGCGCCATGTTGTCGGAAATCGATGTCACCGCCTATCCGGTGCTGATTCTGCGCTCGGCCGATGGTCGACACGGCGGACGTCGCCATGAGGAAGACCTGAGTCTGGCGATGGTCAATCATTTCAACCACTGCATCGCCTACATTCCTGCACAGCAAGACATGCCAGCAATGTGGGTCGACGGCACCGCGCGCCTGCATCCGCTTGAGGTGCTGCCTTATGACGATCGTGGCGCACAGGTGCTAATCGTCAAGCCGGAAGGTGTGGAACGCGTGCGGATCCCCTTCAGCGACGCCACCGACAACCTGCGTGCCGAGCACTACAACGTCGCCTTCGAGCCCGACGGCAGCGCACAGGTCGACCTCTACCTGAAGCCGCAAGGTCGTTGGGACCCAAACTACCGTAGCGCCTTCGCCGGTGGCGACCAGGACCGCAAGGAGATTGTCGAACAGATGATGTCCTCGTTGTTCGGTCCGCTGGATGGTGATTGCACCTTCGAAGTCCAGGATGTCGAGCAGTTGGACAACGAGTTGCACCTGCTGTTCGGTGCCAAGGCCACCAGCATCGCGCGCGTGGTCGACGGCAAGCTGGAAGTCCCGTCGATGCTAAACAAGCTCAACCTGCTGCAAAGCACCGCCTCCGAGGCCACCCGCGAGACCGATCTTCTGCTCGACAGCCCGTGGGTCCGCGACATCACCATCGACCTTGCCTTGCCGATGGGTTGGAACATGGAAGTGCTGCCAGCGCCGATCGACGCTCGATGTGATGCTGCCACCTACCACTGGAGCATTACCCGCACCGAGACCGGGCTACAGATCCGCGAGCGTTACGAGATGCTCACTCATCGGGTGGCAGTGGAGACCTATGACGATTTTCGCCAGCTCTGTCGCATCATCGACGACAGTCAAGACCGTTACCTCGAGATCCTGCCTCCGACGACGGGAACACCGAAGCCTGAGGATGGCGTCGTCGAGGCGGCCGCCAAGCCTGACGAAACTGTAGCCGACCAGCACGAGGACAAGTCATGATCACCACCCTTTGCCTTTCCGCGCTGCTGCTATGGAACCCAGCCTCCGCCCAACAGCAAAATGTCGACACCTCCGAACTTAGCGCCGAGATCATCGTCGGCCATCCTGGCCTGTTCGATGGCGACGTCGACAGCGTACGTGATGACCTACTCGAGGCACTGCTGAACGACCGTTCCTCGCCGCTTGCCAACGTCGCCACCCGCCAGGCCTTGGACCTGAACGACTATGGTGCCACGCGCATCAACCCAATCGTGTTGGCGCGCCTAATCGAAGGCATCGACCAAGGTACGGCATCGACCAACCTGCGTCAGCTCTACTTCCAGGGCCTGCAGCGCAGTCGCTTTCAGGAGCTGTCGCCGGAATCGCTGCCGAAACGCCCCAGTCATGCCGACGACCTGTTCGACGACTGGTTCACCGACTGGCGCATCCTGGCTCCTTGGGGAGACCTGCAGCACCCGACACCAATGCTAGCCGGCACCATCCCACCCGACCCGCGCGATCGCGAGTCGGTGGATCCAATGAACGGGCGCACGCGTATCTGGCAACGCCTGCTGCGCGAGCCAAACCGCACCCGTATCAGCCCCGACAAGTACGCGTGGAAGCATGTCGGCAGTGGTTATGCCGCCATCTGGGTACGCGCCGAACCGCAGGTCGCGCTGCTGGAACTGCATGCCAACAGCGCCATGCGCGCATGGTGGAACGGCATGCCGACCTTCGAGGCCTTGCGCGAAGGACTGGCTGAAGGTGGCAACACCCACCAGGCCTATGTCAATGTGCAGGCCGGTTGGAACCTTCTACTGGTCCAATATCAAGTCGGTGAAAACATCCTCCTGGGTGGCCGCCTGTTGAACCGAGATGGTCGCATCCTTCCTTACTTTGAGTGGGAAGACATCAACAGCTCGCCGGAGCTGCCAATGGTGCCCATGCCAGCCGAGACCTTGGACTTGCCTTACTGGCAACCCAGCGGCAGCGACCCTTGGGACGTAATCCTGCGTTGCGTGCTTGCCCTGCATCATGAGCGCCCTGACATCGCTCTAGCGACTCCCGAACCTGCCGCGATGACGCCCGCGCAGACCACCGCATGGTTGCATTGGCAGCACCGCGCCTTGGCCGAGTGCTATCACCTGCCGACCACCACGGTGCGTAGCCGCATGATGGAGCTCGAAGCGCGCAGCAAGGAACTCGGCTGCGACGACCTCACCTTGGACGTCTACGCAGCGAGTCGCCTACAAAAAGAGGATAAGCGCGAGGAGGCCTTGGCCGCTGCCCGCGCGATCGTCACCAAGCACCCGCAGTTTTACGGCGCCCGCACCTTGGAAGCCACCATCCTGCTCGAGTTGGATGGAAGCGGCACACTGGCCAAGCCGACCTTGAAGTCGATGATGCATGACTTCCCACATGCCGACTGGCCATTGGAGCAGCTGCAGACCATCGCCCGCAACCATGGTGACCGCCCCACCATGCTGGACTACGCCTATGCCCGCCTGTCCACCAGCTTCGATGGCGGTTGGGATCTGGTCGAGCTGTTGCTCGATGGTGATGCCAAGCAGGTCGCCCAAGCTCGCCAGCTGCTAGCACGCATCGAACTGGAAGAACCACAGCACCCCAACACCAAGCGCTTGCGCCGTCTGGTCTGGCGCATGGACAGCAAGTCCGACAACCGCCTGCAGGAATTGCGCGCCGACGTCGACAACGCGCCGCATGACATCGGCGCCCTCTGGAGTCTCGCCAACTTCCAGATGCGTCGTGGCCAGACCGCCGATGCGGTCAAGACCTACGAACAGATCCTGACCATGGATCCTTCCGAACAGGAAGCTCTGCAGCTACTTCAAGTGCTCGGTCACCACCGCGACGCCACCGCATTCTTCCAAGCCTTCGGTCCCGACGTCGCTGCGCAGCTGGCCAAGCGTCAAGACATCGCTGCCGACAACTCCACCGCGATGCTATTGGATTCCGGCATGGTCTACATGTTGGAGGATGGCGGCATGATTTACCGCGTACACAACCTCGACCTGGCGATGGACCGTAACGGCACCGAGATTCTCCACGAGATGGGTGTCAACGGTATCCCTCAGATGGCGCGGGTTCTGACCACCGATGGCGAAGTGCTCGAGCCGCACCAGGTCAACGGCAGCCTAGTGATGCCTTCGCTAGACCCCGGCGACGTTATCGAGACCATCTTCGACCGCTACGTGCCGGGTAACTTCGGCTCCGCTGGAGACCCAGGCTACTGGAAGTTCAGTTCCTTCCAACAGCCCTACGCCTTGAGCCGTTGGGTAATCTTCGTGCCGGAAGGTGCCACTGGCATCCTGCGCGAGAGGAACTTCGACGGTCGCCATGAGGTGCAGGATTGGCAGGGCGGCAAGGTGCATGTCTTCACTCGTCATGACAGTGAACGCCTCGAGCCGGAACTGTTGATGCCATCGGAACTGGAGCTGCTGCCATGGGTGGCCTACGGCCAGGACCAACCCCTCGATTACAGCGTCGAAGGATGGCGTTCCTTCTTCAAGTGGCAGACCTCGCTTCCAGCTGACATCGAAGTCGAACTGCGCGATTTCCTGGCTATGCTGCCACAGACTGGCAGCAACTACGAGAAGGCTGAGCGTATCTACGCGGCCTTGACCGAGCTGATCCTCGACTTCGAGGACGATGGCGACCTAGTCGACGTCTGGACCTTGAAGCGCGGCAATCCTACCTACCTGCTGGCCACCTTGTACCGCCTCGCCGGTATCCCCCACGAGTGGTGCGTGCTGCAGAGCAGTGCACCGGAGTTGGATGAGGACCCGGTGGACCCCTTCCAATCCGGCAACGACTACCAGATTCCTGCCTTGCGCCTTGCCGACAACGGCGATAAACCGACCTGGATCGCGATTTTGACTCGCGGGACTTCCTTCGGTGACCTGGCGCCTTCGATGCTCGGCGCAAGTGCCATGATCCTCGAAGAGGAGGGCTATCGCATCGAGGAGATCTCGCGCGACGGTCTCGATGAACTATGGGATATGAACCTGACCATTGCCTACACGCTCGGCGACAGCGAGGTGGCGCAAGTGGTCGGCAGCATGACCATCGGTGGCGTACAAGGCGCCGGCATCCGCGAAGCCATCTCGCAACTGTCGCCGCAGGAGGTCGACCAGGCCTTACGGCAGCTGTCCTCGCAGATGGTCAGGGGGCTGAACCTTCAGACCGCCCAAGTTATTGACATGGACGTCAATGGTGGACCGTTGATCGTCAACTTCGACGGTTTGATCCCTGGCTTCGTTCAGACGCTCGGCGACAAGAGTGGCGCGCGCCTACGTATCCCGGAACTTGGCTTGGCCGACGGCCTTGGCCCAGCCGAGCGAACCTACCCCTTTGTGCTGCGCGGTGCGCAACGTGTGCGGATCTCGGTGCAGCTCGATGCCGGTAGGAATTGGACCATCGAATACGGCCCGGAAAACTCCACCGAGAAACGTGACGGCTTCCGTTATGACTTCCAGGTCGAGAAAGGCGATCAGCACCTCCTGGTGCGTCGCACCTTGGAGATGCGTGGGACCTCGATCCCGGCTGCTGACTTCCCCGGCTTTATCGCCACCATGAAGGAGCTCGAGAACCAGGAATCTCGTGCGGTGCGCCTGCATAAGGTGATCACCATCGAGGAAGTGACTCCCGAAACCGTTCCCGCCAGTGAGCCCGAAGAGGAGCCTACTGGCGACG
>JASMKM010000085.1 GCA_030749235.1 Planctomycetota bacterium | reverse complement strand
TTCGTTGGCCTGCAGGAACAGATGGCGTGGATCGCGTGCGCTACGCCCATCAAAGGTGGCGATGCCGATTGAGGCTTTCAACAAGGTGCGATCGCCGGTCTCGCCAATCGGTGAAATCGACAAGACATGTTGGATACGATTGGCCACGGCTACAGTCTCCGGCAAGGTCGTGCTCGGCAGGATGATGGCGAACTCGTCACCACCAATGCGCGCCGGGATATCGATCGAACGCACACATTGACGGATGGTTTCGCCTACAGCACGCAAGCCGACGTCGCCATATTCATAAGAGAAGTTATCATTCAACAGTTTGAAGTCGTCCAGGTCCAACAGCACCAGAGTGACGGGTGAACCGTGACGTTGGGCACGTTCGAATTCCTCACGCAGACGGGAGCGGAAATGGCGATCGTTGAAGAGCCCGGTCTTGTGGTCGGTCACCAACTGACCTTCCAGTTGCTGGGTATGGTCGCGGGTCGCCACCAACAATTCATGCAATCGGATCAAGTTGCGCAGGCGTGCCTCCACTTCCGACATTTCTGCCGAGTTCTTGAGCCAATCGGTCAAGCTGTGGCGGCCCTTCAACATGGCGGTGACTGCCGACGGCGCGGCATTCTCCCAAGGCACCACCAACCATGGCACATCCCTATGCGGGGACAAGTAGCGCGACAAGGTGCGCCACTCCATACCTTCGCGCATCAGCGTCAGTGGGTAGACCAATGCCGCTGTGACGGGGGAGCTCAATAGCTCGCAGCTCTCTTCCAGGTGACGGGCCACTTGGACCTCCCAACCGCGCTCTCTAAAGGTTGCCACAACCTGCGAAATGGGCTCCGCGCGGTGATTCAGAACGACAAGGGTCCTGATGTCGTTTTGAGGCAGGGGTTGGGGATTCTGCATTGTTTGAGGCCTTTATAGATTACCCCAAGTTAGGAGTTCGCTTTTGAAAAACTAAGCGATATACCACAATCTTCGGTCTGCGTCCGTAAAGGCCCTCCTGCACACCAAAAAATGCGGATTCCAAGGGGATAAAGGCGGCTTATTGTTGACCTCTAAGCACCCAAGGCTACAATGTTCGACCCATTCAAGCCACAAAAGGTGGATGGGGAAAGCGGCAACTCTGCCCCTGAAAGGGCCATAATTGGCCTTTGCACTACTCAAACTGCGTTTTCGCACGAAAAAAATGTCCGATCTCAACGTACAGGCTCTGATTGATGCCGGTGCTCATATTGGCTGCCGCGTAGGCCGCTGGAACCCGAAGATGGAACCATACATCCTCGAGGCACGCCACCGGATCCATATCATCGATCTACGCCAGACCATCCGAGGAATCTTGCGCGCCAAGCACTTCCTGCGCGAGGTCGTTGCCTCCGGCCAGGATGTGCTCTTCGTTGGTACCAAGCAACAGCTGCGTGGTGAAATCTCCAAGGTTAAGACCAACGCCGGCATGCCTTTCGTGGAAGATCGTTGGATCGGTGGCACGCTGACTAACTACGAGGTCATCGGTAGCCGCATTGCCTTCCTCGACGAAATGGAGAAGAAGGAAGAGGAAGGTCACCTTGAAAAGCTCACCAAGAAAGAAGGTGCACGCTTCATGCGCGAAAAGCGCAAGGTATTCCGCAACCTGCACGGTATCCGTGACATGTTCCGCCTGCCAGGGGCCATGGTCGTGATTGATCCACGCACCGAGCGCAACGCCATCCGCGAAGCGCAGCGCATGGGTATCCCGGTGCTCGGCATTGCAGATACCGATTGTGATCCCGACCTCTGCGACTTGATTATCCCGGCCAACGACGATGCGATTCGTTCGGTGGCTTTGATTCTCGAGCACCTCATCGAGGCCATCAAAATCGGCAAGGAGATGCGCAAGGAGCGCGGCATCACCGATCCGCAGCGTGACCCAGTGGTGGACAAGAAGGTGGCCGGTGCTCCAGTGCCTCGCCCGCGTAAGGATGGCCAGCGTCGTCCAGGAGGCCCAGGTGGCAAACGTGGTGGTGGTAAAGGTGGCCCACGCGGCGGCGATCGCGAGCGTCGCGAGTCAATCGAAGGCGGCGTGAACCGTCAGGTCGAAATCCAGGCTCTGCCCGACGCCGAAGCCAAGCCAGCGGAAGCCGAAGCCAAGCCAGCGGAAAGCGACCACGCACCAGTCGAGTCGCCAGAGAAGGCCGAATAGTCCTATCCTGCCTGACTGCGGTCGGGCTCCAAGATCCCTGGCTGCGGCCGGGGAGAACCTCCCTCGGCAACGCCCGAGGCCAAGAACTCCTCGGCTCAGGCCGACAACCAGCACAAGAATAAGATGACAACCGCGATTTCAGCGAAAGATGTGGCCGCTCTACGCACGGCAACCGGTGCAGGCATGATGGACTGCAAGAAGGCACTAGTGGAAGCCGATGGCGATGCCCAGAAGGCACAGGAGCTCCTGCGCCAGAAGGGCCTGAAGACTGCAGACAAGAAGGCCGATCGCGCAACCTCAGAAGGTCGCGTGTACTCCTATATCCACCACAACCAGCGTGTCGGCGTGATGATTCAGATCGCTTGTGAAACCGATTTCGTC
>JASMKM010000084.1 GCA_030749235.1 Planctomycetota bacterium | reverse complement strand
GATACGGTCGTTTGGATGAGCCATGGCGACCGCGTCGAGAAGTTGCCAGCGGGCTTTAAGAACCTGGCTCATTCCAGCGATTGCCCGGAAGGTGCCATCGGTAACGATGACAAGCGGATCTACGCCCTGCAGTTCCACCCTGAGGTGGGGCATACTCAAGAAGGCGAACGCATGCTCGAGAACTTCCTGCGAGGGATTTGCCAGTGTATCGGCGACTGGACTCCACGCGACTTGGCCGAGGAGTTGATTGAGAAGGTGCGCGAGCAGGTCGGCGAGGATGGCGAGATCGTGCTGGGCCTTTCTGGCGGTGTGGACAGTTCTGTGGTTGGGGCCATCTGCGAACGCGCCATCGGCAAGCGTTGTCACGCGATTTTCGTCGATAACGGCCTGCTCCGTGCCGGTGAGCGTAATCTGGTTGACACCGCCTTCCGCGAACATTTCGAACTCGACTTGACCACGGTCGACGCCGAAAAACGTTTTCTCGACAAGCTTGCCGGGGTCACCGATCCCGAGACCAAGCGCAAAGTCATTGGTTATGAGTTCGTAGAGATCTTCCGTGAACAGGCTAAGCGTTTCACCAACGCGCGCTTTCTCGGTCAAGGCACCTTATATCCAGACGTCATCGAATCGGTCGCTGCCCACGGTGGACCGACGGCAGTGATTAAGTCGCATCACAACGTCGGTGGTCTGCCCGAGGATCTGGAAATGGAACTGGTCGAGCCATTGCGGCTGTTGTTTAAGGATGAGGTCCGTGAACTAGGACGCGTGCTCGGCCTGCCGGAAGCAATGGTTGCACGTCAACCTTTCCCAGGGCCGGGGTTGGCCGTGCGTTGTGTGGGGGAATGCACTCCCAAGCGCATTGGCTTGCTGCGTGAAGCCGACCGTGTGGTGCGCGAAGAGTTCGAGGCCCGCGATGAGCATGTCGGCGTATGGCAATACTTCGCGGTGTTGACTGGTGCGCAATCGGTCGGCGTGATGGGTGACCAGCGCACCTATGAGGAGGCTTGTGCAATCCGCGCAGTGCAATCCAACGATGGCATGACCGCCGATTGGGTCTATCCATCGCGCGATTGTCTGCAGGCCATTTCCAATCGCATCATCAACTCTGCACCGGGTATCAACCGCGTGGTCTTGGACATTACTTCCAAGCCGCCAGGCACCATCGAATGGGAGTAGGGTCGCTGGCCGCCGTGGCCTGACACCCCACCCTTTGGGTCATCAGCTCGAGGACAAGCGCTCACACCATGCAGGAGGCATGTTTCAGTGCTCCATTTGCTCCATCGGCACAGGAAAGCACATTCTAAGCTAGAGCTGTAGAAAGGTCTGATTCGAAGGCCTCAAATCGTATTTCTTGTTATAGTCGATTCCTTGAGGTCCATCGCAGTTCAGCCATCGTGCTTGACTGCCCTCCCCTTTTTACCCCCAAAATCAACTGAACCCATGCTTTTGATTTCCGCTTTAGTGCTTACTCCACTCGCTGCCCAACATCCAATCGACATTACGATGGATTCGAGTCGGCAGCCACAGGCGAGCCAGATTATGACAAGCAATTCGAGTCGTGCCGCTGCCGCGTGCGATGACTTCGACCGTGCCAACAGCTCATCCATGGGGCCGGACTGGATCGAGCAGGCCGGCGACATCGAGATCCTCGGTAACCGCGGTCATGGTCTGATCAATTTCTCGTTGATGACCCATGTCTCTGCCAGTGGTCCTTACATCGGCTCCACGGTCTCGACCGACTTTGACCACGGTGGTGGTTTGGTCTACGTTGCAGCCGTCGCCGGTTACTCATCGCTGACCAGCTGCGTGTTCGTGAAGATTCAGGATAACGACACGGATGGTTTTTATGACCGGGTCTTCTTCTACAACGGGAACAGTAACGGTAGCTGGGGTTCTTCCACTTACTACTACGATCTGGCTACTCCCACCTTGAGTGGAACGATAACTTTGTCCTTCGACCCAGGAGGCGATATTGCCATCTTGGACGTCGACAACGATGCTAGTGGCTCTACTGAGACCTTCACCGCAGACAACCTGTTACTAATCGCCGGAAACTTGGGAACGGGAT
>JASMKM010000083.1 GCA_030749235.1 Planctomycetota bacterium | reverse complement strand
GAAACGCCTCAGCATTTGTTCACGATCCGGGCGCTGCTGCTGACCACGGCCTTGGCCCTGCTGCTGGCCACGTTGACCGCGCTGACCCGGCTGTGCCTGCTGACCGCGACGGCCCTGCGCTTGACCCTGTTCGCCGCGTTGACCGCGACGGCCCTGCGCTTGACCTCGACTCTGTTCGTGACAATCGCAGGAGCAACCCGGCTGCTGTTGCGACTGAGAGCCGCGTTGCCGCTCGAAGTTTTTTTGGTTGCCCTGCTGGGCGATGGCGGTGCCGGCCGAAAGCGCGAGCACGAGGGGAATCATTGTGAGGATCTGTTTCATGTTTCCAGGGTGTATTGTAGACCGAGAGCTGCAACCCAAGCCCGAGCTTGAGGTTCTGCCGAAATCTTCACCTGCCGCCGGAAGGGCGACCCTCAAAGCTACTCGTTCTCGACCAGCAGGCCAATACAGGTGGCTAAACCGTGGATGTATGGCATGCCACAAACGGGCCCAATCTCCCCCGCCACAAAACCACCACTCACCGGAAGTTCCGGCCAATAGTCCTGAATAGTCTGGACGTCGTGGTCGGCGCGCTGGAATAGCTGCAGCCCGCGACCGGTGCACGAGAATTGCAGCGCACCGAGCACCTTGCCACAGAAGGAACCGGCAAGCTCCAGCGAAGAGGCCAGCTCCGAATGGGCGGCTTCGCGGTCGCGCGCCTGGAACTGCACCGACATGCCCTCACCCAGATGATCGTTGATTGCAACTGCGCCCACTTGCGGATCCACTCCCATCACACCACGCACCAACATGTCGCGGCCGGGCTCCCCGGTTTGGTTCTGCAATGGCAAGATGCCGACATGGGGGGCGCGCATGAACTTGCGGCGTTCCTCCTCGCCGACGGCAATCAGCACTTCGCTCAATTCCTCGTAGGCTGGTCGACCACCGAGTTCCAACAACACGTTGTCCTGGCACCGGGTCACCTTGAAGTGTGGGCCGACCGGGCGACACCCTTGTGCCAGCACAGGCTCTAGACGATAGGCGCCATCCAACACGAAGCCCACCGCGCCTTCCTTGGCAATCGCATGGTCAAAGATGAAAACGTTCTCGCCGCGTCGGTCGGCACCGCTAGCGATGCCGCCGATGAGCACCGGCAACTTCTCCTGCGTGCGCAAGGAAGTGAAGAAGGGCTCCAGCGGAAAGCTGTATGGTTCCGCAATCATCATCGCACTTGCGGTTTCGGGCATGTCAGGCCAACCGATGATGCGACTCTTCTCCTCTTCCAGCTCGAGATGGAAAGGAAAGACTTGGGTGCCCGGCAAGTGCGCTGCCCAGATCGCGACGCCGTGACCGGCTTGTAATTCACGCCCGCCGCCGACCACGCCCGCCAAGCTGCTGCCGACTACATGGCGCGGACGCAGCTCCGCATGGATCAGGTCCAACATCACACGTGCGTTGACGCGGTGGTGCGGTGAGAAGAAGATCGTCAGCAGGTCCGGCTCCCGCCCAATCGCGGCACGAATCTGTTCCATCGCCTCTACGACCGCTTGCGCGGAGTTTTCAATCGTCGAGGTGGCCTCGGCGACGGCGGCTTTCTTCTCAATTCCCAAAGCAGATACCTATCTAACTATCGACTCAAAAGGCGAATCACATAACAAGAAAGCAAGCGCTGCCGGGTCTGGCGCCCTAATACTCAGCTGAACCTGTCGGGATAAAATCGCCGAAACCGGTTGTCGCGTCGAAATCGGAGGGCGCCTCTGGATCATCAAAGTCGATGATGCGATAGGTGGTGTTTTCCATGCGGAACAAATCTTCCACCAATCCATCTTCCATCTCGAAGACCACGCGCAAGGTGCCGGTGACCTCTAACGTGTTGTAGGTATATTCCATGCCGTCCTCGTCGGCCAAGGTCACGCGCAGGATCTCGTTCAGTTGTGGTGGCGCGCCGAAACAGCAGCTGAACAGGCTGCGTACTAGGTGGAACTTACGGATGTTTTCGAAATCGATGTCTGGCATCATGAAGCCGCGTATGGTGAACTTCTTGCCGTCCAACGCGAGCACGTGATCAGGGAAAGGCTGATCCTTGCCCTCATCGAATTCCCAGCCGCCCATGTCATGCAAGTCGACCACATAAGGTTCGCGGCCACTGGCCATGGACTCCTCCAGACTCGCAATCCGCTCCTCTAAGGTCACCGCAGTCGACCAAGGCAGGTCATC
This sequence comes from Planctomycetota bacterium, assembly GCA_030749235.1. Lineage (GTDB taxonomy): Bacteria > Planctomycetota > UBA1135 > UBA1135 > UBA1135. The sequence goes on along the minus strand of JASMKM010000083.1, from coordinate 6,072 downwards.
GACCGGTGGTGCTTTGCTGACCTCCATGCGATCACGCAAAGAGCCGCCGAAGGGTTCCTCCGGGGTCTGCTCGGCGCTGGCAACGGTATCGGTGGTGTCGACAGTGTCTTCCCCCTCCCGATTGCGATCAGCTTCCGACGCCTGTTGGGCATTTGAGCCCTGCATTTGGTTTCCGTTCTCTTGGGTGCCATTTGCAGTGGCTTCGGAGTCGACCACGGGCCCTCCCTTGTCCGAGCACGAAGGGGCCGACAGCATCAAGGCTGCCAACGCCACGGGTAACCATTTCTTTATCATTTCAAGGTCAGGTGTTGAATGACAAGTAGTGAGCCGCTTCGGTGCGGTAAGCAGAAAGGGCGGGAATTAAGCCGGCGACTGCTCCTGCTAGGGTAACTGCTACCAGCAATTGGAGCTCCGGCAGTCCCGGCGCAGCGGCTACGCTCACGCCGGTCGCTGCATGAACCTGGTCGGTCACGGCGTAGATCAAGGCGCCAGCGAAAATTAGGCCGACCATTCCACCCAATAAGGCAATCACCGCAGATTCGCCGGTGACTAAACCTAGAATGGTGCGTCGACGCGCGCCCAGGGCACGCAGGATGGCGAACTCGCGTCGACGTGCACCCATGGTGTTGTAGATCGCAACCATCACGCCGACCAGTGCGACCACCACGATTAGCGCGGTGATCAGTCGCAAAATCACGTCGCCTTGGCCAATGATGGCAAACAGCTTGCGCACCTCTTGGCTCGGATAAACGGCTTGTGCATCTAGGCGGTCGTTCAAGGAGCGATAAATGCGCGTGCGATAGAAGCCAGCTTTGGTGCTGAGCATCACTGCGCTCAATCCCCGTGGGTCGCGCGCCCCGCCTTCAACCATGTCCTCGGTAGCCTCGTGGCCTTCGATCACGTAATAGGCGCCGATGGGAATTAGGATGGCGCGGTCCAGCGGCGTGCCAGTCGGTGCCAATACCCCGACCACCTCGGTCTCGGCCTCCTCGTGCCCATGACGACTGCTGACCCCTTCCACACCATGTGACGGTGTGAAGTGTGAGCCGACCTTTAGTCCAGTCTCGATAGCGACGTCGGCGCCGACCACCGCCTTGAACATCGAGCGGACGTGGGCCTCGTGGTCATGTTCATTTTCATGCTCGTGTTCATGTTCATGTTCATCTTCGTGTTCGTCTTCATGTTCATGCGCGGCCAGCTCGGCCTTCAACTCGGCAAGATCGGCGCGTAAATATTCGAACGGGCCACCGTCGGCAAAGACCAGCTTCTCGGTGCTGTCAGCGCCACCAAGGCGCACGTCGGAGAACAGGTTCGAGGTCACCCCGACGATGCGCTTGCCGCGATAGCTATCGCCGACCGCGAGCGGCACCGACCACAACACGCCGGGTGTATCGGAGATTTCCTCATAAAGCGCATACGGCACGTTGCCCTGGCTTTGGCCCATGTGATACAGCGCGTTTAAGGTCAGCTGTAAGCCAGAGCCCTTGGCGCCAACGAGCATGTCGCAGACCGAGGCGGAGCGGTTGAAGCCCTGCTCACTGGCTTCGCGCAGTGCACCGACCGTGGCGAAAAGTCCCACCCCTAACGAGACCGAAAGTCCGGTCAGGATCGAGGCCAACTTGCGGCGCTTGAGGTTGCGCATCACCATCGTCGGCAATCTCATTGCATTTCCTCCACGCGCACGGTGTTTTCAAATGCCGCTGCCACGTCCATGTCGTGCGTGGCGCAGACGACTGTGATGCCCGAGCTGCGCGCTGTGCTCAGCAGCAAATCCAGCACTTGCCGGCCGCTCTCGTGGTCGAGCGCGCCGGTTGGCTCGTCGGCCAGCAACAACTTTGGCCTGTTCACCAGGGCGCGGGCGAAGGCCACGCGAGCCTGCTGGCCGACCGAAAGTTGGCGCGGCGTATGTTGCAGGCGATGACCTAAGCCGACGGCCTCGAGTAAATGCTCGGCGCGACCGGGTTCGGCATGGCGCTTGGCAAAGACGGCGCCAAGCTCGACGTTTTCCTTGACCGAATAACCATCTAGGAGATGAAAGGACTGGAAGACATAGCCGATGTTGTCGGCGCGAAAGCGGTCGCGCTGGGCCTCGGAAAGCTGCGCCAAGTCGCTGCCCTCAACCGACACCACACCGGAGTCGGGCTGGATTAGGCCGCTGAGCAGATTGAGCAGGGTGGTCTTTCCCGAGCCACTCTCGCCGATTAGAGCCACTTGACCGCCAGTCTCAACACGCCAATCTTCGAAGTCGAGGACCGGCCCCGAGTCGGCCTCACTCGGATAGCTTTTGCGGATTTTCTGGAGGTGAATCATGGGGTGGGTAAGTCGTCGGCACGGCTAGAATACGGTCCGCCGGGCCCTTTGCTTGCCCCAAAGTCATGAGTCAATACAACATTCAGAAGTTCGCCGTGATTGGCGCCGGAAACATGGGTTCCGGAATCGCCCAGAAGATTGCTACCGAGGGCTACCCCTGTGTGCTGGTCGACCTCGACGACGAGAAGGTGGAGCGCGGCATGCAGACCATCCGCGACCTGTTGGACCAAGGAGTCGAGCGCAAAGTCTTTCACCCTAAGCAGGTAGAGAAAATTCTCGGCAACCTGCATGGCACCAGCGATTGGTCCGAACTGGCCGACGTCGATCTGGTCGTCGAAGCCGTCTTCGAGAACCTTGAGGTCAAGCGCTCGGTCTTTGAGCGCCTGTCAGAAAACTGCAAGCCCAACGCAATCCTGGGTAGCAACACTTCGTCCTTCTACGTGCGTGACCTAGCGAGTGCCGTCACCAACCCTGAGCGCTTGGTCGGCCTGCACTACTTCTTCCACCCGGCGAAGAACCGCCTGGTCGAGGTCATCGGTCATGAAGGAACTTCGGATGAGGCTTACTTGGCTGCTTGGGCTGCTCAAGAGGCCATCGGCAAGACCCCAATCTGGTCCTCGGATGCGCCGGGTTTTGTGGTCAACCGCTACTTCGTGCCATGGGTTAACGAGGGAGTGCGCTTGTATGAAGAGGGAATCGCCAACATCCCGACCATCGAATGGGCTTCCAAGAAGGCCTTTGGTGTTGGCATGGGCCCTTTCGAGCTGATGAACGTGACCGGCGTGCCGATTACCATGCACGCGGCCAACACCTTGGCCGAGCAGCTCCACCAATTCTACGCACCGTCCCAGGCGCTGGTCGATTTCTGCGCTGGCAGTGAGCAGAACTGGAGCCTTGAGGGCGACGTCGATGAGAGCAAATACGACGTCATCGCCGACCGCCTGTTTGGTGTGACCTTTTACGTCGCCTCGAAGCTGGTCGATGAGGGGGTGTCCTCGATTGAAGACACCGACATCGGCGCGCGCGTTGGCCTGCGTTGGCCCACTGGTCCATTCGAGATGCTAAATGATGTGGGCGTCGAACGCGCACGTCTGCTTGCTGAAGCGGTCGCCACTACCCATGGCCTGGAGTTACCGAAGCTGCTGGTCGAGGCCCCGGCGCATGGCCTGCCAATCGAGCTCGTCTCCTCCTGCGATGCTGGTGTCGCCACTGACCTGCGCTTCAACAACCCCGCCACCATGAACGCCTTAGATAAGAACGTGTTCATGCAGTTCGATGGCAAGCTGCAGTTCGCGCGCGCCACCGGCAAGTCCATCGTGTTGCGCAGCACTGGCAAAGCCTTCGTGGCTGGCGCTGACATCAAGTTCTTTGTCGATTCACTAAACAGCGACAACTACCCATCGATCGCCGAGTTCGCTGGTCATGGCCAGAAAATCTTTTGCACATTGGCTGGCGGCGACCACTCGGTCGTTGCGCGCGCCCATGGCTTGGCCCTGGGTGGTGGTGCCGAGTTGGCGATTGCATGCGACTGGATCGTCGCGTCGCCAAAGGCCGCGATTGGCTTCCCCGAAACCGGCATCGGCATCTTCCCTGGCTTGGGTGGTACGCAGCGCCTCCCACGACGGATTGGCATGCCGCTGGCCAAGTATCTGCTCTACACCGGTCAGATGCTCGACGCCAGATCAGCGCTGGATATCGGCTTAATCGATGCCATTGCCAGCTTTAGCGAGATCGATAAGGTCTGCCTTGAGTGGGCCGCGAAAGCACCCTCGCAAAAGCGCGAAGCGCCGACCGAGTGCCCCGGTGCACAGTGGCAAGCCATCTGGAACTTCTTTGACAGCTATTCGGTCGACGAGATCCTTTCCGGCGAGGCCGACTGCATGGGCAACCCTGTACTCGAGAAGGCGGTTAAGCGCATGAGCCAGAAGTCCTACCACGCGCTGAAGTTGTGCGAAGGCCTGTTCGTTGAAGGCGCGCACCAATCGCTAGAACGCGCCTTGGATCTGGAATCACGCGACCTCGAGAAGGCCTTCATGCACCCGGATGCGTTGGAGGGCTTAAGCGCATTGCTCGAGGGTCGGCGCCCCGGCTTCGCCAAACCAGCATTCGCCTAGTCGCCCGAGGACGAATTGGATTGTGAGGCGGGTCGGCGTTGAGCTCTAGGGGCTGTACGCCAGATAGGTGAAGGTGCCCTTGGCGAGATGGGAATCACCTTGATAGACGTCGGCCTCGCAAACGTTGATCTTGCGACCTCGCTTCAACAACCTGGAGCGTGCAATGATTGGGCCGTGGTCAGCTCGCCCTGGTCGGAAGAAGTTCATCTTAAATTCGATACTGGTTATGTGCTTGTCTTCCGGCAAGCGGGGCATAATGGCATAGACGGCGGCTGTGTCGGCCAGCGTGGTGAGGATGCCACCATGGACGATGTTGCCTTCCTGAGTGAGCTTACTGCAGTCAAAAATCTGCACCTCGGCACCGGGGTCGTCGGCGTCCCCGACGCGGATTAGCTCTAATCCGAGCTCGCGGTTCACCGGCGTATGTGAGAAATCAATCATGGTGCGAGGCGCTCCACCTCCCAGCGGTTGTCTTCGGTCGGATTTACGTAGCGGAACCGATCATGCAGGCGGTTCTCGCGCCCTTGCCAGAACTCGATCGATTCGGGCCTAATCCGGTAGCCGCCCCAATGCTCGGGCATCGGCACTTCCCCTCCGGCAAGTTTCTTCAAAGCGTCGCGCAATTTGCCTTCCAGTAGGCGGCGGGAAGAGACTACCGAACTCTGTGGGGACACCCATGCCCCCAGCTGGCTACCGCGCGGGCGGGTGGCAAAATACTTCATCGACTCCATCGCCGTGACGCGCGTGGCGGTGCCGTTGATGATTACTTGGCGCTCCAGTGGCAGCCAATGGAATAACATCGACACGTGTGGATTCTCCTCGATCTGTAAGGCCTTGGTGCTCTTGTAGTTTGTGAAGAATACGAAGCCATTGTGGTCGAACAGCTTCAACAATACCGTACGCACGGTCGGGAAGGCGTCGGCCGAGGCGGTGGCCAGGCTCAGTGCGCTGTAGTCGATCAAGCCGGCCTCCTTGGCCTGATTAAACCACACCTCGAACTGCTTGTACGGATCGGCGTCGAGCTGATCACGATGCAGTCCAGCGCGGGAATACTCGCGGCGTAGGTCACTGAGGTCCATGGCGAGAGTTTAACGGACTCTAGGATTTAAAAACCAAACTGCGGATATGCCTGTTGGTGTGCGTGCAGCGTACGGTTTTGGCGACGCCAATGTCGTAAAGAGTCTGCACGGAACACGTCGATGGGTTGCTCGCCGCATACGGCATGTGCGCCGGCTTGGGTGGCGGCGCGGCCTCGGGAGCCGCCATGGGTGCTGAGTGAGTTTGCATGGGGGCACCCTGTCCCGGCCCGGAAAGGCGGTTAAAGAATCTTTATTGTTTTGCGTCCCCACTGAGGGCCTGGAAGTCGGCTCCACTGGGTTGCTGAAAGACCCGCAGGCCAAACTCGGGGATGACTGCGATAATGTGGTCGAAGATGTCGGCCATGATCCCTTCATAGTGAGCCCAGCGCTGCTCGGCGCTGAAAACATAGATCTGGATTGGTAAGCCATCTTTGCTCGGCTCAAGCTGACGAACCAGGAAAGTCATGTCCTTTCGAATCTGTTCGTGATTGCGAAGATAGCTCTCCAAGTAAGCGCGGAAGGTCCCGAGGTTGGTCATGTGGCGACCATTCACCAGCAAGTCCTTCTCC
>JASMKM010000082.1 GCA_030749235.1 Planctomycetota bacterium | reverse complement strand
CTGCCACCGGAGAAGCGCGCGGTGATGCGCTTCCTGCCTTGGTCTGTAGCCTTCGCCTTGAGCGGCATCGCCTTCGGTTACTTCTTCATGGTGCCAATGATCCTGGAGTTTCTCTATGCGATTCCGGATCCAGACCTCATGGTACAAGCCTATCGGTTGCAGGATTACTTTTCGATCTTCCTGATGTTCACCTTCGCGCTGGCATTGATCTTTCAGTTGCCGATCGTGATGTTGGGCGTCGGCAGCTTGGGCCTCGTGACTCCCAAGTTCTTTCGCAAGTATCGTCGCCACTTCATCCTGGTGGCCTTCGTGGTCGGCGCCATGCTGACTCCACCCGAACCTTTTAGTCAGCTGCTGATGGCCACGCCAACGGTCCTGCTTTATGAGTTGGGCATCATCCTGATGACCATCAGCCATAAGTCCAGGTCCAAGGCCAAGTCTAAGGCAGAGTCGAAAGCGTCCGACGATTCCAAGTCGCAGGCCCCATCTGTAGGGGAATCCGCGGATCCTGCCGAGCCCAGCGACAAGTCATGAGTGCCGTCCATTCTGAAGCCATCTCGGTTCCGACCGCCGTTGTGATCTCGATTGGTGAGGAACTGCTCGAAGGCAGGATTGCCGATACGAACGCCGGCACCTTTGCCCGCGAACTCCTGCTGAAGGGACTGCATGTCAGCAAGATGTACACCATCGGCGATGGGGTCGGGGAACTTCAGACCTTGTTGACCGAGTTGGCCGACCATGTCGACGTGATCCTGACCACCGGTGGCCTTGGGCCGACAGCCGACGATCGCACCCGTGACGACGTCGCTGCAAGCCTTGGCGTACCAGTGATCCCAGTGCCGGTGGAAGGGGCGATCGAGCATCTTGTCGAGGTCTACAGCAAGTACCACGACCATCCCGCCACCGAAGCCTTCTTGGCCCAAGCCAGCATGCCCGCCGGCGCCGAACCACTACGCAACTTTGTTGGCTCAGCATGGGGCTTCATGGTTAACCTCGGCACCCGCACGCGACTTTATTGCCTGCCGGGGCCACCGGTGGAATGCCTCAGTTCCTACCGCGATGGTGGTGCTAGTGCCGACCTCGAGGAGCGCTTCGGCATGGCTTCCAGCTTGGCCCATGGGGTTTTGCATACTGCCGGTGCACCGGAGTCGGTGGTTGAGGAGCACTTGCGCGAGTTGATTGTTGATGGTGGCAACCCGCGTTTAGGTATCACTGCCAATGCCGACAAGGTCTCCATCTCGGTCTTGGCCCGCTCCGAGGAACCGGCCAGGCCCGCGGAACATCTGCTCGAGACCACCTTGCAGGATTTGCAACAGCGCCTCGGTTCCTTGTGGTGGGGCCGCGATGCCCAGACCATGGCCGGCATTGCCGTGGAAAGTTTGCAGGAGGCGGGCCAGACCGTCGCGGTGGCGGAGTCCTGTACCGGTGGGCGCCTTGCAGCGGCAATCACAGGCGTCGCAGGAGCCTCGAAGGTTTTTAGCCATGGTTGGGTTACCTATTCCGACCAGGCCAAGCAGCAGCAGCTTGGAGTCCCTGAGGTCTTGTTCGAGCAGCATGGTGCGGTTTCGGTGGAGGTCGCTGCCGCCATGGCCCAAGGCGCCCGCCGCGTCTCGGGTTGCGACTGGGCGCTCGCAATCACCGGCATCGCGGGTCCAGGTGGGGGGACGGAAGAGAAACCCGTCGGCACCGTATGCCTGGCGATCTGTGGACCGCACACCGATTACAGTATTTGTCGGCATCAGTTCGCCCGTGCCGGTCGTGATGCTATCCAGCGTCAGTCGGTGCGCGACGCCCTCGACATGCTTCGCCGTGGCATGAATGGTCTGGCGCCGCTTGCCTGAGCGCTGTTCGCCCTTTTCTGGTTGTTTCGGACTTGCCGAGTTGCCCTCGGCTGCGTAGAATCTGCGGCTCATAACCTGGTGGTGTAATTGGTAACACAACTGGTTTTGGTCCAGTCATTTCAGGTTCAAGTCCTGGCCGGGTTGCCAAAAAAAGGAACCGCCGCAAGTAGCAAATTGCGGCGGTTTTCTTTTTGTTTTGGGCTGTCTAGTTCACTGGCACTGCCATCGCGTTCGACAACTCGGTGCTGCTGTCAGCGTTGAAGGCAACCACCTGCCCGTACAAGGTCCGGCCCGAAAGGTCAGATGGCACGATGGTGGAGAACTCGAAGCGCCCATCCTGCGAGAAGAACATCGGCGAAATCATGTCTGGATCCACGTCCAGAATCCCGTACGGCGTGTTGGTCGGGCCGGCGCCATCGACCGAGAAAACGAACACTAAACGGGTGCCAACTTTCATGCCGGCGCATGAGACCGTGGTGAGTTCTCCGGCCACTAGGTTGCCGTAAGCCAACACTGGTTCCGAAATTTCTACCATTCCGCGCGCGGTGCGGGTGCCATCGAAATCGGCCCAAGTGCCGTTGCTGCTATACATCAGGCCATAGTCTTCACTCTGGCCGAGCGTACCGGTGCTGGGATCCCCGGGCGCCCAATTGGTGTAGAGCACCGGTTCGCCGCTGATCCACGCCGACGTACCTTCCACCTCGACATCGTTGATCCCGATCCAGCAATCCATGGCGCCGATGTGCGACCTCACCCAAGCGTTCTCGGCGGCGTCGGAAATGCTGACCAGCGAACCGCCCAAGGAGATAGCCATCGCCTGTGCAGAAATCCAATCGGTCTCGCCGATCAGATAATAGGGATGTTGATTGGCAGGATTAATCCACGAGCCGAGGACCGCGACCGGTGTGTCATCGACAATCACGTTGTCTACCCACCATTCCTGCGCGAAGGTGCCGTAGAAGTACACCCCGACCTGGACGTTGGTTTGCCCCAGGTAGGCGTTCAAGCTGATGCTCGGTCCATAGGAACCGTTCGCTTGTGAGGTGTCGGTCCACACTACGTTCCAGGTCACGCCACCGTCGGTACTGATCTCCATGTTGGAGACTCCGTCGCCAGCGCTGTTGGGGTGGTTGGCGAGGTAGGTGGCGAAGTTGGTCTCGCCCTCGAAGTGCAGGAAGGCTTGCGACATGCCCGCGAGACTAAAGCTAGAGGAGACCAGACGATTGATGGTTAATCCACCCACGTAATCCTCATGCCAAGCGCGACCAGCACCATCCGGTTTCCAGCCGGCCGACGTATTGCCGTTCACATTTTCATGAATCCAGCCGGTCGGTGGGACTCCGCTGGAGAAATCCTCGTCGAGCACGACCGTTTGGCTGTGAAGTGCTCCGCTGCACAGCGAGGCTGCGAGCAAGGAGAGGAGAGTGAATCTGGCAGAACTCATACGCTTTTCTACGACAAGTGCCGCAGAGACTCAAGAATACCGCACGCAGCAGCGTGTGACCGCTAAAAGTGTGAAGAGAGCGCCACAGTCCCTTCAAGAGCCGCTCTTCATGCCCGATTCGGCAGGCACTGCTTCGCTCAGGAAGTGCAAGGCCTCGAAGAAGGCGTTCAGGTCCTGCTCGCTGAAATTACCTAGGGTGGCAATCTGGGCCAAACGTCGGCGGCGTAGGTAGCAGCTCTGGCCAGCCAACTGGAAGCCCCAAGCGCGCGCACGTTCGAGAAATTCGGTGGTGGTAAAGCCAGCCGGTACTTCGAAGGTGGTCAGGGTGGGGGAAGCATCTTGTTCCGAGGCCACGATCCTCAAGCCGCAGCTACGCAGTTTGGCGCGGACATGGCGACCAATCTCGGCTTGCTTGTGAAGCCGCGCCGTTGCGGTGGCAGGATTGCAGGCATTGCGCAGACTCACCGCCAGCGGCAGCAGCAGTTGCGATGCCAAGGTGTGCGGTGGTTCCGACATCTGCCATGCTTCCAACAGGTCTAGCCCGGGCGGGCAAAGGCTGCTGGACTGTGCGGCGTGGTGTTGGATTTCATTGACCCAATGTGGGTCCGCCGCGATTACGGCAATGCCAGGGATGGCTTCCAGTGACTTTCCGGAGACGCTGCTGACCATCGCCGCACCCTCGGGGATCTCGACACCACCGAGGCTGCTCGCGCAGTCCAAGCACACTGCCACCTGCTGACAGTCGACCATCTCCAGTAAGGTGGAGGCTGGGTTCAACACCCCGGTGCTGGATTCCAGGTGTACTCCCCAGATCCAGGCAGGCTGACCATTCGCCAACAACTCCTGCAAGCGATCCAATGGCCAGGTCTCACCCCAAGCGCCTCGCAGCAGTTCGAACTCCAATCCCGCAGCACTGGCATGCTGAGCCAAGCGATCGCCAAATTCACCGGAGGTGAGGATTACGCCTGGCTGGGCATTGGCTTTTGGTAAATGGCGAAGCGCATTGGCAATGGCGTCGTTGGCAAGCGTGCCTCCTCCTGACAACAAGGCAATCCGCTGCGGCAGTCCCCAGTCACGAAGATGCTGACTGACTTCGCGGGACAGGCGCATGAACTCTGCGCTGCGATGGTAAATCGGATCCTTGGCCGCGGCCTCTTGGACATCTGGGCGTAACCGCGCCGGGCCGGGCAGCAGGTTCAATAGCTTGGGCGCTACTGGCTGCAGCTTTTCGGTCATAGCTTCACGGCGCAGAGCTGCGGGTAGGCCTTCGGTCTTGACCCGCATCGGCGAAAAGAAGGAATCGCCGGCAGCGACCGGAGGCCCTAGTTCCTCAAAGCCTAGCTTCTTATAGAGTGGTATTTGTGCACTGACCCCGGAGATCCATAGTTCGCGGAATCCATGCGCCAGGGCATAGCGATAGGACGCAGCCATCAAGCGAAACGCAATACGTGAAAAACGCAGACCGGGTGCCACGCACAACAGCCTCACTTCCAGCGGGCGGTCAGCGACCTCTTCCATGTGGACTCCTTCGGGCAGGCGTGCGGCAACCGAGAAGGGAGCTTGGCTGTGGACCGCGATAGCCCCGACCAATTTGCCCTCGCTCTCAGCCAGGAAGTAGGTGTTCTTGGCGTCGAACTTGTCGATGTGATGCCCGCTACCGTTGTCTTGATATTGGCGCAGTTCGGCCACGAAGGTGTTATGCAGCAACTGAGCGATGGCCCCCCGATCGGCAGGCACAGATTCACGAATCGAAACGGAGCGCGAACCGGTGGCAAGGTGAGAAGAGGGGGAAGCCATCGTTTCCACTTTACATCGCTTAGCGACGGCGCTGCCAGCGGCAGAAGCGTAGGTTTACGTCGCCATCGCGGAGTTCCTCGGCTTGCTCAACGCGCTCGAAGCCGTCCAGCGGCGGAAAAAACACTTCGCAAGCGAAGCTGGAGTCGATTTCGGTGATGTAGAGATCGCCGCAATCGGGGTGAGCCATCGCCATCTCGTAGATGGTGGCACCACCGATGACGAAGCAGTCGCTGCTGGCATCGGCCATCTCCAAGGCACGTTCTAGCGAGGGGGCGGTGCGCGCGCCATCCAACCGTAAATCCGATTGGCGGCTTATGACAAGGTTGGTGCGCCCAGCTAACGGGCGAAAACGTTCCGGAATCGAATCCCAGGTCTTACGTCCCATGATGACGGTATTCGGCGCGCCGCCCGCCCGCTCCGCATCGCCCTTGGTGACCTTGGCAAAGTACTTCAGGTCACTGGGCAAGTGCCATGGCATGTCGCCGTCACGACCGATGCCGCGCTCGCGATCCATCGCCACGATGACCTGGAAACTCAAACCGCAACCTCGAAGCGGATGAAGGGATCGTGCTCGTAGTTGAGCAGCTCGATGTCTTCATAACGCACTTCATCGACCGGCTTCACCGCCACGCGTACCTGCGGCAGAGCTTTCGGCTTACGCTCGAGTTGCTGGCGAATGCCGTCGAGATGATTCAGATAGAGGTGCGCATCGCCTAAGGTGTGGGTGAAGATGCCTGGTTCCAAGCCACATTCTTGTGCCATCATAATCATCAGCAAGGCATAACTCGCGATGTTGTATGGCACCCCAAGCGCTACATCCGCCGAACGTTGATACAGCTGACAATCCAAGCGTCCATTGATCACGTAGAACTGGAACAACAGATGACATGGCGGCAACTTCATGTCGGGGATGTCGCCGACGTTCCAGGCGCTGACAATGATGCGTCGGCAGGATGGGTCATTCTTGATCTTGTGCAGCGCGCTTTGGATCTGGTCGATGCCGAGTCCACCCCAGTTCCGCCATTGATGACCATAGATCGGCCCCAGTTCGCCATCATCGTCGGCCCAGGCGTTCCAGATCGGCGTGTGCTGAGTGAGGTCGTCGTTGATGTTGGTGGAACCGCGCAGGAACCACAGGAGCTCACGCACCACACCGGAGAACAGCACCTTCTTGGTCGTAAGTAGCGGGAAGCCTTCGCGCAGGTCGTATTTGCTCTGCGTGCCGAAAATCGAGATGGTGCCGGTGCCTGTGCGGTCACCGCGCTCCTCACCGTTCTCCAGGATGTCGCGGACTAGATCGAGGTAGGCTTTCATTAGCGCTTCAGTGTAAAGTCTTCGGTGGCGTATTTTGACTGCCGGACGCACTCAGCTTGGCGCAATTCCGATGGGCTCCATAAGCCATCTTCAAAGCGGTAGTTGAGGACACCGCCCAAGGCCTTGGTGAGGCCATCCAGGTCGGGAGCGAAGCCCAACTCGGCAATGTCAGGGTTGAGATCGGGCCGCTGCAGCACCAGCGAGCCATGGAAGAGTACCCAGCCGTCCATACGTCGCGCGGCGCTGCCGAGCAGCTTGCGGTGCTCCAGGACGAGGTCGAGGGGCGAGCTGTCCTCGAAACACCAGGCGCTGCCAATGTGGTCGGAGTCCAGGGTAGACTGACCACGTTCGCGAATCGTGCCTCCATGTTGATGCTCCAGCTCGGCAGCCAAGGCTTGATGGATGGTGCTCATCGCCTGCGCTGGACCGCCTTGCATGGCGCCGACTTCAGGTACGCACAAGGAATAGGTCAGTTCATGCTGATGGAGGATAGCTTTACCGCCGGTGGAGCGGCGTACCACATCGATCCCTTGGGCGCGGATCTCCTTCAAGGGCAGGTCCCTGGCCGCTTGAAAGTAGCCCAAGGACAAGGTGGGGCGCGCCCATGAGTAGAAGCGCAAGGTGGGTAGCTTGCGCTCAATCAGGAGCGCTTCATCGCGCGCCATGTTGTCCGCGCCGGCCAGGGCATCGTCATGCAGACGACGCCCTTTGCTAGCTGATCGCGGAGCGGTTGGATTCACTCACCTTGACGGAAGGCCAGTTGCGGATTCTTGACCGCGGCAGCTTCGTCGACGCGTGACACTGGCATGTTGCGCGGAGCCTCATGCAGGAAGTCCTCGCCAGCCAAGCTCTCCTTGGCGACTTGGATCAAGGCATCAGCGAAGGCATCCAGCGTCTCCTTGGACTCGGTCTCGGTCGGCTCGATCATGATGGCCTCAGGGACCACCAAAGGGAAGTAGACCGTTGGGGGGTGATAGCCCATCTCAATCAGGCGCTTGGCCACATCCAGCGTGTGGATACCGGCTTCGCGCATCTCGCGTTTCGGTCGTGCCACGAACTCATGCATGCAGATGCGGTCATGCGGCACGCGCCAATGATCACGCAGCTTCACGCGCAGGTAGTTGGCGTTGATGACCGCGTTCTCGGCCACCCGACGGATACCTTCGGCACCCAGACGCTTTACGTAACTGTAGGCGCGCAACAGCACCATGAAGTTGCCGTGGAAACCACGCACGCGGCCAATGCTGGTCTCGGGAGTGACCAGGCTGTATTCGCCGTCGTTTTCAACCACTGCAGGCGCGGGCAAGTACTTTGTAAGTTCCTCGGTCACGCAGATTGGGCCCGAACCAGGACCGCCACCGCCGTGCGGAGTGGACATGGTCTTGTGCAGGTTCAGGTGCATCATGTCGATGCCGAAGTCGCCCGGGCGCGCCACGCCCATGATTGCGTTGAAGTTGGCACCATCCATATAGACCTTGCCACCACAATCGTGAATCAAGGTACAAATCTCGGAGATGTCCTCCTCGAACAGGCCCAGCGTATTTGGGTTGGTGATCATCAAGCCGGCCACATGTGGACCAAGATGACTCTTCAGATCTTCCACCTCGCACAAGCCGCGCTCGGAGGACTTGATGGTGACAACCTTGAAGCCGGCCAAGGTGCACGACGCTGGGTTGGTGCCATGCGCGCTGTCTGGAATCAGAATAGTGCGGCGCTCGGTATCCTCGCGCTCATCCAGCCAGGCACGCAGGACCATCAATGCCGTCAGTTCACCATGGGCACCGGCGGCCGGATGCAAGGTGACGCCCGGTAAGCCCGTGGCCACGCCCAAGTCGACGGCCAGGTCATGCATCAGCTGCAAGGCACCTTGGACGGAAATGTCATCCTGCATCGGGTGCAGGCCAGTCCATTCCGGGCGCGCGGCGATCGACTCATGCACCACCGGGTTGTATTTCATCGTGCACGAACCCAGCGGATAGAAGTTGGTGCTGATGGCGAAGTTCTTCTGGCTCAGGCGCGTGAAGTGACGCACCAGATCCAACTCACCGGTCTCCGGCCAGGCAGGAGGCGCATCCCGACGCTCTCCCATCGGCAGACCCTTGACCGCGGCCTGAAGGTCAGCGCCTGGAGTGCGTACGCAGCGACGACCTGGGCGGGAATCCTCAAACAACAGGTTGACAGGTGTCAGGTTCATCGTGCGACCTCCAGGGAGCAGGCGGCCTTGGCGACCGCGACCAGTTCCGCAATATCTTCAGGGCGGGTGCGCTCCGTACAGGCCAAAGTGAACAAGCCTTCCATGTCGTCGTACCAACGATCCAGTGGCAGGACACCGAACAGGCCGCGATCGCGCAACATCTGCTTGAAGCGCAGAGCCACTTCGGTGCTCTCCACGCGGAAGGTCACCTCATTGAAGAAGGATTGGCTAGGGAAGGCGCGGTAGACACCAGCACCCTCGAGGCCATCGACCAACTCCAGCATGCGTTGCCGCGATACGCAGGCGACTTCTTCGAGACCCTGCGGCCCCAAGGCTGCCATATGCACGCAACCGCGCAGGGCAATCAAGGCGTTGTTGGTACAGATGTTCGAAGTTGCCTTCTCACGACGGATGTGCTGCTCGCGCGTCTGGAAGGTTAGCGTGTAGGCGCGACGTCCTTCGGTATCGGTGGAGATGCCGACCAGACGTCCGGGGATCTTGCGCACGGCCTTCTGGCTAGTGGCGAAGAAACCGAAGCTAGGGCCGCCGTAACCGAGCGGCACACCGAGGGATTGACCTTCTCCAACGACGATGTCGAAACCCTGCTTGCCTGGGGACTGCAGCAGACCCATCGCTACCGGATAGACCGAAGCGACGGAAAGTGCCTTAACCCCCTTGGCTTGCTCGGCGATCGGGGCCATCTTCTCGATGTTGCCGAGGAAGTTCGGCTGCTGCACCAATACTGCTGCGGTTTTGTCGTCGATCGACTCACCCCAATCGGTAATGCCATCGACTAACGGCGCCTCCACCACTTCGGCATCCAGATGCTTCAGGTAGGTGCGGATAGTCGCGCGCGTATCTGGATGCAGGCCGGCTGAAACCACAACCCTCTTGCGCCGCGTCTGGTTCAAGGCCATCAACGCGGCTTCGGCTGCTGCGGTGGCGCCGTCGTACATCGAGGCATTGGCCACTTCGCAGCCGCACATCTCGGCGATCATCGATTGAAATTCATAGATCACCTGCAAGGTGCCCTGCGAGCATTCCGGCTGGTAAGGCGTGTAGGCAGTCAGGAATTCCGAACGACCCATGATGTGGTCGACGATCGCCGGCCACGAGTGGTCGTAGAAACCGCCGCCAAGGAAGCAGGAGCCGGCGGCGGGTATGTTGCTGGAGCCGAGCTCCTGCAGATGCCGGGACAGGGGTTCTTCGGCCAGGCCAGGTTCGATGTCTAGGTCGCCATCGACATGCATGTCGGCAGGGATCGATTCGAACAGGTCCTTGACCGAATCTACGCCGATTTCAGCGAGCATCTGCTCACGGTCGGCATCCGAGTTTTGGATGTAAGGCATGGGTAGCTCCTAGCTCTGGCTGGCGACAACCTCTTCATAGGCAGCAGCGTCAAGTAGGCCGTTCAGCGCATCCGCACCGTCAACCTTGACCTTAATTAGCCAACCACCTTCGAAGGGGTCGTTCTGGAGAGTTTCAAGGTCGTCGGCAAGGTCGCTGTTGACTTCGACGATTTCGCCAGTGACGGGGGCATTGACGTCAGAGACGGCCTTCACAGACTCAACTTCGCCGAAGCCCTCGCTGTAGGTGGCGTCATCGCCGCTTTCCGGCAGGTCAAGGTAGACCAGCTCGCCGAGTTGCTCGACGGCGAAATCTGTAATGCCGACGGTGACGATGTCACCATCGAGTTTGGCCCACTCGTGGCTTTCTAGGTAGGAACGGTCAGAAGGACGCATGGATGTGCTTGGGGTAATTGGGATGTTGAGCAGGTGAGTCGCGTGAGAGGCGACGATTGCGTGCTGCGCTCAATCGCGCGAGCGGTGCGGGACGAAGGGCGTGGCGACGCGCTCTACTGGCAACTGTTTGCCACGGAAATCGACGCTGAAGTTGCCATCACAGCCTTTCCTCACCATGGCGGTGGCGATCGGCTTTTCAAGGGTTGCGGAGAACACGCCACTGCAGATAGTGCCGACTTCTTCGCCATCGCAGAAGACTTTGTAGCCTTCGCGGGGAACGCGTTTCTCGGCAGTGAAGCCAATCAGTTCGCGTTCGACATTCTTTATCGCACGGAGGGCCTCGCCGCCGACAAAATCCCGTGTCTTCCAGCCCTTGACGGCGAAACGCAGGCCTGCATCGAAGGGAGTGACGCCTTCGTGGATCTCATGGCCATACAGCGCCAGTGCCGCCTCGAGGCGCAGCACGTCGCGGCAACCGAGGCCGACGGGGGCGGCTCCGAGTTCGATTAGCTTCTCCCACACTGGGACGATCTGCTCGGCGGTGACGAAGATCTCGTAGCCATGTTCACCGGTATAGCCGGTGCGGGCGATGAACAATTCACCGTAGGGAGAGTCGAGCTGGCCGAGGTCGAGAAAGGCAGGGCAGAAATCATTGCTACCACACAACTCGGCGAGCATAGACTTGGACAGGGGCCCCTGAATTGCCAGGATGCCGCCACCATCTTCAGTCAGGTCGGCACATTCCAGCTCAGGCAGGCGTTCGACCAAAATGTCCCAGTCGCGCTCGCGGTTGGCAGCATTGACCACCATAAAAAATTCGTCCTCGGTGGTGCGGTAGGTAATGAGGTCATCAAGGATGCCGCCGTTCTCCTGCAGGATCATCGTGTAGCGCGCTTTGCCGACCGGTTGATCGATGATCGCTCCGCCCAGGGCGCGGTCGAGCTGCTCAGCGACGTCGGCACCGCGAAACAGAAAGCGCGCCATATGCGAGACGTCGAAGATGCCGGCGCTGGTGCGGACGGCACGGGATTCGCCGAGAATCGAGCCGTAGTCGAGGGGCATTCGCCAACCAGCGAAGGGGACCAATTTGGCGCCCAGATGCTCGTGGTTGGCAAGCAGTGGTGTGGAGAGGATTGGTTCGGTATCTGAGGCCATAAACGCAAAAAGGACGCCTTGATGGGCGTCCTGTCTGGGTCGGGATCGACAATTCAGGGTCCGTCAGGCTGCAGTCCGTGTACCTGAGAGATTGGTTGCCAATGCAACTTTGCCCCTTCGGTGCCAGGACCGTATCCTGGACTCTCCCGCAGCCGTCACGCGGGGAGTGCATTCTCGCTGAATCCGCGCAGACGGTCAACTGTGGCGCCATATTGACCTCTTGCGGCGAGGCACGTAGACTATCCGGCCCTTTCGCCACAGGCACTGGGAAATAGAATCATGGCACGACGTTGCGAAGTAACTGGAAAGGGCACCAAGAGCGGTAAGAGCATTGCTCGCCGTGGTTTGCCGAAGAAGAAGGGCGGTGTAGGTCTAAAGACTACCGGCCACACCAAGCGGAAGTTCAAGTCGAACGTCCAGAAGCTGCGCGTGTTGTTGCCTAACGGCACCGTGCGCCGCATGAAGCTTGCTACTTCTGTGATCAAGAAGGGCGAGATTGAGGTCAAAATCGACGGGCGCATGCAGACTGTGCCGTTAGTCAAGGCCTTGCGCGGTCGTAATCGCGAGTTCAGTAAGCTGAACTCTTAGCGAACTTGCACCAAGGGAAACGCTGACCGGCTCATAGGAACCGGTCAGCGTTTCCCTTTAGCAATTCTCCCACAAGTAAAAATATGTGGTTTCCGGGAGAATTTCCGATTATCCCGCCGATGGAAGATTAACAAGCACCATATGTCGTATGGCATTTGGTACTTTCTCTCACATCAACGTTCCCGCGTTTAGCCACTGGGTACGTTGCTTCTAAGGATCCAGAAGGGAGTCGAGATGGCTGCAAAAAAGAAAAAAACGAAGCGGAAGGTCGCAAAGAGACCTGCTGCTAAGAGGAAGGTTGC
>JASMKM010000081.1 GCA_030749235.1 Planctomycetota bacterium | reverse complement strand
GTAAGGGGGGACACGAGCTGATGGTGCTTATGGATCCGGCCAGACCTTACTTTGTGGATGTACGCGAACCCAAAGCTGAAGGCGAGCCTGAGATTGCAAAAATTGAACTGGGTGCACCCTTCAAGCTGCACGCAGATTTCGCCATGGAAGGCAAAACCGCGGTCGTCGATGGCCGCACCTTGCATATCGTTGGCCGCCATGGCGAGCGTTACGTGCGTTTCATTGGTGCGCCATTGTTCGGCGTGGAAGTCGATGCCAAGGGTGCCAAGGGCACCAAACTAGCAATGCCTTCCAACGACGATGCCGCTGCCGACTGGGAACGCCTGTTCTACCCGATGGATGCCAAACTCGAGTTGAAGAGCAACGCCAAACCGGTAATCACCTTGTCGCTGAAGAAGCATCCTTGGTTTGGAAAACTGAGCAACACCATCGGCGAATGATGCCACCCTCGGGCCTTTGCGGCTACTGAAGATCAAAAAAGAATAACCGTGCTTGACTCCAGATGGGTCCGCGAGAACGCGGATGTAGTTCGTGACGCTGCCACACGCAAGCGTCTTGACCCCAGTGTTGTCGATTCCTTCCTCGAGAAGGATCGAGCGCACCGTGACGTTTTGCTGCGAGTGGAAAACTTGCGTGCCGAACTGAAGACCTCTTCAAAGAAACTCGGCAAGATGGATCCCGCTGAGCGCGAAACCGCCTTGGTAACCCAGCGTGAGGTGAAATCCGAGTTAAAAGAGCTCGAGAAGCAGGAACAGGGTCTCCGTGCTGAAGTTTATGGCTTCGCAATGCTTTTGCCGCAGCCACCGGCTGATGACGTCCCCGACGGCAAGGACGACCTAGATAACATTGAGGTCGCCACCGTAGGCAAGGTGCCACAGTTCGATTTCGAAGCGAAAAGTCACGATGACTTGGGCGAGAAACTCGGCATCATTGATATCAAAAGAGGAGTCAAGCTATCTGGCTCCCGGAACTACTTACTACTTGGCGATGCCGCGCGTCTGGAACGCGCTGCTTTACAGTACGCTCTGGACCACATGATCCAGCGTGGCTTCGAAATGGTGTCGGTGCCGACCTTGGTCAAGCGCGAATGCATGGAAGGCACCGGTTACTTTCCTGGTGGCGAAGAACAGGCTTACATCGCCGAACGCGATGACTTGGCGCTGGTTGGCACATCGGAAGTGCCGCTTACAGCCATCCATTCCGGCGAGACTCTGGATTTCGGCAGACTTCCGTTGCGTCGTGTGGCTTTGTCGCCCTGTTATCGCCGCGAGGCCGGCACATACGGCAAAGACACCAAGGGCCTCTATCGTGTGCATCAGTTCTGGAAGGTCGAACAGGTGGTGCTCGGCCCAGCCGACGACGACTGGTCCCTGCAGGAGCACAAGGCCATGCTCAAACACTCCACC
>JASMKM010000080.1 GCA_030749235.1 Planctomycetota bacterium | reverse complement strand
GATGCCGACCATCATCAAGGCGAACAGGCAATAGAAGCGGTAAGGTATGGTTTCTAGAAACAGGTTGTAGCCTCTCGATTCGTCCATGCCGACCGTGGGCAACTGCGGCGCATAGGTGCTGATCTGATAGGCAACCCAAGTGGAGAGCACGGCCACGCCGGCTACTGGGGCGGCGGTGCTGTCGACGATATAGGCCAACTTGGCGCGCGAAATCTTCTGCTTGTCGAATAGCGGTCCGCAGGAGTTGCCAACAACGATGGTGTTGGCATAGTCGTCAAAAAAGATGCCAAGTCCAAGAAAGTAAGCAACTGCCTGCACGCTACGTGAGTTCCGTGCGAAATGGAGCAGGCGGTGGACCATGCCGTCGATTCCGCCCATGCGCGTGATGACTGCCACGGTCGAGGAAAGCAGGATCACGAATCCGAGGATGTAGAGATGGAAACTACTCGACAGAATCTGCTTCCACAGAATGTCATGGAACAGCATCGAGAAGAACTCGGCGAAGCCGCCATTACCGGTGATCGCGATACCGACGCCGAGCAGGACTCCACAGGTCAAGGACAGGATGGTCTTGCGAGTCAGGAAGGCCAGAAGGATGGCCAATAGCGGCGGCAACAAGGCAAGGCGGTCGCCGAGCCTAGTGCGGAAGGCCGGTGAAGACGGATCCTCAGCAGTCCATAACTCCAGGAATGAAGGGGTGAATCTCACGTCAACCCGCAGGCTTTCCTTCTTGGCGCTAATCCGAATCAGGAAATGCTGGGTGTCGGCCTGATACGGAATCTCTACATCCTGGCTGATTCGCGCAGCTGTACGCAAGGCATCGCGATGGGCTGCCACCTCGTCGGCGGAGCTTGGCCAATGCACGATCAGCAAGCCATCCTCTGGCAAGTCAATCTCCTTTAGGTTGACCTGAACTGCCTGGGCGCGCAGTTGCTGGTCATTGGCCTGCATGAAGAACAACGGTAGACAAAGCAGGGCAAAGATGGCGGTGAAGAGGAGGCGAGCTCTCATGCAGACTGCCATCCTAGGGCTGCGCTCAGCTCGCTGGAGCAAGGCCCGCAGCGACGGTATCCTTAAGCCTTCAAATCACCCATCTCCCCATGGAACTTGTCCTTCTTGTCGTCGTTTGCATTCTTCTTGGTGTTGCCATCGCCTTGTCGTGGTTGCAGCGTACGCGTTTGAAGGCGATCGAGGAGAAGCTCTGTGAACTCGGAACCTTGGCCTTCCTGCCTGATCGGGTTCAGGTGTTGGCCAAGGAGTTGGAAGCCTTGGCGGTGGACGATGTGCGTGCCGAGTTGGAGCAGTTACATAAGGACCTGGTGCGTCTCGAGGATGTCGTGTCGGTGCCGACGTCTGCGCCCTCGGAGCCACCGTCACGTGAAAAGGTGGTGCGTGCCGCAGTGACTCGCTACCTGCGTGAAGAAGGTTTTCTCTCCGTTGTCCTTGGCGATGAAGAATCCGACTTCATGGCCGACCCTGCAGTGGTGCAGGTTACGGCCTTACGTAATGGTGTGCAGGTGCGTGGCAGCGTCGAAGTCCAGGGCGACATAATCAGTGCCGTAGACCTCGACCCTTCGTACACATCCTTTCCATGAACCTGCGATCCCCTTCGAACCATGGTCCGCGTTAACGAACTGAAATCTCATGACGGGGAATCCGTCACCCTCAAAGGTTGGCTTTACAGTAAGCGAGGCAAGGGCAAACTGCTGTTTGTGCTGTTGCGTGATGGCAGTGGCATCTGCCAGTGCATCGTCAAAAAGGATGCCGTGCCGGAAGAGGCCTTTGAGGCTGCCAAGAGCCTCACGCAGGAGTCCTCGATTATTCTGCACGGTGTTGCCAAGGCCGATGATCGCGCCCCAGGTGGGGTAGAAGTGGTGGCTACCGACCTTGAGGTCGTACAGGTGGCGGAACCCTATCCCATCACCCCCAAGGAGCATGGCGCTGGTTTCCTGATGGACCATCGCCACCTGTGGTTACGCAGTAAGCGGCAAATGGCGCTGTTGCGTTTGCGTCACCGTATCCTTAAGTCTTTCCGCGATTTCCTCGACAACGATGGTTTCCTATGCGTAGATTCCCCGATCTTTACGCCCAACGCCTGTGAAGGGACTTCTACTTTGTTCGAGTCCAAGTATTTTGACGAGACTGCCTACCTGACCCAATCCGGTCAGCTCTATGCCGAGGCCAGTGCGATGGCCTTGGGCAAGGTCTACTGTTTTGGCCCGACCTTCCGCGCTGAGAAGTCGAAAACGCGTCGTCACTTGACCGAATTCTGGATGTTGGAACCGGAAATCGCGTTCGCCGACTTGGAAGAGGTTTGTGACGTCGCCGAGAACATGTTGCGCTACACATTGCAGCAGGTGCTAGAGCACAACCGCCAGGATTTAGCCGACTTGGACCGCGCCCCGGCCCTGCTCGAAGCTTGGAATCGTGAATTCCCACGCCTCGAATATGACGATGCTGCCAAGTTGTTAATGCAATGGCAGGAGGAGGGATTGTATGCATCCGAGTTCAAACCTGGTGATGACCTTGGCGCACCCGATGAGACTATGTTGGGCGAGCATTTCGGTTGCCCGGTAATGATTACCCATTGGCCAGCGGAAGTGAAGGCCTTCTACATGAAGCAGGATGATCGCGGCCGTGCTCTTGGTGTGGATATCATCGCACCAACGGCGGGGGAGATTGTCGGTGGTGCAGCGCGTGAAGAGAGTCTGGATGTGCTGAAGCAGCGCATCCATGATCACGATCTGCCGATGGAAGCTTTCGAGTGGTATTTGGATCTACGTCGTTTCGGTAGCTGCCCTCATGGGGGCTTCGGCATTGGCCTAGAGCGCACCGTTTCATGGATTTCTGGCGTCGAACATGTGCGTGAGTGCATTCCTTATCCGCGGACGATCAACCGCCTCACGCCCTAATCTTGGCCTTTAAAGGCGCTAGATCGACTTCTTCTAAGATTCCCAAGGGTGCTTGGGGGGAACCTAGGCGAATTTGGATTTCCTGAATTTAAACAATACCTTGAAAGAAGAATCCTAGTAATATCCATTAAAGTGCTTAAAAACCCCTTGTAGAGCCTCGCTGAGCAACTGGTTTGCTTTGCTACACCCCTTGGAAATCCCCATGAAGTTGTTTCTTTCTCTCATTGCGGCAATGGCCATAGCTGGCACTGCCTCAGCTCAAATCACCGTTCTCGACGAGGACTTCTCCACTTGGACTTGGGTCAACGCCAACAACAACGCTGCCGTAAGTCAGGGTTGGATTCATGATTTTGGTGGGCAGCGTGCTTGGCACGAAGATGAGTTGGGCGGTCATACCGCTGATAACACGTTGGTTGGTCCTGCCATGGACCTCACTGGCTTAACCAACGTTTACGCACATATTGCAGGCTCCACCGGTTTCGCCACCTACATGGCAAACCATCCAAGTTCGGTCGGTGACGGCGTAAGCACCTTCGAAGTTTCCACCGACGGTGGTTTGACATGGGCTGTTCTCTGGACAGATACCAGTCTCATCAATGGCGCTCCTTTTACTGCCGACATCGACCTGTCTGCAT
>JASMKM010000079.1 GCA_030749235.1 Planctomycetota bacterium | reverse complement strand
GAAAGCTCTGCTCTTCAATCTCTTGGAGGTCGGTGTCCAGTTCCATGCCCTACTGTACGGTTGGCAAAGTACTTTGCAGAGCAAAGTCTCTAAAATTTTTACCGCTGAGCATGGGTTTGAAGGGTGCAGCTCGGCCTACAGGTAGCGCATCCAGAGGTAGACCGCCGCGATCGCGACCGACATCAACATCATCGGGAAGGCCGTCTTCAGGAAGGTCATGAAACGGATCGAGTGACCTGCGCGTTCGGCGAAGCCCGCCACGATCAGGTTGGCGCTGGCGCCGATCAGACTGCCGTTACCACCGAGACAAGCTCCCAGCGAAAGCGACCACCACACGGCGTGTTCCTGGTCATAGCTGAGGCCCATGCCACTTTCCTTCAACTGCACAAAGGTCTCCTGCAGCGTCGGGATCATCGTCGCCACGAAGGGGATATTGTCCACCACCGCGCTCGCGACCGCCGAGATCCACAGCACTGCCATTGACAGGGTGGAGGTGACTCCAGCGGGATCGGCGGCGTCGGCGGTCAGGTTGAGAACCTGCCCGGCAAGCAGCTCCAGGCCACCGGCGTTCTCGAGTGCGCCGACGATCACGAACAGGCCGACGAAGAAGAAGATGGTGACCCACTCGACTTCCCCAGCTGTGTGGTGAACGCTCTTGTCCTGTTCCTCGGCGTTGTTCTTCAGGTTGTCGAGCAGCAGCAACAAAGCGGCGCCGGTCATGGCCACCGTGGCGGGCTCCAAGCCCACCGGGTGACCGGCGACGAATCCGACAAGGACCAAGGCCAACACGAACAGCGACTTCTTCAGCAGGGGGACGTCCTTGATGGCGTCGACCTCGTGGAAACGCATCACACGTTCGCGCGCGCGGTCGGTCGCCTTTAGCTTGCGTCCCCAGATCAACCAGATCGGGAACAGTGTGGCGATGAAGACCAATGGCACAATCGGTGCGACGTGGATCAGGAAATCGTTGAAGGTTATGGTGTCCACCAACGAGCCGATCAGAATGTTGGGCGGGTCACCGATTAGCGTGGCAGTACCGCCAATGTTCGAGAAAAGAATTTCAGCGAACAGGAAGGGATAAGGCTTGATGTTGAGTTCCTCGGTGATCAGCAAGGTCACCGGCGCGATCAGCAACACCGTGGTCACGTTGTCGAGCAGTGCCGACAGGATCGCCGTGACCAGTGAGAGCATGACCAGGATGCCCCACGGGCTGGCCTTCACCTTCTTGGCCGACCAGATCGCCAGGAACTGAAAGACACCGCTGCGGCGAGTGATTGCCACAATCATCATCATGCCGCACAACAGGCCGAGGGTATTCCAGTCGATGGCGCCGATGGCGGTGTGCTGGTCGAGCACGCCGAGCAGGATCATCAATCCGCCGCCGAGCAGCGCAACCATGGCGCGGTTGTACTTCTCCGACATGATGACGGCGTAAGAAGCCACGAATACAGTGGCGGCCACCCACAAGGGATTCATTCCGAAGATTACGTGGGGTTCGCTGTGTGTAGCGGCAGCCCCCGCTCCATGTTGGAGCAAGCATGCGAGCAGGTTCATGGCTTACTGTCCGTCAGACAAGTGATCCAGCACATCCCAGTAGCTCACAATGCCAACTAAGATGCGGGTGTCTGGATCGACAACGGTGATGTTGTCCTGGGTCTTGGCCAACGCCAAGACGGTCCGGGTCAGGGAGTCATTGGGGTGCAGCGAGGGCACCGACTTGTAGACATATTCGCGTACCGGTTTATTCCACACCTTGGCCAGGCGCCGACGCAGGTCGTCCATGTTGTCATCCATAAAGCTGATGTCAGTCATTGGGCCTTCGCGAGCAATCTTGCTACCCAGTGGAGCCGACAACCCCAACACTGTGTGCACGCCGAACTGACCGAGGAACCTGCCTTCGTCGCTGACCACTGGTATCGAGCGGAAGTGATTCTTTACCAGCAGATTGATAGTTGCTCCGACCTTAGTATCCGCGGATACAGTGGTCAGATTGGTATTCATGATGGATGAACAAGTCATAATCGAGCCCCCAATGGCACGGAATCATAAATGGTAAGCAACAGGTCTGCAATGGCTGGCCCGGCTCGGCTGAGGCTCGGAATACCCCTAATCGGAGCTTCTCTAGAGTTCTGGATCGCCCATGGTCCAATCAAACATAGTACATCAGCAGGGTAGAGCCCAGGAGGACCGCCACCCAGAAGACCATGCTGCCAGTCGGCCAGCTGCGTGCCAGCACGCCCTCAGAGCGGTGGTGGCGGACCATGCTCAGGACACCGCGGCCCATTAGCCTCAGCGCAGTACGCCGGAAGGCCGTGTCGATTCGTATCACGAAGTGCAGAACCCAGCGCGCCAGCGTAGGGGCGAAGCGTCGGTAAACCCATTGAGCGTCCAGGTTGGTGGAGCGCAATTCCGGCGGATAAATTTCGTAGAGCTTCAGGCTCAAGAAGGCCAAGGCCGAGAACGCCAGCAGCTGCATCTGTGCCAGGATGTGACTGGCATCGTAAGGGCTGTAATCGGTGGCGTAGGGGAGCAGCGAGTAAAGCGTACGTGGGAAGCAACCGATGCCGATGCAGAGGCAAGCTGCAATCGTCATGGCGATGATCATGTTCTTCGGCGGCTCGTGGGCGGTCTCGATATGTTTAGAGTTGTGGCCAAAAAAGGCGAAGAAGGGAATTTTGATGCCCGCGTGGTGGAACACGCCGGCGGCGGCGAACAGCAGGCCGAGCCATACCCACTCATGCCCCTCCTCGAGTACCGCCGTGACGATCATCGACTTGCTGACGAACCCGTTGAACAAGGGGAAGGCCGAGATTGATGCTGCGCCAATCATGCACAGGATGGCAGTCTTCGGCATCTTCTTGTACAGGCCGCCGAGTTCCGAACCGCGCATCTCGCCGGTGACATGCAGCACAGCACCCATGCTCATCATCAGCAGGCCCTTGAACAGCACGTCGTTGAAGGCATGCGCGACAGCCCCATTCAGCGCCAGTTCGGTGCCGACGCCGATGCCGACCACCATGAAGCCAAGCTGGTTAATCAGACTGTAGGCCAATACGCGGCGCAGGTCGTTGGCAATCACCGCGTAGAAGATCGGGAAGCAGGCCATCATGACCCCGATGTAGATCAGCTGTTCGGTACCGGCATAGCCTCGTGCCAACGCATAGATCGCCACCTTGGTGGTGAAGGCGCTCAGGAATACCGTGCCGCTCGGCGTGGCCTCGGGGTAGGAGTCGGTCAGCCAGTTATGCACCAGTGGGAAGCTCGCCTTGATGCCAAAGGCCACGAAGATGAGCTTGCCGGCCATCGATTCCAAACCGATGTGGTTGAAGTCAAGACCGTTGCCGCCATGTGCCCAGGCGATGGTTCCGGCCAACAGCAGCACGCCCGAGAAGACCTGCACGAGCAGGTATCGGGTGCCGGCGCCGAGCGAACGGCCGCTGCGTCGGGCGAAGACCAGGATTGAGGATGTGATCGCCAACCCTTCCCAATAGAGGAATAGCGCCAATAGGTCGCCGGCGAAGACCGCGCCGACCGCACAGGCCGCGTAAGCCAAGGAGGCCACCAACTGCGGCGTATCCTTCAGATGCAGCGAATAGACCACGCCGATGAAGGCGGCGAGGTGGAACAGATAACCGAACAAGATTGACAAGCTGTCGACGCGGACCGGGGTGAGTGGCTTGTCGAATAGGGTGGTCTCGAAGTTCTGGCCTGGAGTGAGCGTGTAGACCAGGTAAGCGCCGACCACCGGCGCAGCCAGCATCAGAATCGAACGTAACTTGCCACGGGTGATCCCGGCCAGCAAGGCGCCGAGGAATAGGGGCAGGGTGACGAGAGCTTCAGGCATCGTGATCCTCCTGGCTGCCGTCGTCATTGAAAGGGTCAATGTCGGGATAAGCGTCGTAGTAGTTCTCGCTGCGCATCACCAACTTGCGCAGTTCCTTCGCCAGCAATACCAACACCACGCACGAGACGAATCCATAGACCGGGTAGAACGCAAAGATGTGCTCCCATGGGTGCACCGAATGGCGATGGATTATCAGGTCCAGGATTACCAGGATGATGCACACCACCAGCAGGCCACGGATGACCAACTTGACGTTCCTGGGATTGTCGAACAGGTAGGTCTTCTCCTTGTTCTCGGTCATCGGGCGACCTCCTGTGCGAGCTGGTAGAGCCCATCGGGGAAGATGAACAAGGCGATACAACCGATTGCGGTAACCCCGATTGCAATGAGGCAAGCTGCGGGCGCTTCATCGACCTCGGCAACCTCGGTGTGGTCGCGCGCGTCTGGGTGGATGCACTTGGTTGGGTCTTCCTTCGATTTCTCGCAAGCGAAGAAGGCGCGCATGGGGATGACCAGCAGGTAAGCGATGTTGAGCAGCGAAGAGATCATCAGGACCACCATCAGGATCCAAGCGCCGGCATCCAGCGTGCCTTGGATCAACATCCATTTGCTCCAGGTACCGCCCATGGGAGGCAGGCCGATGATCGACAGCGCGCCGATGGTGAAGGCCGCCATGGTCAACGGCATGCGTTTGCCGATGCCATCCAGTTCGCTGACATTCTTGCGATGGGTGGCCACCAGAATCGCGCCTGCGCAGAAGAACAAGGTGATCTTGCCGAAGGCGTGCATGGCGATGTGCATGCTGCCGCCGATTACACCGGCCGACGTACCGATCATGGCGCCAAGCACGATGTAGGCCAGTTGACTGATGGTCGAATAAGCCAGTCGCGCTTTCAGGTTGTCCTTGCCCATGGCGACGATCGACGCGACCAAGATGGTGAAGGCGGCAGCATAGGAAAGGAAGTGAGCGCCCTGTAGGTCGGCGATCGAATCGATACCGAATAGGTAGATCGCAACCTTAAGCACAGTGAACACACCTGCCTTCACTACGGCCACCGCGTGCAGCAAGGCCGAGACCGGAGTGGGGGCCACCATCGCCGCGGGTAGCCAACGATGGAAGGGCATCAATGCCGCCTTACCGGTACCGAAGATGAACAGCAGTAGCAGGATGCTCATCACGCCCTTGTCGGTGCCTTCGGGGAAGACGCCGCCGCGGGTGAAATCTAGCGTGCCGGTGATCTGATATGTCCAGATGGTGGCGAGCAACATCAGCGCCACCGAGGTACCCATCAAGATGCCGAGGTAGATTCGGCCGGCCCGTTTCGCATCCGGCGTACCGGCGTGGGTGACCAGCGGGAAGGTGGCCAAGGTCAGCAGTTCGTAGAACACAAACAGCGTGAGCATGTTGGCCGCCATCGAGATACCGATAGTGGCGGCAATCGACAGAGCGAAGCAGGCGAAGAAGCGCGTCTGGTTCGATTCGCCATGCCCGCGCATATAGCCGATTGCATAGATTGCGGTGATTGGCCACAAGAAACTGGCGATCAATGCGAACAAGATACCGAGCGGTTCCGGCGAAAGAGCGAGTGACAGCCCTGGGAAGGGTTCGGCCAGCATCACCAGCGGTGGGTCGCCCCACGATATTCTCGTCGCCAGCATGACCACCATCGCGAACAGCACGCCACCGAAAACCAAGGTGACGGCCTCGCGCACGTTGGGGTTGCGACGCAAAAGTACGATGCAAATCGCGCACAGCACCGGTACCAATATCAACAGCTGCAGGATCATCTCCGCGTTCATGGCATGACCTCTGCTGCGTCGACAGTGGCTCGTGCAGCCGGTAACAAGTCCGCGACCGCACGTTCCGCAAGGCCATAGCTGAAGTCGGTGTGCAGGCCAAAGTAGATGTTGGCAATCACGAGGATCCAGATCGGGATCAACATGCCGATGGGTGCCTCACGCGCTTCAATCCCATCTTTCGGTGTGCCGAAGTAAGCCGCCTCCAGGATGCGGCCGACGTAGATCAAGGCCAGGAAGGAACCGAACAGAATCAGCGCGGCCAGTGGCCACAGCCCTTGCTCCAAGGTTCCCAGCACCAGAAACCATTTGCTGACGAAGCCTGCGGTTCCTGGAATTCCGATTAGGCTTAGGCCTGCGATCGCAATGGCAGCCATCGTAAAGGGCATGCGCTTGCCTAGGCCGGCGAGATTCTCGATACGGCTCGAGCCGATGCGGAAGGCAATCGCACCAAGTGCCATGAACAAAGCGCCCTTCATCATTGCATGGTTGAACAGGTGTAAGACCGCTGCGCTTAGGCCCGTCTGTGAAGCCAGGCCAATCCCCAGCGCGATGTAACCAACCTGAGCCACGCTGGAATAGGCCAGCATGCGCTTGACGTTCTTCTGGAAGACTGCCACCAGGGAAGCCGACAGGATCGCAGCCAAACCAAGCCCGATCAGGATCATGTCGAACGGCATGGCACCGAGCGCGAAGCCGAATCCGAAGATGCCGAGCAGGAAGCGCAGCAAGGAGTAGATCGCGACCTTGGTGGCGGTGGCGGCCAAGAATGCGCTGACTGCCGATGGGGCGTAGGCATAAGCATTCGGCAACCACAGGTGCAGCGGGAACAAGGCCAACTTCAGGCCGAAGCCGACGGTCAAGAAGGCGAAGCCGGCGCGGATGGTGTTGGTGTCAGAGACCGCCGGCAGGCGCTGCGCCAAGTCATCCATATTCAAGGTACCGGTCATCATGTAGAGAAAGCCGATACCAATCAGGATGAAGGTGGCACCAATCGACCCCATAATCAGATACTGGAAGGCGGCATTCAGCGCGCGACGGTCGCGGCCCATGCTGATCAGCGCATAGGAGGACAGCGACGAAATCTCGAGGAAGACGAAGACGTTGAAGGCGTCGCCGGTGATAGTCATGCCGGCTAAGCCGGTGAAGCACAGCAGGAATGCGGCGTAGAAGATCGACCTGCGACCTTCCGGAAGGTCGCTCTTGATGCTGCGTCGGCCAAAGGTGAGCACCAAGGCGGCGATGGCCGTGACGATCAACAGGACGAAACCACCGAGCACGTCGACACGGTATTCGATACCCCATGGCGGTTTCCAACCGCCCATGTAGTAACGCACAGTGCCGGTGGTGAGCACCTGCTTCAGCAACAGGCAGGAGATTAGGAAACTGGCCCAAGTGGCCGCCAAGGCCAAGGCCCATGCGGCGCGGCCTTTGGTGAACAAGGAAGCCAGTGGGGCAGCGAGCAGTGGAATCAACACCACCAAAACCGGGAAGTGGTCGCTGAAACTCATAGGCCACTCTCCTGGATCTTGTCGAGCTCGTCATCGAGCTCTTGGATGTCGTCTTCCTCGACGCTGCCGTAGGCCTCGTTGATACGTACCGCCAACGAAAGGCCCACCGCTGTGGTGGCCACACCGACGACAATCGCTGTCAGCATTAGCACATGCGGTACTGGGTTGGAATAGACCTCGACGCCTTCCGTCACGATCGGTGCGCTGCCGCCTTCGACCTTGCCCATCGAGACGTACAGGATGAATACCGATGTCTGGAACATGCCTAGGCCAATGATCTTCTTGACCAAGTTGCCCTGCGCGATGACGACGTAGAAGCCAGCCATCATCAAGAACACTGCGAGCCAATAGTTGTACATCCTCAGCTCACCTGATCGGGTCTGCGCATTCCGGAGAAGGCATGAAAGATGGTCAAGATGACCGCGAAGACTGTGATGCCGACACCGAGTTCAATCAGCAGGATGCCGAGGTGTTGGCCGTGCACCGGGTCATGGCCCAATGCCGAGTAATCTAGGAAGGCGTGGCCGAGGAACATGCTAGCCACACCGGTTCCGGCGTAGAGGAAGATGCCCATAGCGGCCAGGCGTCCCAGCCAATGCGTGGGCATGACGCGGCGCGCGTCGGCCTCGCCGAAGATGAGGTCGTAGATCACAAAGGCGGTGGCAAAGATTACGCCGGCCTGGAATCCTCCACCTGCACCAAAGTCACCATGGAACTGCACGTACAAGGCATAAAGCATGATGAATGCGATCAGAACCTTGACCACCACGCGCAGGACCAAGGTGTCGCCGATTGCCAGGCGTCCTAGGCGGTGGTTCTGTCCTTCGCGGATACCCAACAAAAGAAGCACCGCGAGCCCCGCTGTGAAGATCACCATGACCTCGCCGAGGGTGTCATAGCCGCGATAGCTGGCCAGCACCGAGGTGACCATGTTGGGCACGCCGACTTCGGTGGGCGATTCCTGCACGAAACGCGGCGCCATATGTTGATGCACCGGCGCCATAGGATCACCGAAGCGCGGGGCGTCGAGCATGCCATAGACCAAGGCCGCACCGGTCACGCCCACCACCAGCAGCGGCAGGATGGGATTGCGTCGGCGGGCGGCTTCGTAGCGCTTGGTCAGGCGCAGAGTACTCAGCATCAAAACCGTAGAGATGCCAGCGCCGACAGCGGCCTCGGTGAAGGCCACATCCACCGCGTGGAGGTTCATGAACAGCACCGCAGTCAGGAAGCTGTAGATGCCGAACAGCATGACCACCGCGAAGAGATCGTTCCTGCGGATCGCGACCAAAGCGGTGATTGCCAAGCATGTCAGCAACACTAGATTGATCAGTTGCTCGATGGATCCTCCTCCTCGACTGGCCCGCCATCTTCCAATGGGGGAGCGGCCTTCGCTCCTGGGTCGTCGGCTTCGAATGGGGTTTGGCCATCATGCAGCGCGGCCTTGACCATGGCATGAGTCGCAGTGGGGGCGGTGGCCAGCACGAAAAGTGCGACCATCAGCAGCTTGATGGTGTCCAGCGACCAACCAGTCTGCAGCATGACTCCGCTGAGCACCAGCGGCGCGCCCAAGGTCTCTGTGACGCTGGCTGCATGCACACGAGCGAAGAAGTCAGGTAGGCGCAGCAGACCGACGCCACCGGAGATGCACAGGAAGCCGCCAGAAACCAGGCAGATCCAACTGAGGATTTCGATGAATAGGCTCATTTCGCCTCCTCTACGTCGGCGACCCGAGGGCCAGCTTCATGGGGTTCGGAGCGGCCGCGATCGGCCGTGTGGCGTTCGAAGAAACGCATGATTGCCACGGTGCTGACGAAATTTACCATCGCGTACAACAGCGCCACGTCGACGAAACTGTTCCATCCGATGGCATAGCCACCGACGGCGATTAGCAGCACTGTGTTGGTGCCAAACATGTTGGTGGCGAGCATGCGGTCATAGGCCGTCGGACCCATGCAAGCCCGAATCAGTGCCAGTGCCATCTTCGCGAGGATGGCGAGTGCCGCAGCGAGGAACATCTTAGACCTTTAACTTCCGAATCCGACCTTCCATTTCGCCTTCGCGTAGCTTTGCAGCATTGTCTTGGGTCAGGCAATGCACCCACAGATGATCGCGGTGGGCGTTGGTGGTTAGGGTCCCAGGGGTGAGCGTGATGGAGTTTGCGTAGAGTGTCTTCTTCAGTGGTGTATTGATTTCCGTTTCAAGACGTGTCCACGTGGGGCTGATGGGCAGATTCGGTGCCCAAATCCGCTTCACGACAACGATGTTGGCCTTGATGACTGCGCACATCAGCCACCAGAGGTAGGCCACAAGGCCGGGTGTGATGGGCATGAAGCTAGCCTCGCCGTCGATGCGATCCATGCGTCGCAGGAACCAGACCACGAGCAGTACCGAGGCCGCCCCTAGGCTCAGGATCAGGGCGGTGTAATGCCCTGAAAGGAGCACCCAAAAGAGGTATAAAGCGGCAGTGAGGACTAGGTAGTACATGCTAGGGTTCGTCATTCTAGTTCCGCCAAATGACTGTTATTTGTGTTCTAATCGTAGCGGCCGCAGATATTAAGATGGAATGGTCTTTTTATGTTCTTTCCCCCTGGCATTGTGCATAATCCCGGCGTGTCCAAAGGGTCCGAGACTGCCGGCGAGGGTCGTCACGCAATGCGAGGTGCATTGCTGACGTCGTTCTGGACGTTGCTCTCGCGCATCCTCGGATTCGCCCGCGATGCCTTCATGGCCTCGATTTTCGGTATGAGTGCCGCCCAAGGCGCGTTCAACCTGGCTTGGACCTTCCCGAACCTCTTCCGACGCCTCTTCGGCGAGGGCGCAGTCTCTGCCGCGGTACAGCCAGCCTTGGCGCGAGCCGAGGCGGAAGAAGGCGAACAGGCAGCCAAGCACCTCTACGCCAGATTCGTGGGTTTCCTGCTGACCTTGCTGATTGGTCTGACCTTGGCAGGGGAGCTGGTCATCTTCTTCTGGCGCGCCGCCTTGGCCGATGTGCCCGCCAACTTCGAGACTCGTCGGACCTTGCTGTTCGCCGGCTGTCTGTTGCCCTACCTAATCCCTATCTGCATGTGTGCGCTGGCCGGCGCGCCGCAGAACTTGAAACGCCGCTTCATCCTGACCGCGCTTGCGCCGGTGCTCTTGAACGTGGTGTGGATTGTTGGCCTGTGGGTCAATAGCCAGAGCTTCGATTCCGCACTCGAGAACCTGCATTGGCTTTGGGTCTGGATCCTGATCGGCGGCATCTTGCAATGGGCAGTACAGCTACCGGGCGTCTGGGCGGTGGGTTGGCCGATCCGCCCACACTTCGGGGTGGCCAGCAAACGCCTGCGCAATGCCCTGCGTTCCTTCGCTCCGGCGCTGATTGGCCTAGCCGCGCTGCAGATCAGCATGACCGTTGATCAGATTCTAATCCGCACTCTGGTCGGCCCCGACGCCAACAACTACTCCCACTACGCCAACCGCATGTTGCACTTGCCACTGGCGTTGGTCGGTATCGCCGCAATGACCGGTGCCATGCCAATGTTCTCGCGCCTAGCTGCCGCACGCAAGATGGATGAGATGTCGGTCGCCCTACGACGCGGATGTGAAAGCTCCTTTCTGCTGATGTGTGCCGCCGGCGTCGGCCTTGCCGTATTGGCCCACCCGACCCTGACCTTGTTGTTTGAGCATGGCACCATGACTCCGGACAAGATTGATCGCCTCACGCCCACCTTGATTGCTTACTTGTGGATTCTGCCAGTGGCCGGTGTCAGCGGCATGGCCATTCGCGCTCACCAAAGCCTAGGTTCCTATCGCATCCCGGCAATGGCGGCGTTGGTGGTGATTCCAATCAACCTGCTGTTGGATTGGTTCTTGTTGCCGATCTACGGAGTTCCTGCAGCTGGATGGGCGACGGCCATCGCCATGAGCCTGCAGACCACTATGCTGCTCGCCACTCTCTCGCATGTGGGCCTACGGACTCCACTCGCCATCACAGCGATTCCATCCCTGCTGATGCCAGCCCTTACTGCAGGAGTCGGCGCCTGGCTGATGCTCCACTACGGCCCCAGCCCCTATACCGTCTTGGGCCTAATCCTGGCCATTGGTGTCGGCGTGCTCGGCGCCGCCGCTGGTGCATGGTTGTTCCGACGTCAGGATTTCTTCGACCTGCTGAAGGCGTTGCGTTGATTCCATCAGCTGGGATGAGGGGCACATCAATACCGCATGATGGACGAACCCCACGTCGGCCTTGGCTTCATGCCTAGGTTTTGTCCGACCTTAAGCCCTTGCCGGTTCCGGCACCTTGTAGAAGGACTGAACGCTTCCAACCTCGGCATTGCCGGCCTTCAGCGCCTGGATACCCTCGACCGCAGCCATCGCCGCCGACATCGTAGTCAGGCAGGGGATACCCACTTGATAGGCATCGGAGCGGATCATGCCATCATCGTGGCGCGTGACCTTGCCGTGCGGCGTGTTGATAATCAGCGAGACTTCGCGGCTCTTGATTAGGTCGACCACATGGGGGCGTCCTTCATGCACCTTGTTGATACGTTCGACCGGGATGCCATGACGCTTCAGCACCTGGTGGGTGCCGCCGGTGGCGACCAGCTCGAAGCCGAGGTCGCTCAAGGTGCGCGCCACCATCACCACGTTGCGCTTGTCGGAATCCTTGACAGTCAGGAAGACCTTGCCTTCGGTGGGTAACTTGCGCCCGGCGGCATCGGAAGCCTTCGCGAAGGCCATGCCGAAGCTGGCGTCGATGCCCATCACCTCGCCGGTGGAGCGCATCTCCGGACCCAAGTCGGCACGTGCACCGGCGAACTTGGCGAAAGGGAAGGCCGGTGCCTTCACGGCCAAGTGGTTGTCGGGCACGATCTCTTGCACACCCAGGTCGCGTAGTTTCTTGCCAGCCATTACTTGGGTGGCGAAACGCGCCAGCGGCACGCCGATGGCCTTGGCCACATAAGGCACGGTGCGTGATGCACGCGGGTTGACTTCGAGCACGTAGACAGTCTCGCCGCGCACAGCGAACTGCACGTTCATCAGGCCGACTACGCCGATCTCCAGGGCCATCGCCTTCGTGGCCTCACGGATCTCTTCGACAATGAGGTCGGACAAGGTGATTGGCGGGATCACGCAGGTGGAATCGCCAGAGTGGATGCCGGCTTCCTCGATGTGTTCCATGACCGCGCCGATGACAACTTCCTCGCCGTCGCAGATGCAATCCACATCAACTTCGACTGCGTCCTCAAGGAAGCGGTCGATCAGCACCGGGCGGTCCGGCGAAGCCATCACTGCCTCCTTCATGTAACGCTCCAAGTCGCGCGAGTCGTAAACGATCTCCATGGCGCGTCCGCCAAGCACATAACTCGGACGCATCAGCACCGGATAACCAATTCGCTCAGCGATGGCCGAGGCCTCGACCGGACTGATCGCGATACCGTTCGGTGGCTGGCGCAGGCCCAGCTTCTTGAGCATCTCGGCGAAGCGTCCGCGGTCCTCGGCGCGGTCGATCGATTCCACTGGTGTACCAAAGATCGGCACTCCGGCTTCATGTAGGCCATTGGCCAGGTTCAACGGCGTCTGGCCACCGAACTGCACAATCACGCCGTCGGGCTTTTCGCGATCACAGATCGACAGCACATCTTCGTGGGTCAGCGGTTCGAAGTACAGGCGATCAGAGATGTCGAAGTCAGTCGACACCGTCTCGGGGTTCGAGTTGACCATGATGGCCTCGTAACCCATGTCGCGCAGCGCCAACGAAGCGTGCACGCAGCAGTAATCGAACTCGATGCCCTGGCCGATGCGGTTCGGGCCGCCACCGAGGATGATGACCTTTTTGCGATTCTGCTTGACCGGCACCTCGTCGGAACCGAAGTCATAGGTGGAGTACAAGTAAGGAGTGGCCGCTTCGAACTCGGCAGCGCAGGTGTCGACCAGGCGATAACCGGGAAGCACATCCATCGATTCACGCAGGGTGCGAACGTCGGCTTCCGGGATTTCGAAGGCTTCGGCCAAGCGCGCGTCGGAGAAGCCACGTTGCTTCCACGACAACATCTGCTCGGGGCGGATGTCCTGAGTGTGAATTGACTCCAGGTCGTGGTCGGTCAGCGCGATGCCTTGCATAAAGGTCAAGAACCACGGATCCACGCCGGACAGGCGAAAGACCTGATCTACCGTATAGCCTGACTGGAAGGCGTCGTAGAGGGCGAACAGACGACCGGGCGCCGGGCGCGCGATCTTCTGCGGCAATTCCTCGGCGGAGAACTCGCGTTTCTTGCCGGAGAAACCGTTGCGGCCGACTTCCAGGCCACGTAGCGCCTTCTGGAAAGCCTCTTCGAAGGTGCGGCCGATGGCCATGGTCTCGCCGACGGATTTCATCTGCGTTCCCAAGGTGCTGTCGGCGAGTGGGAACTTCTCGAAGGCGAAACGCGGCATCTTCACCACCACGTAGTCGATGCTCGGCTCAAAACAAGCCGGCGTGACCTTGGTGATGTCGTTGTCGATCTCATCGAGCGTATAGCCCACAGCCAGCTTGGCGGCGAACTTGGCGATTGGGAAACCGGTGGCCTTGCTGGCCAAAGCCGACGATCGCGAAACGCGCGGATTCATTTCGATCACCAGCAGGTCGCCGTTCTCGGGGTTCACCGTGAACTGCACGTTAGAACCGCCGGTTTCGACGCCGATTTCGCGCATGATTGCGAAGGACGCGTCGCGCATCTTCTGGAACTCGCGGTCAGTCAAGGTCTGCGACGGCGCCACGGTGATCGAATCGCCGGTGTGCACGCCCATCGGGTCGAGGTTCTCAATCGAACACACGATTACGCAGTTGTCCTTGCGATCGCGCATCACCTCCATCTCGAATTCCTTCCAACCGACGAGGCTCTTCTCGACGAGCACTTCATCGACCGGACTCAGGCGTAGGCCGCGGGCGACGATGGTCTCGTACTCCTCAAGGTTGTAGGCAATGCCGCCGCCGGAGCCACCCATGGTGAAGGCCGGGCGAATCACGCAGGGCAAGCCGATCTTGTCTAGGGCTTCACGTGCCTCGCGCATGTTGTGTGCGATCTCGGAAGGGGCCGAGTTCAAGCCGATGGCATCCATGGCCTGACGGAACTCATCGCGGTCCTCGGCCTTGCGAATCACATTGGCCTTGGCACCGATCATCTCGCAGCCGAACTTCTCCAAAGTGCCATCTTCGGCGAGTGCAAGACCGACGTTCAGCGCGGTCTGTCCGCCGAGGGTAGGAAGGATGGCGCACGGCCGCTCCTTCTCAATCACCTTGGCGACAAACTCCGGCGTGATGGGTTCGATGTAGGTGACATCGGCCATCTCCGGATCGGTCATGATGGTCGCCGGATTCGAGTTGACCAGGATGATCCGGAAGCCATCTTCCTTCAGCGCCTTAATCGCTTGGGTGCCGGAATAGTCGAACTCGCAGGCCTGTCCAATGACAATTGGGCCTGAACCGAGGATGAGGATGGATTCTAGGTCAGTTCGTCGGGGCATGACGCGCTCAGAGTTGCGCCATTCTAGCCGCGCGGTCGGGGGCGGGCATCCCTCTCACAGGGCGCTTCACGTGCAACGCCCCACTAGACTATCTCTATGGATCAGCCAGAAAAACTGACCCGCGAGGCCGCATGGCAGCACCTTTGTGATTGGACGCCGTCGGAAGCTTTGCGCCGCCACGCCCGCGCCGTCGAGGTTTGCATGCGCGCTGCCGCCCTGAAATATGGTGGCGGCGAAGCCGATGTCGAGCAGTGGGGCCTTGCCGGCATGCTGCACGATGCCGATTACGACCAGTGGCCGGAGGAGCATCCCAAGCGCATCGTGGCCTGGTTGGAGGAACAGGGCGAGGCCGCCGTCGCCCATGCCGTCAGTGCCCATTACACCCAATGGGGGGTCAGTTATGACACCCTTTTGGACAAGGCGTTACTGGCTTGTGATGAGCTAACCGGTCTGGTGATGGCTTGTTGTTATGTGCGCCCCGACGGCGTGAACTCAATCAAGGCCAAGAGCGTGATGAAAAAGATTAAGGACAAGAAGTTCGCTGCTGGGGTAGATCGCTTCGAAGTGCATGAAGGTGTACGCCTGCTCGACGTGGAGCTGCGTAATCACGTCGAGTTCATCATCGATGCAATTAAGCCCTACGCCGCGGAACTGGGCATTGAAGGCACCGGCGCTTAGGCGCTTTGGCCGCACATCAATCGCGCAGCAGTTGCGCGTCAAGGGTTCAGTCACACTGCAGCAGGCAAGATTGCGAATGCACTCAACCTAACTCTCGGCGGATCACGGCAACGACATCACGCGCTTCGACACCGCTAATCACGGCGTTTTGACCGGCGCGGATTGGCAAAATAAGGTCCAAGGTCCCGGCGGAGGCCTTCTTGTCTCGGCGCAATAGCCTTCGCAGTTGGCCATTGCTCGGCAACTTGCTGGGATAACGCTCCGGCAAGCCGACCCGCTTCATCAGTTTCAGGATGCGTTCGGCGTAGTCCTCATTGCACAGGCCGCGCTCTAAGCTGTCGCGCAAGGCACAACGGATTCCCAGTGCGACCGCCTCACCATGGGCCAGACGGTTCGGCCCGGCACTGGTTTCCAAGGCATGCCCATAGGTATGGCCGAGATTCAGCAACTTGCGCTTATCGCCTTCATGCGGATCGGCGGCGACGATTCGGCTCTTGTAGCGCGCGCAACTGCGCACCACATCGACCAAGGCATTGCTTGACCGGCGCAATTTGGCGCGTGGGATGCTCTCCAACTGATTCAGCAACACCGGGCCGGACAACATGGCCGACTTCACCACTTCGCCCATGCCACAAAGCCATTCGCGTTCCGGTAAGGTGGTCAAGGTGCGCACATCGGTGACGACGAACTCAGGGAAGTGGAAGGCACCGATGAGGTTCTTGCCTTCTGGTAGGTTGACTGCGGTCTTGCCACCAATCGAGGCGTCGGCCATCGACAACAAGGTGGTCGGCACTACGCCCCAGCGGATGCCGCGGAACAGCATCGATGCGACGAAGCCGGCCATGTCAGAGGTGACCCCGCCGCCAACAGCCAACAGGAAGGAGCTGCGGTCGGCACCACGACGTACCAGTCGCGCCGCCAGGGTCTCGGCCGAAGCCATCGTCTTTCGCGCTTCGCCCTGCGGGGCAATCACCAGTTCCCAATTCAGGCCTGCTTGTGCGACTGCCCGCTCGATGCGGCGCCCGACGGCCTGTTGGGCGCGCCGATCCATCACAACCAAGACCTTGCTTGGTCGTGGGCGTATGGCACGCAATCGTCTGTTTAGCGACTCGCGCAGGTTCGCGCGGCCGACATCGAGCCTAGTCTTGGGGGGAGTGGCCATGAATGAATCGTTCGCTCAGTCGCGTCGGTTGTTGCGTCGGTCGAGCATCTTCTGCATGGCGATTTCGCTGTTGCGTCGATCCTTGCGTACTAGCCAGAGCAACAGGAATCCAATCGCAACGGCGATGCCCAGGAACATCAACACCATCTGACCAGCAAAGGGCGGCGTGTAGGGTTCAGGACTGAAGGAATCGACCACTACGAACACCGGTGACCGGCGCGGGATTTCCTGGCTGTCGTGGTAAGCCCATAGCATTAGGAAGTAGCCGTGGTAGACGGTGGGTTTCAGGCCGGCTTCGGAGAATGGGAATTCACCCGGTGCCTTCAGGTGCAGAAGCACGTCTCCGACGGAATCGTTGCGGATCCAGGCGCTCGAGATCTGCGTTTCGCGCAGCGGGTTCTCGGTGGCGCGTACGGTGGCTGGAGTACCTCGGATGATGCCGCCAATCTGGAACATTCGACCCCGGTAGATCTCGGGGCTCTCGGAGACCAGCTTCAGCAGATCCCAATCCATGACTAATGGCTCCTTGATTGCTTCCGCCAGCGACTCCGGCGTCGCAGCGACAGTGCGCGCGACATTGGCCAAGTGCCACAGCTCTGGACGGGTGTTCAGTTGCTCGACATCATTGTGGGTGCCGATGGGTTGATCACGAACACCAGCAAGGTAGGCCATGTCCGGTTCAGACCTTGGCTCGGCACGAGGCCAAG
The DNA here is from genome assembly GCA_030749235.1 of Planctomycetota bacterium. Lineage (GTDB taxonomy): Bacteria > Planctomycetota > UBA1135 > UBA1135 > UBA1135. The sequence goes on along the minus strand of JASMKM010000079.1, from coordinate 46,263 downwards.
ACGGCACCAGCTGACGACCGACGAACAATGGCAGCGTGATCCAATCTCCGTCGACTTTCTGGCGGTAATACTTGAAGAAGTAGCCATCGGCGAGCACGAAATTGTCATGTACAAACAACTCCGTCGGCATGAGCACGGAGACATAGAAGAACTCAGCGCCGTCGTCTGTGCGGATCTGGCACCAGTACTCAGGTTCCTCGCCTTCGACCCTCGTCAGTGGACGGGCATCGATTAGCTCGCCGCGCAATCGGAACAAACCGCCGCGTAACTCCGGGGCCTTCTCGCGACCGGTCAGGAAGTCGAACTCCTTGCCGAGCACGTTGAACCAACTGTTGATCATCTCCTGAGACTTCTCGCTGAGCATGCGGAAGGCATCGGGCTCGAGGATGACGCGATCGGAATCGGTTTTGTCCTTGACCTTGTCGAGGATCGAGTAATCGAGCTTGGGCAGGAGCTCGGTGAAGGCCGCCGCGGCTTCTCTCTTTTGATCGACGATTCGGTCGCCAGCCTCATTCGCCTTCTTGTTCAGCATGAAGAGGACTGCAATGCACAGGATTAAACCGCCAATCGCCAAGATCAGGCGCTTCTTGTCCTTGGCGGCTGCTTCCACTGCCATCTTTCTTCTGAGCTCTTTCTTATCCATCGGGCTATTTACGATAGTCGTTCGCGGCAGCGATGAAACCAGAAAAAAGACGTTTCGACGCCTTGGAATCTGGGGCTTTCTCGGGATGCCACTGCACCCCTAGGGTGAAGGCGGAGCCGGGCAATTCAACGGCCTCCAAGATGCCGTCAGGAGACCAGGCGGTGGCTTGGAGGGTTTCGCCTGCACTCCTCAGGGCTTGGTGATGGTAGGAAGGCACTTCGAAAGGGGCGTCGCCGAGCAAAGTGGCCAATCGGCTGCCTGGCGTAGCCGTCACCGTGTGACGGGCACCCTTGGTGTGGTCGGTGGAGCCGATCAGATGTTGGATGAAGGGTGCCTTATAGGCCAAGCCCAGCATCTGCATGCCGTAGCAGATGCCCAATACCGGCATGCCGACAGAGATGGCACCGCGTATCAAGCTCAAGTTCATCTCCTGCTGCTCGATTGGTGCGGGTTTGCATTCGGGAAGCGGAGCCGGGCCGCCGAATGCACGCAGGTCGGGGTCGTCGCCACCGGTCAGCAAGACCCCATCCAAGCGCGGCAGGATGGCGGCGACATCGTCGGCCGTGGCATCGCCGGGGATTAGCAGCGGGATGGCGCCGGCATCGCGAAGCACCGGCATGTAGGCATGAAACAGTTGGAAACGCCTGTGACCTTCATAGAAGGGGGCGTCGAGGAGCTCTACGGTCACTCCAATCAATGGGCGGGACGTCGGCGGGGTCACACTCCTATACTAAGCGCCCGCATGGCGACTCTACAGCTGCTCCTCGGCCTAGCTGGCCTGTTGATTGGATCCGATATCGCGGTGCGCGGTTCGGTATCGTTGGCGCATCGCTGGGGTTGGCCGTCCTGGGTCACCGGTTTGCTGCTGTTGGCACTCGGCACTTCGCTCCCTGAGCTGTTCGTATGCATCGCGAGCGCCCCGCTGTATCCGGGCTTAGCGGCAGGCAATATCTTTGGCTCCAACGCCTTCAATGTGGGCATGGTGCTCGGCGCCACGCTGCTACTGAAGGGCGAAGCCCACATGAACGCCAGATCGGTTCGTTTGGCCACGTTGATGCCGCTGACACTATGCACCTTGGCCGCCTTCTCACTGCCGGCGATGGACAAGAGTCAGTATTGGATGAGCCTGGTGATGCTGGTGGGTTATGTAATCATGGTGCTGATCAGCATCGCCGGGCATAAGGAATTGCAGGTGGAAGACGAAGCGGCCCCACCAACGGCATGGCCAATCCCGCTGGCTTTGGCCACGACCATCGGCGGCTTCATGATGCTTGCCTTTTCGTCGAGGTGGTTCCTGTACGGCGCCCTCGATTTGGCCGAGGTCTTCGGTTGGAAGGAAGGCTTCGCCGGCTTCATCATTACCGCGGTCGGCACCTCGGCACCGGAGTTGTTCACTTCGGTGCGCGCCTTGCGCCTCGGCCACGCCGGCGCGGTATTCGGTAACGTGGTCGGCTCCAACGCATTCAACCTGATGGTCGCCGGTGGCGTGACAGGCTTGTTGGCGGAAGTCGCCGTGCCGGAGCCCGGCTTGCGCGAACAGCTGTGGGTGAACCTCGGTTTCATGATCGTGTTGCTTATCCCAGCCTTGTTCACCACCCGCGCGCGCGAGCTTTCGATCCGTACTTATCAGACGATGGGCGTCTTCCTGATTGGTTCCTATTTCGCTGCCGCTTGGGTTATCCAATAGGCTGGGAGGGCTGCAGGCCACCCTGCAAGCTGTGGCAGGCCATCGCGAACGACACCATCGACTCGTCGCTAGACTATGCACATGAGCGGTAGTCCTAGCCTGGAACCCGGTGCCGCCCTGAATGCTGCGCAGATTGCGGAATTGGTGTCGGGGCAGTTGGAAGGAGACAGTGAGCAGTTGTTCACGCGCGTCACGGATCTGGCCCATGCCGAGCCGCAGCATGTGGTGTTTTTCCGTGCTGGTGCCGATGCCGCGGGGCGTTTGCCCTCGAACGAGGAGACCCAAGCCTTCCACGATAGCAAGGCTGGTTTGGCTCTAGTCGATGACACGGTCGAGGACCCAGGCCGCCCATGTGTACGCGTGGCCAATCCATCTCTTGCCTCGGCGATTCTGTCGAGGCATTTCGAAGTACCGCAGCAATATGCACCTGGAGTCCATGCCAGTGCGGTGGTCGCAAACGATGCACAAATCGATGCGGGCGCCAGCATCGGCCCCCTTTGTGTGGTCAGCGAAGGTGCCGTGATTGGCCCCGGCGTGGTGCTGGTGGCGCAAGTGCACGTCGGCCCGGGCGTAATACTCGGCGCGCAGACAATCTTGCATCCGCATGTCTCGATCTACGAACGCGTAACCCTAGGCGCGGGCTGCGTGGTGCATTCCGGCACCACCGTCGGGGCACCCGGTTTCGGTTATGTGTGGAGTGGCGAGCGCCATTTGCAGGTGCCGCAGGTCGGCGGCGTAACCATCGGCAATGGCGTCGAAATCGGCACCAACAGCTGCATCGATAGCGGCACCTTTCAACCTACCGAGATTGGTGATGGGTGCATTCTTGATAACCATGTGCAGGTCGGACACAATGCCAAGCTTGGTCGTGCGGTAGTGCTGTGCGGCAAGGTCGGCATCAGCGGCTCCACCAAGGTCGGCGATGGTGCGGTGTTCGGTGGGCAAGCTGCCACGGTCGGTCACCTGAAGGTCGGAGCTGGCGCGAAGATCGCTGCCCGTGGAGCAATCATGAAGGATGTGCCGCCTGGTGCCGTCGTCGCCGGCTTCCCGGCGGTAGACATCAAGCAACATCAACGCGACAAAGTGCGCTTGCGTCGGCTGCTGCGTGATGCGGACAAGAAGTAGCACATATTCGGCCAGCCTCGACCAATGCTGCCTTGGCTAACCAGCCAAACGTAGGTGCAACTGCAGCAGGTTCTGGCGATGGAAGCTGGTCTCCAACATGTGCATTGCATGGTCGAAATCGCACCAGTCCAGCGCCGCAATCGGGCTGCGTGGTTGCAGCTGCAGATCGCCGTGAGGGATCTGGAACCCCACCGGCCATTGGATCAACTGTAGGTCGCCGACGTCGGAGATCAGGCCCCAAGGTGGTGAAATCAAGTCGTAGGCGTATGCGATGCCGACGTCGGTGAAGACCTGGCGTAGGGCGGCATGGCGCACGTCCTCGTCCAAGTCGATGGCGCCGACCACTGGTCGCCAAACTTGCTCTTGCCGTGGCTCGGCCTGGAGCAGAAGATATTGCGGCCCCCAGTCGCCGAAGCGATAGAGGAACACGTGGACTTCGTGACGTTGTCCAAGCTCTCCAAGGTCGGCGGGTGGGTAGCGACGTTCCATTCTTCCCCAAAAGGGTCTACTCATGAATCGGCTTGCTCGCCTCTGGACTGAACTGTGCGCACGCACCGACTATGAATCTTGTCGTCGGCCGCGGGCGGCGCGTTTTCGCCTAGATACCATTCACGGGCTGCTGGAGCGGCTCCAGAACCCACATCTGACGGTGCCTTCCATCCACGTGGCGGGCTCCAAGGGCAAGGGCACCGTCAGCCATTTCCTGGAGCGTGGTTTGCGCGCCGCCGGCTTCAGAACCGGGCTTTACACGTCTCCACACTTGTCAGATTGGCGAGAAAGGATCCGGGTGGATGGCAGTTTCGCCCCTGACGAGCACCTGGCCGATGCCTTCCAAGCCGTCTTGGAGGCTTCTGATGGAGAAGAAACCTTCTTCGACCTGCTCACCGCCGCAGCCATCCTGACATTCCAGGCCAGCGGTTGCGACATCATGATCCTAGAGACCGGCTTGGGTGGACGATTTGATTCCACCAACATCCTCAAGCCGATGGCGTCGGCGGTGACTTCGATCGAATTGGAGCATGTCGATGTGCTGGGGCCGGATCTAGCCAGCATCGCCTTCGAGAAGGCAGGCATCTTCAAGCCCGAGGCCACCCTGTGGTGCGGTCGCAATATTCCTGAAAACGCGATGAAGGTGTTGTCCGAACAGGCAGCCTTGTGCGATGGCCATCTGCATATTCCAACGACGGGAGCTGCCGCCGCTGCTGGATTCGAGCACCCGCAAGCTCATATGCGCGATAACTTCGCCTTGGCCGATGCGGTGCTGGCCACCTTGCCGAAGCCGTTCGCCAAATCTGCCGAGTTCTTGCGGAATCTGGCCCCACAGCCAGGTGCCTTGGCCCTGCCCGGGCGATGGGAGAGGCGCCTACTTCCGGATGGCCGTAGCGTGATCCTCGATGTAGCCCATTCGGCCAACTCCCTAGCCTCGGTGCTGCAGGCTTTCCGCCGTTCTTATCCAAATCAAAAGCGTGGCGTCATCCTGGCCTTGCGAGACGACAAGGATCCGCAGGAATTGGCGGATTCGCTTTCCGAACGAGTCGGACCGCATCCCCTTGGTGAGCAGTGGTGGACTGCCCCTGCTGGCGACCATCCGCGCTCGGCTGACCCGGTTAGAATTGCTGCCTGTTTGGGCGCAACTGCCCTAGAAGGGGTAGCGCTGCCAGCTGACCCCGAGGTCCTCCTGGTGACCGGCTCCACCTATCTGGTCGGAGCGGTGCGCCCACAAACCGAAGCCCCAAGCAATCCGTGAAGTTCGATAACACCGAAGTCCGTTTGACCTACCGCAGTGAGTTGGTAGAGGAGTTGCGCGCGCTTGGCAGCAAGACGGTGGGTGAGCTGGAGTTGTTGTTGCCGAATAGTCTGGGCTTCTGCTGGGGCGTAGATCGCGCCTTGGCGATGGTCGAGGAGGCGCGCCGCGAACATGGTGACCGTCCGATGTGGCTGATCTCGTCGATCATCCACAACCCGCGCGTGAACGCCGACCTGCGCGAGAAAGGTATCGGCTTCTTGCGTGGACTTCATGCGGCGGAGGGTGCTTGGGAGCAGCTCAATCCCAACGATGTGGTGATTGTTCCTGCCTTCAGCGCCACCGTCGAGGACATGACTTACTTGCGCGAACGCGGCGTGACGGTGGTCGACACCACCTGTCCGTGGGTGATCAAGCCGCATAAGCGCACCCTTAAGTACCTGAAGGAAGGCTTCACCACCATCATCCATGGCACGGTGGGGCATGAGGAGACCGCGGCCACCTGTTCGCTGATTGAGAGCGAAGGTGGGCATTATGTCGTGGTCTATTCCATCGAAGAGGCCGAGGTCTTGGCCGGATTCCTTGAGGGCCTGATCGACGCCAACTACCTGCGCAACAACCTGCGCGTGGGTTCCTTCTCACCAGGCATCGATGTGCAGCGCGACTTGATCCGCCTTGGCGTGATTAACCAGACCACCATGTTGGCGTCGGAATCGCGGGCCATCGGCGATCGCCTGAAGAGGGCCATAGAGAAGCGCGATGGCGCGGCCAAGTTAGAGGACAACTTCCGCGACTTCGACACGATCTGCCGCGCCACCCAAGACAATCAGGATGCCGCTGCTGCCGTTGCTGCCCTCAAACCCGACGTCTATCTGGTGGTGGGGGGCTATGACTCCTCCAACACCAAGAATCTGGCTCGCGTCGGCCGACGTCTGGGGGTGCCCGCCTATCACATCGAGGGGCCCCATTGCGTGGGTGAACAGTTGGAGCATCGTCACCGTGAAAGTGGCGAAGTTCTCATGGAAACGGGTTGGTTGCCGCCTACCAGGCCGCTGAAAGTGGCGTTTACGGCCGGAGCAAGTACACCGGACGCATTGTTGGGCGAGGTCATCGACAGCCTCGTGGATTATGTCGGAAAAAATCCTACCAAAACCGAAAAATAAGTCTTAATATCCTCTGTTATGTCAGAGAAGGCCTCTCCTGTTTCTATCGCTGATCTAGTCATCACTAGGCCCGGTCGCTCCCGTGTCTTCGAGAAGTTTGGAGTCGATTATTGTTGCCGTGGCAACCAGACCCACGAAGATGCCAGCGCCGCCGACGGCAAGGATTTAGACGCCATCCTCGCCGCCTTGGCCGAGTTCGATGCCACGAACGAGCCCTGTGATGAGCCGGATTGTGGTGCAATGAGCCTCACGGAGTTGGTCGATCACCTCGAAGCGACTCATCATGAATACCTAAAGGCAGAGCTCGCCCCGCTCGCTGAACTGGTCGAAAAGGTATTCCGGGTTCACGGCCGTAAATTCCAATGGTTGAATGACTTGCGTCGCCTTTATCGCGACCTGGTGATGGAGCTTGGGCCGCATCTCGAGAAGGAGGAGAAGGTGCTCTTCCCAATGATCCGGGAGCTGGAGCGATCGGCATCGAAGCCAAGCTTCCACTGCGGAAGCGTGGGCAACCCAATCCACGTGATGGAGATGGAGCACGATTCCGCCGGTCATGTGCTTGGTGCCATGCGCAAGCTGGCGTCGGATTACACGCCTCCTGAAGAGGCCTGCAACAGTTTCCGCGCCATGATGGAGCGTCTGGAGGCCTTGGAATATGACCTCCATCGCCATATCCATAAGGAGAATTCCATCCTCCACCCGAGGGCCAAGGAACTGGAAGCCTCGCTTTAGGGCGGAACCGATTCTCTAAGGGCGGTTCCCGTTCTACCCCTACAGCAGCGTGCCTCGTGCGCGCTGCTGTTTTCTTATGCCTTGCCGACGAGAGGCAGGATCTTAGACAAGAGCTTCCAAGAGGCGGCCGCGAATTCTAGGGGTTGGCTTAAATCACTACCGCCGCGCCTTATGATCCGGGCCGTCCTTGACCTCGTTGCGGCCGGTGCCGCCGTAGACGCTTTCTAATTCCTCAAGCAACTCGAGGTAAGAACGATAGCGCGACTTGGCAAGCTCACCGCTCTCATGGGCGGCAATGACCGCGCAATCCGGTTCGTCACGATGCATGCAAGCGGGGAATCGGCAAGCGGCGCCCATTTCGCGCATCTCTGCGAAGTGCAGTCGCAGCTCATGTGGTGGAATGCCATAAGGACGGAATTTGCGGACACCGGGGGTATCGATTACCGCGCCTCCGATGACCAGGGGCAGCCATTGCGAATAGGTTGTGGTGTGACGTCCTGAGCGCAAGGAGTTCGAAGCTTCTCGTGTTTCCAGCTTCAACTCCGGATCGATGTAGTTCATCAAGGTCGACTTGCCGACGCCACTCAATCCATAAAGCACGCTGGTCTTGTCGCGCAGTACCTTGAGCAGGCCATCCATGCCGTCGCCGGTGATGGCCGAAGTCTGTAGCACCTGCACCTCAGCATCGCGATAACTCTCGCTGATGCGTTCCAGCTTGCGAGGATTCGACTTGTCGATCTTGTTCAAAACCAACATTGCAGGGATATCGGCAAAGCTGCAGGTGGTGAGAATACGGTCGGCGACAATCGACGAGAAGGGCGGCACGCCCACGGAATTCACCACGATGACTTGGTCAACATTGGTGGCCAATATCTGGCGCAGGTCATAATCCTCACCGGCAACGCGGCGAGCGAAGGTATTGCGACGTTCCTGGACCTCATCGATGGCGATATCGTCTTTTTCGTAGGAGATGGTCACCAGGTCGCCGACCGCCACCGGCGACTTGTCGATGCCGCGTTCCTCGAACAGGCGCCCGCGCAACAATGCCGCGCGCACCTCGCCATCGAGCAGCACTTCGCATTGCCGCGCATCCACTCGCACCACCAAGGCGGTACTCGAGCATGGGGCGTGGCTGGATTCCATGGCCGCATTCTAATCCGTGGCGGCGTAGAATATTGCGCATGGACTTCGGTGAGCCTATCCGTTCCGCGCAGAACGCCAAATTGAAGGCGGTGCGGGCCTTGCGTGCAGGCAAGGAGCGTGGCGCCACTGTATTGGAGGGTCGTCATCTACTCGAGGAGGCGCTCGATAACGACGTGGCAATCTCATGGGTGGTGGTCTCCGACCGAATGATCAACGCGCTTGCAGACCACAAGTACGAAACCGCCGACCTTACGACCAGGGAACATGGCTCCACCTTCAATGCTTTGCTGCAGCGCGCACAATCCGCTGGCATCGAGGTCGCAGTCTGCCAGGAATCTCTGCTCGCCGAAGTGAGTCGCTTCGAGGGCGCGCCCGAGCTGCTCGCATGGGCCAGTCGGCCAAGCGGTGATTGGCGCGAAGCATTTGGACGATCCCAGCCTGGCGACTGGTGGATGATCTCCTGTGGCGTTCAGGACCCCGGCAACTTGGGTGCTCTAGTGCGCGTCGCTGCCGGCTTTGGTGCCGCTGGCTTGCTCTGCCTGAAAGGCGGTGGTTCACCGTGGCATCCGCGCGCTCTGCGCGGCGCATCTGGAACCACTTTTCGCTTGCCAGTCTTCGAAAGGGTGGAGGTTGATGACTTCCTTGCCATGGCCGCTGAAAGGGGCATAAACCTTTGGGCTACCGCAGCGAATGGTGAAGCGCTGGATCCGACTGCTGCGGCCATTCGCACCGAGGTCGTCGGCTTATTGATGGGCGAGGAAGGACGTGGCTTGTCGGAGCAACTCCTTCAGGCCTGCACCAGAAGCGTCGGTATCCCATTGGAACGCGGTGTGGAGTCGTTGAATGTGGCGACCGCTGCCGCGGTCATCGCGGCCTCGATTCGCCGGCCGATGGAGCAGGCATCACAATCCATTACGGAAGGCCGGCGAGAGCCGGATCGCTCGCAGGAACCATCATGAGCGACAGCCTCTTCGACCATCAGCCGTCGGAAGCCCAAACCAGTGCACAGGCGATTTCCGCTTCGGCACCATTGGCGGAACGTATGCGACCGCGCTCCCTTGACGAGGTTGTCGGTCAGGAGAAGTTGGTCGGTGAAGGTGGGGCTTTACGATTAGTCTTCAAAGGCGGCGAACTGGGCTCAATGATTTTCTGGGGACCGCCGGGCACCGGCAAGACTACCTTGGCACGTCTGCTCGCCGCACGCGCCGACCTGGAGTTCCGCACCTTCTCGGCAGTGTTGAGCGGTATCAAGGAAGTGCGCGGCGCCATGCAGGATGCGCAACGTCTACGCCAAGCCACCGGCAAGCCGACCTTGGTCTTCATCGACGAGATCCATCGCTTCAACAAGGCGCAACAGGATGCATTCCTGCCCTTTGTCGAGAGTGGTGACATCACCTTGGTCGGCGCCACCACCGAGAATCCGTCCTTCGAGGTGGTCGGTCCGCTGCTGTCGCGACTGAGCGTACATGTGCTTGAACCGATTGGCCCCGAATCTTTGGTGGTATTGCTGAAGCGTGCGCTTGCCGACAAAGAACGCGGCTACGGTGCCCGCAGCGTGACCGCCACCGACGAACAACTCGCTGCCATCGCCGACTATGCCAGCGGTGATGGTCGCCGCGCCTATGTGGCGCTAGAGGCGGCGGTGCGCAGGTGCGATGTTGGTGCCCCGATTACCGATGAAATCCTGGAACAGGTTTTCGCCGGGCGTGCCCTGCTGTATGACAAGTCCGGCGAATCGCATTACGATTTAATCTCTGCCTTGCACAAGTCGATCCGCAGTTCCGATGCCGACGCCAGTCTCTATTGGCTGATTCGCATGTTGAAATCCGGCGAGGACCCAATGTTCCTGGCTCGACGTTTGGTACGCATGGCGTCGGAAGACATCGGCATGGCCGACCCCAACGCCTTGAAGGTTGCCGTCGCTGCGCGCGATGCATTCCATTTCCTCGGGCGGCCCGAAGGCGAGTTGGCCTTGGCCGAAGTGGCGGTCTATCTGGCAATCGCACCCAAGTCGAATGCTATCTATAAGGCATACAAGGCCATCAGTCGTGAACTGGATTCTGGTTATGCGCATGAGGTGCCAATGCACCTGCGCAATGCACCGACTCAGTTGATGAAGGACAAGGGATGGGCGGTTGGCCAGAAATATGCCCACGATGAGGAGGGCGCCATGACTGGTATGACCTGCCTTCCCGATGCACTGGTCGACAAGCGTTACTACTTCCCGACCGAATATGGATTGGAGGCACGCATCAAGACTCGCATGGAAGAGATCCGCAAGGCTGTCGCTAAGCGTCGGCATAAGGACGAAGCCGAATCCGAATAGGAACTGCGTCGGAAAGCGAGCCGGCCGTAATCAGCCGAACTGGTTCTGCCGCTCCAGCGACCCCGAAAGGAAAGCCAGCTCGCCACGCACGCCCATCGCACGAAGGGCTAGGCCTTTCTTGGCTAAGCGATCGAAGACATCGTTGAGCTTTGCGGCAGGCAAACCATACAGGCATAGCTGACCTTCCGGGCGCATGCGCCTGACGAGTGGAGCGGCGTTGGCCATGGACTCCGGAACAATGCCATCGCAACCCATCGCCACCATGTGATGGAAGGCACCATCGACGGCGTCTTCGATGCGCTTCAACTTGCGGACTTCGGTGGGGCTTTGGCGTCGCGCCACGAGGTGGTCAAAAACCTCGATTTCCGTAGGGTGGAGGACCACTTCCACATAGGCGGCTTCTAGGCAGGTCGCGATGTAGGCAGCGAGTGCACTGCCGGGCCCCATGCCGAGGAATGACATGCGGTGGCGGGTGGTCATTGGCAAGGCGGCGGCCGGCGCCATGGCTTGGGCGGCCAGCAGGGCGCCGCTCTGAGTCCAAGTCGGCATCAACTCAGCGGCATCGGCCAAGGGCACGACCGAATCCTCGCCGCTGTCCCGAGCATGTCGACTGCCGGACTCCCCGAGGTCGAGAATCAAGTGACCTAGTTGCAGCGGGCTCTCGGCGGTCAGCTCCATGGCTGCAGGGTAGCAGCGTGGGGGAGCCATTGGCAGAAGCTAGGGAAGACGGCGTGCGCGTGCTGCTCTTGCATAAGGGCCGGGGCATAGCATTGCTGCTGGGCAGAGACAGGCGAGGCAAGCGCAGCAGGCTCGCCAGGGCGCCTAGTCGTAGCGCACCGCACCGCGCGACGACAGGAAACTCGGATCCAAGCCGCGCCGTTCCAGGTCGGCGCCGAGGCGCATGAAGGAGAACAACTTCTGCAGGCATTCGTCGGTGCTGGAACGGATCACTTCCGGGAACTGCCATTCCTCCGGGCCGCGCGGCAACTCCTCAAGGAAGGCGGCATGTCGTTCATCCAGGACACGACGATCCAGGATGATGACGCCACCACGATCGTCCTCGTTGCGCAACAGGCGGCCGCAACCCTGGCGGAACATCGCGATCGCCTTCGGCAAGTAGATGCGGTGCCGATGCGGCCCCCAACCCATCCGCGCTTGCTGCGCGAACATGTAGTTATCCGGCGCCCCATAAGGCAACTTCGGCATGACCACGTATTGGCAAGTCGGTCCCGGGAAATCCACGCCGTACCAGAAGGTGTCGAGTCCGAACAACACGCTTTCCTCCTGCGCGCGGAACAACTCCATGATCTCTTCCTTGCGATAGCCTGGCATGCCTTGGTAGTAGAACGGCAGGCCCATGGCACGGAATATAGGAGCCAAGCGTTCGCCGACGCGCATCAACAACACGCGGTTGGTGAACAGCCCCAAGATGCGTCCGCGGGTGCGTTCGGCCAGGAAAACCAGAAGGTCTTCCACGTACTCCATCCATTGCTCGGCATTGGGGCCGCGATAAGCATAGGGCGGGGCATCTTCGGGCACACAATACAAGGAAGACGTGGCTTCGAAGGAAGGTGGCCCTTGAAAACCGTTCACCGTGGTGCCGATTCGCTCTACCGAATCCTCTGCCAGAAGGTCCAGGCCCAGATAGCCGGACATGGCCTTGAAACCACCGCGCATGTGGGCGGTCGCACTGACAAGGGCCGCATCGCGCAAGGACGGGAAATAGACCTCACCCAGCCATTGCTGCGGCAGCAACCATTTGAGCACCAGCAAGGGCCGACGTCGGCCGGTGAATTCCACTTCGAAGTGCAGGTCCTCCGAGAAGTCGCCTTCGCCGCTTTCGCCACCGAGCCATAGCTCCAGGCCTTCGCGCCAGTGCGCCAACAACTCCAGCGGCCTGCGTAGGGCCCAGCGCAATTTACGCGCCTGACGTAGGTGCACGTCGCCGAGTTCTTCAATCACCGTGCGCAGTGCGCTATCGAGACCGTCGACGGCCACGCGCAAGGCGGTCAAGGATGTGATCAAAGTGTCGCCACGGCCTGAGTCCAGATACTCATGCAGCATGAAGGCAGCTTCCTCGCGGGTGCGCGCTCCTTGCTCATCCTTGCGGAATTTCTCGAAGTCGCGCAGTTCGCGCGTGTTGTCATGCGCGGCGGCATCGAGTGCGGCGGTGAACTCCTCGGCTTCCTTGGAAGCGGCACTCAAACGTTCATTGCGATCGCCGGCAGCGAGCTTGCTCAACAATCGTTTCAGCATCGGCAAGGGCGCGCGGTCGCGGCCGCGCGCCGTGCGCAGGTCCGCGGCCAACTTGGTGACCTCATCCAACTCGATGTCGAAACTACGCGCCGACAAGGCCACCTCGTGCAGGTGGTCACATTCGTCGAATACGATGTGCGAGAACTCCTCCGGTCTTGCCAGCACGAAGGCGTGATTGGTCACCACCACATGGGAGCGTTCGGCGCGCATCGAACGTATGCCGGCACCGCAGCGGTTGGCCGCGCGGCCGCGACAACAGTTCGGCAGCGATCGCACCAAGGAAACCATCCGTTGAGCGGTGCGGGTCTGGCGCATCGGATTGCCGGCGGGCAGACCTGGGGACAACGGGAAACCATCCAGGTCGGCCGTGGGGTCTTCGCTGTAGAACAAGGCCAGACGCAACCATGTAGCGCGTGCCACGATCGACGCTGCTGATGGTTCCGGTGCGGCATCGAGGATTGCCCGCCCACAGATGTAGTTGGCGCGCCCCTTCAGCAGGCTGACCTTGGGTAACTCGGCGTGGGGCACGCCTGCAGCTTCGAGCAACTCCAGCGCGCGCGGAATCTCGCGGAAGAAGGCCTGTTCTTGCAGTGCACGTGTATAGGTGCTGACGCCGACGCGCACATGGTTCTCCAACGACCACAACATCAAAGGTGCCAGGTAGGCCAAGGTTTTGCCAGTGCCTGTGGGCGCGTCGGCGAGCAGGAATTGGTTGGACCCAAGCACTGCACTGACTTCCTGAGCCAGGGCGCGTTGGCCGGGGCGGTCGACCGGATCCTGGTTAGGCTTGGCGAAATGTTTGGGTACCAGGTCAAAGAAGGCTTGCAGGCGCTTATGGCCATCGGGTGACAAGGCGGCCTCCTCTTCGCAGCGCGACGACATGACATCGGTTTCGAGCAAATCACGACGAAAGTCTTCAAGGAAACGCGGATCGCAATCGAGCAGGATTCTGTCGGCATCCATCGGCGCATCCTCTAGGTCCTGGCTCAAGCAGTCATCATTCAAGCCGACGAAGAACAGGTCCTGATCTTCGCCGCCGGAATAGCGGCTGGGATAGTCGAGCAGGTCGCGCACCACCAGCAGCCAGTCCCAGACTTGGGCGTCCTCGCCGCCGCTTTCGGTGATTAAATCATCCAGGCCGCGGGTGAACAGCTGGCGCAATGAGGAATCGCGCTCGAAGTGTGCCCGGACCAACGCTTCCAGCAGGCGCCGTATGTCTGCCGAGCGCCGCGGCCTGTTTGCTTCGGTGCCACAGTAATGACGGAAAAGCGTATCGAATCCTGCCGTACCACGGCGCGGATGAAGGAAGGCAGCCAGCCCGACCAAGTCAATCACTACCGGTGGTGTGGCGCCAGGGCACAGCAGCTGGAAGCGCTGCAGGAAGCCGCTGGCATCTTCGCCGACGACGATGCGCTTGCCTTCGAGCGCAGCGAGGCGATTCGGAATGATTTCTCGCCAGGATTGCAGGCTGGCTAGATGTTCACCTGTAAAGCCTATGTCGGCAAGAGACTTAGGTGCGCTCGCCGGAGAGCATCCGGGCTCGAAAGGCGAGGCTTCGGTGGTCGGAATGAGTGTTGCTGGACCGTCGCCTTCTAGGTAGGTACAAGCTTCCAGGAAGTAGATCCCATCGCGGTCTCGGTCTGAGCCGGTGCTGGCGCAGGAGACAAAGATGGGGGCCAGGGAAGGGTGCATTTGCTGTTAGCGCTCTATGGTGCGCGACGCGATAATACGGCTATCTCGCCCCCCATTCATCCCTGCAGTGCGAGTTCAATACCATGGTTGAAATTACTGAGATTCCCGTAGAGGGTTACCAGTGCGTAAAGCGTGCCATCGACCCAGTTTCCGGGCTTCACGCTTTCATTTCGGTGCACAGCACCGTTCTTGGCCCCGCCCTTGGTGGCATGAGGCTGTGGCCTTACGTCTCCGAAGACGAAGCGCTCACAGATGTGTTACGTCTTTCCCGCGGCATGACATACAAGGCCGCCTGCGCCGGTCTTGACCTCGGTGGCGGCAAGTCCGTCATCATTGGTGATCCGTCGATGAAGTCCGACGCCTTCTTTGAGGCCATGGGCGAGTTCGTCGAGTCCTTTGGTGGTAGCTACATCACCGCCGAAGACGTCAACACCAAGGTGGAGGACATGGGCATCGTCGCGCGCAAGTCCAGCCACGTAGTCGGCATGGCTGGCAAGTCCGGCAACCCCTCACCAAAGACCGCTTGGGGGACTTTCCTGGGCCTGAAGGCTACCTTGGAAGATATCTATGGCAGTGATTCGGTGGAAGGCAAGACCGTCGCCATTGAAGGTGCCGGCTCGGTTGGCTCGATCTATGCTGATTACATTGCCAGGGAAGGCGGCAAGATTATTGTGGCCGACATCTTCGCCGAATCCGCCGAGCGCGTGGCCAAGGCTACCGACGGTATCGTGGTTGGTCCCGATGAGATTCGCAGCGTCGAGTGCGATATCTATGCACCTTGTGCATTGGGTGGTTCGCTGAACGATGAGACCATTCCACAGTTGAAGTGCAAGGCCATTGTCGGCGCCGCCAACAACCAGTTGTTGGAGGACCGTCACGGCGACATGTTGCGCGAACTGGGAATCCGTTATGCACCGGATTACGTGGTCAATGCCGCTGGCCTGATCAACGTCTTCGACGAGATGCAGCCGGGTGGCTACAAGGAGGAGCGCGCCTTGGCCGCTATGGAGAAGATTCGTACCAACATGGCTGCGATCTTCGCGATCTCCAACGAAGAAGGTATCAGCACCGCGGAAGCCGCGGACCGTTTCGCGGAGCGCCGCGTTCAGGCAAAACTCGATCAGCAGGCTAACGCCTAAGGCGCTTGCCTAGCCGAATCACACCGTCGGGACTCACTCGGCGGTGGTCACTTCCACACCCTCTTCATGAATGATAAGGGTGTGTTCGGTTTGGGATACGCGCACCGCCGGATCAGGATCGACCAGCGGCGGGAACTCCATTAAGACCCCAGTGCGCTTAAGGCGACCAAGCGTATTTTCGACGTCGTCGGTGGGCATGCCGGCGAAGGTGCGTCGAGCAAAGGGCAAACCATTCATGCCCTCGATCACCGACCATACGGTCGGGTCGATTCCCTTCATCTTGCGTGGCTGGCGCTGTAGCGCGAAGATCTCCGAACGACCGGACTCGTGGACGGTTCCTTTGCCATCGGTGGCAAAGGGTTCGATGGCGATCACCATGCCAGGTTCCAGTCGGGTCTTGCCGCGACCCCATTTATCAGGAGTGGCTGGAATCTGCGGGGCGCAATGCACCGTCCAGCGGCCCACTCCATGGCCAGTCAGGTTGTAGACCGGACGGAAGCCCCGAGCAGTGATGGCAGCCTCAATTGCGGTCGATATTGTGTTGATTTCCACCCCTGGGCCGGCCACTTCAATGGCGGCGGCAAGTCCGTCGGCCGAGGCCTGGATCATGTTGTGGTATTTTTCTTTTTCTCCGAGGTAGACGGTCTGCGCATTATCTGCCACGTAGCCGTCGACCTCTACCCCCACATCCACCTTCACCACATCCTCGGCTTCGTAGGTCGTGGGATCCCCCGGCCGCGGGCAATAGTGCGCCGCGATGTGATTGCGGCTGGTCTGGGCTGGAAAAGCCATGCCGGCTCCTTGCGACACGATGAAGGCCTCAACCTCGTCCATTACGTCTGCCAATTTGGCCCCAGGTAGGATTCTGGAAACTGCGAGTTCACGAGCTTGACGGGCGATTACGCCAGCGCGGCGGAACTTCTCGAGGGCGTCAGGGGCTAAAGCGGGATGCGGCATCAGGGGCTCCAGGGGGACACGGTTGGGACCGTGCGACCAGATTCTAGGGCAGCTTCATGAATACGCGGCGCAAGCGGCAAAAAGAAAAATCCGTGGGCGTCGAAACTCATTTAAGACTTCAGGAAGCCATCTCAATGGGTCGATAGAGAACGGAACCCGATGGTTTAACAATGCTGCAAATCCAAACAGGACACAAGATTGGCCAATACCAGGTGGAAGGCTTCCTCGGACGAGGTGCCTTTGCGCAGGTTTTCTTGGCCACCGACGCGCAAGGGAAGCGCGTTGCTCTAAAAGCTGGCGACGACAGTGGTGGTGGGCGATTCCTGCCGCGTTTTGGAGAGGTCACGGTCACGCGTGACCCCCGCGCTGTCAGCCCCGATGAAACCCCAGCCGAGGCCATGTTCCTTGATCCGGCCAATGGTGCCCGCGCGGAAGTGCTGGACGCCGCCGAGGTCGATGAGCTCCTGCTTAAGGAAGCCGAACTGCTGCAATCCGCGCCTGGTACAAACACGCCACGGCTGCATGAGGTGCTGGATGTGGACGGGCGCCCGGTTTTGGTCATGGACCACATTCCAGGGACGACCCTCCGCGAACGCATCCGTTCGATGGAAGGGGTCAAGATCACTTGGTTGCTCGACGTCGCCATCGCTGCTGAGCGCCTCATCGAAGGCGGCTGGAAATGCCATGGTGACCTGAAGCCGGAGAACATCCTGGTCACCGATCAGGAAGAGGTCTTCCTCATCGACCCAGTGCCCGAAACCTGTCGGGAAGACCGGGTCGTCACCACTCCCTGGTACAACCCTTTCCTGCGCTGGGACCAAAAGGGCGACGCCCAGGCACTAGCGATCATGATCTATGAGCTTATGGCCGGTGCCATGCCTTTCGAGAGCGTGCCTTGGTCCCTCGCCGGAACTTGCGATTCCTCCACTTCCAAGGAAGACCGTGACCTGAGCTTGTCGATGTACTTGGCTTGCCCACAGATGCGTGAACTCAACGCTCTCACGCCTCGCCAGTTCGAACAGATCTTCCATCGGGCGATGTGCGAGGAAGGATATGGGCTGTCGGAACTCCGAAGTGATTTGGAGGACTTCCTCCTGTGGCGTTAAGCCACTTCCTCCTGTTACAACGCATTCGTAGGACATGCCAAGGCACCGTTCAGCCCCGTGCTGAACGGTGCCGCCTTTTATAGTGGCAGCGCTACAATCGGCGGCTTAGACCATGGACTCCATCGCCCATCAGACCCTCCAGCTTGGCCATAGCCCAGATCCAGATGACGCCTTCATGCACTACGCGTTGGCGGCTGACCGCCTTGACACTGGCGGTCTGCATTTCGAACACAAGCTGGAAGACATCGAAAGTTTGAATCGTCGGGCGGTTACCGGCGATTACGAGATTACCGCGGTTTCGATTCATGGCTATGCTTTCGTCGCCGACAAGTACGCCTTGCTGAACCACGGCGCCTCTATGGGGGAAGGTTACGGTCCACGCATCGTCGCACGCGAGGAGATGTCGTTGGAAAAATTGCAGAAAGGCAAAGGCCTGCGCTTAGCGATTCCCGGCGAATGGACTTCGGCCCACCTCGCCGCGCAGATGTTGATTGGTCCTTACGACTACGGCCTAGTCGAGTTCGATCAAATCCCAAACGCCGTCGAGTCGGGTGAGTACGACGCAGGCGTGTTAATTCACGAAGGTCAGCTCACCTTTCAGGAGCAAGGCCTAGTCCTGCTCGAGGACCTCGGCGTCTGGTGGGCCAAGGAAACTGGCGGCTTGCCATTGCCGCTCGGTGGCAACACCGTGCGTCGCGACCTCGGCGACCTGATCCCGCAGGTTTCGCGCCTGTTGCGTGAGTCGATCCAGTACGGGCTCGAACACCGCGAGGAATCGGTCAAGTATTCACTACAGTTCGGGCGCGACCTCACTCTCGAGCAGGCCGATGAATTCATCGCCATGTACGTCAACGAGCGTACCCTGGACTACGGTGACGATGGCCGCGAGGCCATCCGCCTGTTCCTAGAACGCGCACACAAGATGGGCCTGATTCCATCTATGCCACAATTAGACTTCGTGCGCTGAGTTGTACGGTCGTTTGCAGCATGGGGCCATTGGTCAACGATGACCAAACCGTGCTCCTTATGAACAGCAGCCTCAAGACCCATAGCTTGTTTTCTTAGACATGGCCATGCCGCATATGGGTGGCGAGACCGGCTTCGCAGAGTTCGTGTAGAGGCCGTTCCCCTTGGATTGGCTGCAGCGGCTCCTTGGCGCGGTTTTTTCTGATTTGAAGGAAAAGGCCAATCGGGGGTAACGATTTGGCACTTTGAGCCGATTGAATCTATGCAACCCCCGTGTTCAGCTATGCCTGAAGAACCATTAGAGAGCCTTGGACCTGCCGTCGTCGTCTTGGTCTCGGAAGATTTCTTTCGTGATCGGATTTGCAAGACCTTGAACGCTGTGGGGCACGATGCCGTAGTGCTGGACGTCGGTGAGGACATCCCCGATTTTCAGGAGCGCATTTTGCAGGCTACGGCTTTGGGTCTAGTCATGGATCTGGAGGAGGAAGACTTCAACGCATTGGAAGTCCTGCAGGCCTTGCTTGCCGACCCGCGTTCGGACTCTTGGACCTTTATGGCCTTCTGTTCTCATGAGAGGGGAGAACTAATCGCTGGTGCTGAAGAGCTCGGTGTGGACGTGGTGCCTCGCTCCACCTTTGCCTCCAACCTTGTGCGACTGTTGCAGGGCTTTTCTGCCCACGAAGACAGCAAATAAGCTGTTTCGGGCATCTATAGGGGCACTTTTTGTTCCAACCGCTGCTGATAAGGGTCTTGTTGAAAATTCCAATTCTGGGTAAACTACTTGGCTTCCGCGGTGAGCCGCTACCTCCTGAGAGGCTAAGTTGGCACCCGCTTGAAACTCGATACTGGAAACAGCGTGGTCAAGCTCTACATCAAGCCCAAGTGCAAGTCCTGCCAAAAGGCAGTTAAGTACCTGGAAAAGAAAGATGTTTCTTTTGAGGTGTTGGACATCATGAAGAGTCCTCCTGCCAAGAAACTGCTCGAGAAAGCAGTCGATGCACTCGATCCTAAGGGCGCCTTCAACAGGCGTGCGAAGGGTTACAAGGAGCATTCGATTGAAAGCGCCACTTTCAAGACCAAGAAAGAGGTTGTCGATCTTCTTCGTGCAAACCCTGACATGATTCGTCGTCCACTCTTGGCTCGCGGCGAAAAGGCGATTCTCGGCTTTGACGAAGCTGACTACGCCACCTTCTTGCGCTAAAGACAGCGCGATTAATCTAACGGTCCGGTGGTTTCGACCCTCGGACCGTCATCTATTGATGGTTGCATGGCCTTTGCCGTGTGGGCCATCCTTGCCCCTTGGCTTCCAGTCCTCCTCCTGCCGCAGATCAGCCCGAGCCTCTCGGGGCAAAGACCGCCTTTCTGGCCAAGCGGTATCACCTTGCAGGTGAAGTGGAGCAGCGGCCCCACGAGGCCGTCGCGGTGGAGGAACCGCTGGAGATTCGGGTCCGTGGGATTTCCTTTGCTGTCCTGATGCGGACTCCCGGCCGGGATCGCGACCTGGCCGCTGGCTTCCTAGCCGCCGAGGGTCTGCTGCATCACGGCGAAGACCTGCTGGCGCTCGAGGCCTGCGTGAACCCGCAGACAGGTGCCGCCGAACCCAACATCCTCAACGCATCCTTAGCCGAGGGCATCGCCTTCGCGCCCAGGTTGGCCACCGTGTCGTCCGCTTGTGGCATCTGTGGCACCCGCACCTTGGAGGATCTGCAGAAGGATTGCCCGCCTCTTGCTGCTGCTGCCCCTGCGTCCTTGAGCCTGGCCGCGATCCATGTTGCCTTGGAAGACCTGCGTAGCCGTCAGCTGCTGTTCGCCGAGACCGCGGCTACCCATGGTGCTGCTTTATGGGATTACGCTGGTGGCGGCGAGCTCCTCGACGTGGCCGAGGATGTCGGCCGTCACAACGCCGTGGATCAGCTGTTCGGTGCCAGGTTGTTCGCCGACGCCTATCCGGTGTCTCGGGCCATGGGCCTATTGCTCAGTGGCCGCATCAGTTTCGAGTTGATCCAAAAGGCGTGGCTTGGTGCTGTGCCCTTGGTAATCGGCATTGGCATGCCGACGTCGCTTGCCATCGAAACCGCCAAGGCCGCCGGCATCACCTTGATCGGTTGGGCGCGCGACGATGCGGCGACGGTCTACGCCGGTGATACCCAATTGCTGGGTTAGCCTCCCTGCATGGCTCTAGAATTCGATCGAATCGAGATCGGCGATCGAGAAGTCCATGGCGAACTCGCGCTCGATATCGATGATGCGGCCGCGCCCAAGGCGCTCTACAAAAGTGATGGCGCCTTGTTCTTCACGACCGTCGCGGAAACGCAGACGTACGGAATACTTGCTCATTCCTTCCTTGAGGCGGGAGGAGAGCTCGGAGGGTTCAGGAAGTTCGGACTCGGGTACTGGACGAACCATTTGCTGTAATGAGTAAAACGTTTGGCTGATTGCGGACTCAGGCGTTGACCTTGACCTTGCTTTCGTTCTCAAGGGCGCCAGAGCGGAGGAGCAGGTTTGACCAAGTCTCGAAAGGAGACTCGGGCGTAGTCGCGAGCGCGTGGAGGGAAGCCAGTGATTCGTAATCACCGGCCATCGCGGAAGTCTCACGGATGGTCACCTCGATGTCGGAAGCATCAAGGCGATAAACCAAGCCGACATGCACCGCGCCGACTGCGGTGGTGTCATCGTTGAGCAGGCCGACCGGAGTCAGCGGCAGCTCGAGTTCTGGAAGGACCAGTTCCTCATGGAGCTCACGGGAGCATGCGCTGGCGAACAACTCGCCGTGATCCAAATCACAGGGGTTGATGTGTCCGCCGACGCCGATTGACTTCTTGCCGTGCAGACGCTGCTCTCCTTGAGTGGAGAGGCGGGTCAGGCATAGCACCGAGTCCTCGCGGCACACCGCCACGTAGGGGATGGGCTGCTTGTACTCAGGGTGCGATTCCGCGTAACGGCGCTCGATGAAGAAACCATGTTCGCGCGCTGGAGCGAGATAACGCTCCTCCAATTCCTGCGGCTCCAGGGCGATTAGCCCATGAGGGGTGGCCTCGGGGAAGAGGATTTGACGTGGTACGACCCAGACGAACTCCATGATTGCCCCGATTCTGCACAAATTCGAAATTCTGGCAAGTGAAAACCACCAGATGTTGGGGATTTGTAGAAAACGAGGCCCGTATTTTGGGCACTAGATATTGTGGTGCAATCAATTGGCTCCACGCAGGGCGTTGACGCAGGCAATCCTGGCGGCCAGAGTAGGCGCGAGCCGGGGTATTTGCAGGGGGAGTGAGTGCCGTCGTATAAGCCGGATCCTGTGCTTCCGAGGAAGCAGCGACCATTTCTCTAGGACTTGTGTTGCCACAAGCCTCAAACGCCCTACCCGGAGGTCCAAACGGCGCGGGCCGCGCCTTTCCTCCCTACATGGGCTTTCTCCCGATGGGGTTTACCCTGCCACGCTTGTCACCAAGCGCGCGGTGAGCTCTTACCTCACCCTTTCACCCTTGCCGGCGCCGAAACGCTTAGGCGGTTTACTTTCTGTGGCACTTTCCCTGGGGTTGCCCCCGGTGGCAGTTAGCCACCATCGCGCCCTATGGAGTCCGGACTTTCCTCATGTGGCCAAAGCCACCCGCGGCCGCCCAGACGACACTCGTGCGCATTGTACTGTGGCCCTTAATGCGCGTGCTCTTCGAGATACTGGCGCAGGATGACCGTCGCAGCCACGCTATCCAACTTGGCCTTGGCCTTCTTGCCCTTCAAGCCGGTGTCTCGCAGCAACACGCGTGCCTCTTTGGTGGTGTGGCGCTCATCCTGGTGCATCAATTCGACGCCTTCGGGAAGTTTGGCACGCACGGCATCCAGGAAGACGAACACATTCTTGACCTGTTCGCCTTCACGCCCATCCGGCAGATAAGGCATGCCGACGATTACGCGCTTCACTTCACGTTCGGTAACCAAATCCACAATCGCGGCGACGGTCTCAGCCAGGCTGGTGGAGACGATTGCCTCTAATGGATGGGCGGCAATGCCGAGTGCATCGCAAACGGCCAGGCCCGTACGCTTCAAGCCGTAATCGACGGCCAGCGTCCTTCCGATCAAAGCACGTCCTCGCGGCCTTCGGCGCGCAGGCGCTCGACGAAGGTCTTTACTTCCTCCGAACGATCACGTGGGGCGACCAAAATCGCATCCGCGGTACGTACCACAACAACATCTTCCATGCCCAACACGGCGATAATCTGTGGCTCGGAACTGTAGGCCAGGATGCCCTTGGAATCCTCGGCCAACAAGCTACCGCCTGCGGCGAAGATACCGGCGTTGCCATGCTCGTCGTGCTCGACTTCGTCGTACAAAGCCTTCCACGAACCGACATCGCTCCACCGGTATGGCGTCGACAGGACCTGGACTCCGTCGACCTTCTCCATGATGCCGATGTCGACTGGCACGGATGGGAAACCGGGATAGGCCTTGTCGACCGCCGCCTGGAACCCATCGGTGCCGATGGTCGGCACGATGCCATCGAGGCCTACGGCGAGGTCTTCCATGTGGGTGCGAATCGCGGCGAGGATGGTGGCCGTGCTCCATACGAAGATGCCGGCATTCCAGAAATAACCGCCCTCGGCAAGGAAGGCCTCGGCAGTGGGTTTATCCGGCTTTTCGCGAAAGCTATCCACCATGAAACAATCCAGACCCTCGTGGGTACCTGCCAAACCGGCGCTCTGGATGTAGCCATAGCCGGTGGCTGGGTAGGTCGGTGGGATGCCGAAGGTCACGAAGGCACCATCAGTAGAGGCGGCTTCAGCACCTGCCAAGAGGCTGCGCTGGAACTCTTCTTTCGGTGAGATGGCGTGATCGGCAGGCAGCACCGCCATGATTGCATCGGGGTCGGCGGCATGGACTACGGCAGCAGCCAGACCCACACAGGGGGCGGTATTGCGTGCGCATGGCTCCACCAGGATGTTGCTCACCGGAAGCTTCGGGCATGCCTTGCGCACGCCTTCAACCTGCTGCGCATTGGTCACGATCCAGGTTCGTTCCGGTGGGACCAATGGCTGAAGGCGGCCGACGGTCTCGGCCAGCATGGAATCACCACCGGTGATCGGCAGCAACTGTTTAGGGCGATGGCCGCGGCTCTCTGGCCAAAACCGGGTGCCGGATCCACCGGCCATAATGACGGCATGCAACATGGGATTCTCCTGGTTCAGGATGGCCCTATTCTAGTCGCGCGCCAGCGCAGACCACATGAATATGGGCCTCACTCAACCAGAGCAATAGGCCTCAGTCAACGGGATGGATCGGTGAGATCTTCCAGTTCGGCTGTGGTCCTGCAGGCACCCACAACGGGAAGGGCGCGCGTTCGAATTCACCCTCGAACAACTTGCCGCTGGCGCGGTGAGTGATGATTGGTGCCTCGGCCGGTCCATAGACCTGTTGCTCAATCAGGAAGTCGATGAGGTCCTTCAGCAGCGGCAAGCGGCCGACGAATCCCAGGGTGCGCAAGGTCACCTTCAGTTGCAAGGTGGTGTCCATGTCCATCGAACCCTTGCCGGTTACGCGCAACAACGGATGCTGCAGCGAGAACTCGTCGATATTTACGCGGCCGTTGCCAGTGGCGCGGAAACGAACGTCGCCCTCGTCAAAGACAGGTGGACTGACACCTGCGAAGCGGAAGATTGACTTCAACACCGGCACGGTGCCGAGGGCGCCGCCGTTGATGCG
This sequence comes from Planctomycetota bacterium, assembly GCA_030749235.1. GTDB lineage: Bacteria > Planctomycetota > UBA1135 > UBA1135 > UBA1135. The sequence continues at coordinate 21,887 of JASMKM010000079.1, read as the reverse complement.
GAACCAGCCACTGCCCTTGGCAAAGGTCGGGCTTGGCGATGGCAGGTCGACATCTACGTGACCGCTGATTTCACCCGCCAGTGGACCACGCAGACCGAGCTCTTCCCGCATCCGTTCCAGTTGCATGCCGGTAATGAAGACCTTGGCCGATACCGGGGCGTTGGCGTCGAGTTTTAACCGGAAGTACCCATCCACCATGGTGCCGTCGGTATCACGCCCCCGGGTGTGGACCTTGCCGCCTAGGGCTTCCGCCACGACGTCGGTCCAGATCACGCGATCGGGGTTCAAGTTCACCCGCGCGGTGGCGTTGTTGAGTGCTAGGCCTGCGACTTTCGCCACTCCGTCGCGGAAATCCAGGACTGCACGGAAGTCCTGCGGGCCGTTCCATTCTGCTTCCCGTACCTCGATCTCGGCATGGCCGCCGGTCAACGGACTGGCCCCGCCGGTCACCGCCACGTCGTCCATGACTAGGCCACCGCTGGCGCGTACACGAAGCTCGCCGCTGTACGGTGAGGTGGCCTGAATCCTTAGGTTGGAGGGGAGCACCATGCCACTTAGGCCAATCTGGTCGAGAGCCAGCACGGTCTCCTCATCGGCCAGCAACGGCAGGCGCGACGACAGCTCGATGCCGGTGGAGGAACTGCAGGTGGCCTGCACTTGCAAGCCTTCCTGGTCAAAGTAGGCGCTGAGATCCTGTACCGCGAGGTCGACGTTCTGGTCGGACAAGGTCAGCGTGTTGGCATCAAACTGAGGGAAGTTGCTGCCGCTAGCAGTGCGCTCCCCGACCACTCCGATGCGCCCGCGCAGTTCAAACTCGATGTCCTCGTCCTCGTTAGGGATGCCGATGGTCAAGGGGTGGAAATCCACATGCGATTCGATCACCTTCGGCTGGAAGGGGTCGACCGTGGCGAGCACGTCCACCGTTCCGTTCCAATCCAAGTGGCGACCCCAAGGCTGCTGCCCGACGAGATCCTGCAGGCGAGCGTTGAGGTCGTTGGTCAACTTGAAGCCGCGACCTGCGGCGACCGCTTCGGAGCGTTGCGACACGCTGCTCAGGTTCAGACTGCCGTTCAAGGTGCCGCCATCCACCTGCGACCAGGAACGCGGGGCACCAATCTGCGCGTCATCGCCATGGCTGGCGAAACCGACTTGGGTGTGGAGCTGCTCGAAAGCCAGGTTCAACGCGGGCCATTCCATGGTGGCGCCTTCACACAGTAGCTGGCCGGAGATGTGGCCTGGGTTCTCGCTGTCGAGCGGCTGCACGATCATGATGTCGTAGAACACATCGCCGGACAGGCGGAAATCGGACAGGCCTTGAGGCAGATGCAGATAACTCTCCAGGGTGCGTAGTTCCGCCTGGGTGGCGTTGAATCCGCGTCCACGCAAGGTCAGGCGTGCTTCGGGGGCCTCGCGATTGGCGACGTCGCGCAGATTGCCATCGAGCCAAACGCCACCTCCGAGTGCATTCATGCTGGCGCCGAAACGTGTCACGCCCGGCACCCATTCGAACCAGGCGAAATCGATGTCGGCACGCACTGGGACCATGGCAGGTAGCACCGAGAAGTCGCTGGCACTGCCGGCTACACGCACGTTGAACTCTCCCTCCTCGGAGCGGATCCCGACGTCTACACTGGCTTCGCCCTGCTCCGGTGCGCCCAATTCCCGCCACAACTTGGCGATGATTGGATTGCCGGCGATGGCTTGGCGGATACGGGTATCAATCGGCAACTTCTCGGCATGGATGTCGATGGCGAGGAACTTCTCACCGCGGAAATCGAGAATCCCAGTTGCGTCGGCCACCCCCGTTCCTCCGAAAATGGCACCCATGTCGAACAGCACCGCATCGGAACAAGCGACCACGCTACCGGTGCTGTCGGTGGCTGGATAAGCGAAGGAAAAGCGTGTGCCGTCGTCATCGAGCAGGCCACGGTAGGTGAGGCTGGTGCCGGATGGATTCACATGCAGGTTCCAGGCGAAACCATCGGCTTCGCTCCAGCTGCACTGGAAGGCAGTAAGCGGCTCGCCGCGCGGCTCCAAGGCAGTCAAAATCTCGCCGACGCCGGGCAGCATTTCCGACAACCAGATTAAGGCCTCGGCATCGAGGACGGTGTCTTTTCCTTTGGCGCTGAGCTCGAGCTGCGGGGAGAACTGCTCATCGACGTTGGCCACGAGTTCTGCCTCGAAGAGGGAGTGGGCTTCGGCACCTTCGATTTGGAAGTGGATACCGTTGGCCAAGTCGCCATTGAAGCGGACTTTGGTCTCAGTAATGAGGAGGCGCGGCTCCACAGCGCTGCATTGCTCGACTTCGGCGCTGCCGTCAACGATTACGTCGAGCAGTTCGAGATCGCGGCCGGCAGCATAGGCATGGATGTCAAAATGGGCACCCTGCCAATCGGCGCCCTTTTCCTCGAGCAGTGGCCAATCGCGCACCATTTCGGCTTTGGCCTGCATGCCGATGCGCCATTCATGCAAGCCGGCACCGGCGCCGACCTGAATCTCGAAGCCACCGAAGGTAGGTAAGAGGCTCTGGCCTTTCACCTCGAAGCGCGCACCGTCTGGTGACATGTGGCCGAAGACGCTGACGTCGCGTACCAGGTAATCACGTAGCTCGGCATCGGTCCAGCGCAAGGCCGAATCGCTGACCTGGATTCTCATCGGGAAGGGTTTGGGATTCTCTGAGCCCAACTTGAGCAAGGAATCCATCACCGCCTGATTGAGCTGACCATCGACCTCGTGAATGTGAAGGCGAATCGGCTTGCCGAAGGCTGCGCTGCCGGGCCACAAGTCCAGGGCGATGTCGAGGTTGTCAACGCGAATCCGGCTCTGGTCCTGATGGAATAGGCGCAAGTCCAACAGGCGGACCTCGCCTAACCCCCAGACCAGCTTGCCGCCAGCAGCTTCGAGGCGCAGTTCCGGTGCGCGCATGGCGATGGCTTTATTGACTAGTCCCATCGGCAGCGGCAACGGCACGAAAGCACTGATGCCGAGTAGCAGCGAGATTAGGACCGACAGGCGCCCTACACGACTCTTGGGAAACGGCGACCTCATGGCTTCGACATGTTGCCGGAGGCCTCCTTGAAACCCAGATCCTCGTGGTAACAACGCTTTACACGCGAACCGAGGCGACAAGTAATTTCATAAGGGATGGTGCCGGCCACGCGCGCGACGTCGCAAGTGCTGATGCTCTCGAGGCCATCTTTGCCGATCAAGGTGACCACGTCGCCGACGCTAGCGTCGGTGACATGGGTGATGTCAATGGTGCAGTAGTCCATCGAGACGGTGCCGATTAATGGGCAGCGTTGGCCGCGCACCAGCACCTGGCCATTGCCGCTGAGACCGACGCGGTACGGGATACCGTCGTTGTAGCCAATCGGCAGGGTGGCGATGCGGGTCTTAGACAAGTGCGAGGTCCAGCAGCCTTCGTAGCCGACCGGCGTCGCTGCCGGGATATCCTTGATGAACACAATTTGCGTACGCAGCGAAAGCACCGGTTCTAGTCCAACTTTGGCGCCAAGGTTCTCAGGCTGGATGCCGAATAACGAGATTCCTGGTCGCACGGCATCGCCGATGGGGTGGAGATTGGTGTAAAGCGCCGCGGAATTCGCCGAGTGCAAGGTGGGGCGGGCGCCGAGTTCATGGCTGACTTCGGCCGCCGCAGCCAGGAACAGGGCATGCTGGCCATGAGTGAACTCGTCGAAGGTGCCTTGGCTGCTCGCGTAGTGGGTCATCAGACCGCGCAACTGCAGCGCAGGTTCAGCGGCGATGGCACCTGCCACCCGCAAAACAGCTTCCGGGCGGACGCCCAGCCGACCCATCCCAGTATCCACCTTGAGATGCACGCCCAAGGTCTTGCCATGTTCACGGGCGACATCACCGAGTGCATGCACGCGACTCTCCGAATGCACGCCGACCTCGACATTATGTTCGAGCAGGTCCGGGACTTCGGCATTGATGACGGTGCCGAGGACTAGCAGCGGCAGTTCCACACCGCTGTAGCGCAGCTGTATCGCTTCACGACTGTCGCCCACACCCAAGCGTTCGACGCCTTCCTCGGCACATGCACGCGCAATCGCGATGGCGCCATGCCCATAGGCGTTGGCCTTCAGCACTGGCCACACGGCAGCCTTCCCGGCCTGCTTGCGGGTGCGTCGCAGGTTACGGCGAAAGGCGCCAAGATTGATCTCGGCCCAGGCGCGGTGTTTGGAATCCAAGCACCCAGAGTAGTCCTATCGACGGCGGAAGCCAAGCAGACCTTCGTCGGCCAGGAAGTCCAGCGTCGTGGCGCGGATTATGCCGGGCAAGCTGTTGCGCGCTTGCCAATGTTCGGACCAATGCGGCACCTCCTTATCAGTGCCGAGTGCCTCCAGCTCCTTGCTCAAGGCCGAAAGGAAACTCTTGCGGGTGGGGTGACGCTCAAGCATCTTGGCCATGCGCCGCGGCTTGTGTTCCATTAACACCCAGGCCTTATCGAGGTTGGCTGCGATGCCCTGGAACTGGGTAGGCAGCACTCCATTGGGATCGAGGAAACGCTGCGCCAAGGCCGAGCGCAGGCTGCGGTACTCTCGGAAAATTTCAAAATGTTCCTCGATTTGGGTGTAGATACCGTCATGCTCCTTGCCTGGAATCGGTGACGTAAGGCGCGTGTCGTTGACCACTAGACGCAGGAAGGCAATCGATTCCACATCGGAAATGCCGAAGGTGGTCTGCGCGTTCCAGATCTCGTAAAGCGGGATCCCTTGGTAAACCTTGCCGTTTCGGTCGCGATAAGCGTGGGCGAAGTAATCAGCGCTCGCATCCAGCCCATTGTTGCGGTCCAAGGCGCCTTCTGCGTAGGCGGCAAGCTTGCCATCCTGCGGCCAACGGCCGTACAAAAGATCGATGACGACATCGCGGGGGGCACGCGTAGGGGGCTTCAGCAGCCGATTCAGACCATAATCCCAATCCCACAAGTGGTTGCGATCGGGCAGGCCAATGGGGAAGAACTTCTTGCGGAAGGACCGCCAGATCTTGCTCTTGTCGGTGAGGGTTCTAGTCTTGAGCCTCAGTTTCGGAGCGTATTCCTTGGCGTCGTAGACTTGCAGCGGGCCCTTTTGGACTTGGTCGACGTTGCGCAATTTGCGGTCGTCGAGCAGGGCCTGGGCGGCATCGCACAGTGGGTGCTCGATGTGCAAGATTTCCTGCTGCAACTCCTCAGCGATGCGTTGCTTCTCTTCGCTTGGAAGCGAGTCAAAGCGTCGCATGATGTTCTGATCCTGATCGGAAAGGACCAGTTCAGAGTTGTCCGGTGGCGGTGACGCACTGCCCTGAAAGAGGGCAAAGAGGAGGGTCAACTGGGTAAGCACGGTAAGAGCATACGTGCCAGAATTTAGATTTCCTGGCCAAATTCGGCATTTCCACGTTGACTTAGACCTCGTCGTTATTACACAATCCGCGCAGGGAATGGCGAATACGCCGTTCTTTCACCACTTTCCTCCGTTTCCGCCTCCTGCGGAACGTAAACAACAAACCACAAGAATCATCATGGCTGCCAGAAAGAAAGCTGCGAAGAAGGTAACGAAGAAGGCCGGTAAGAAGGCTGCTCCTAAGAAGAAAGCCGCCCGTAAGGCTGCTCCAAAGAAGAAGGCTGCTAAGAAAAAGGCCACCAAGCGAGGTGCCAAGAAGGCTAAGGTCACTGAGTTGATCATCTCCAAGAGCCGCACAAAGAACGCGGTTGCTCAGTGCAACGTCTCCGGCGACTTCTACGGCGCCCTCGATTCATTCGTGCGCGATGCGATCAAGGCTGCAGAGAACCGCGCCACCGAGAACGGCCGCAAGACCTTGCGTCCACAGGATCTGTAAGCAGGTTCGCTCGTAGAGACGAGCACGAGAGGGCATGGCTGCTTCGGCAGGCATGCCCTCTTCGTTTTGAGGGCATACGCTCACGAATGGTGCCAGGTCGCTTTGCCGCCTAGGAGCGGAAGGCAGCAGGGCGTAAGTACAGCGGCGAGGCAGGCAAAGCAGATTCCAGGCCACTGCCGTCCGCGCGTAAGCCACGCGCGAAGGCAAGTTCCAACAAGGCCGAGGCTGTTGCATTTGAATTGCCAATCAGGGTGCTTCCAGAGCCTGCAAACCGGGAATCTCCCAAATAGCATTGGCCTTCGGATACGCGCTCAAGAGCTTCTTCCTTCTCGATGACTTGTGCTTGCTGCAAGGTGACTAGTGCGGATCCTTGGCGATGGAAACAAGCGTGATAGACCTGATTGCGATAGGCATCCAGTAGGACATGTACGGGGCCATCATGATCACACATATAGGCAGCGGCTTCGAAGGAGTTCATGCCAAGCGATGGGATGTCCAAGGCCATTGCCAAGGTCACTGCCGCGCTGCATGCGATGCGTAGGCCGGTATAAGAACCAGGGCCTACGCCCACAATGACCGCACCGATGTGCTCCCGGCTTATCTGCTTTTGTTGCAGCAGGAAATCGATTGCGCCAAGCAGTGCGCGCCCACGCGAGCCACTGAAGTCATGACTGATAATCTCGGAGCCATCACCGAGTGCAGCCGTCGTGGTCTTGCCCGACAGCTCGAAGGCGAGCACCAGGTCGGACATGGTTCAGGCGAGGATGTTCTCCTTCTCGACGGCTTTCTGCAGACGCTCTAGTGCGTTGTCGACCAAGGCAGCCTCAGTAGCCTCGACCATCAAGCGCAGGCGCAGTTCAGTGCCCGAGAAACGCACTACGATGCGACCGCGCTCGCCGAGGTCTTCCTCGACTTTCTTGCAGGCCGCGGTCAAAAATGGCATATCCTCCATCGGCTTGCGCGCCGTGACCGGCAAGCTCACCAGTCGTTGCGGCAGGTCGATGTAGTCGCCAGCAAAGTTCTCCGGCTTCAATTGGTCGCGGCGTATCACCTGCAGCACGCGCAACAGGGTGTAGATGCCGTCGCCGCGGAAGCCGTGATCCTCACCGAAGAGGATGTGACCAGACTTCTCGCCACCGAGGTTGTAGTCGCCTTCACGCATCGTCGCTGCGACGTAGCGGTCGCCAACGGCAGCGCGCAGCAAATTGCCTCCAGCGGCCTGAATACAGCGCTCCAAGGCCAAATTGCTCATGACCGTGGCCACTACCGTGTTGTCCTTCAGCTCTCCGTTCAGACACATCGAGACGCCAAGGCCTGCGAGGATGGCGTCGCCGTCTAGGATGCGACCATTGCGGTCGCATAACATGCCACGGTCGGCATCGCCATCGAGGCTGAGGCCCATGTCGCAATCGGTGCCGGCGATGGCTTCGGCGGCGACCTCCGGATGCAAGGCTCCGCAGTTCTCGTTGATGTTGCGGCCGTCAGGATGATCATGGATGGTGACCGCTTCGGCGCCGAATGCCTTCAGCACGCGCGGCACCAACTCTGACGCCGCACCGTTGGCGCAATCGACAAGGATGCGCATGCCGCTTAAGTCGAGCTCGGGGAAAGCCTGTCCGCGTAACCAGCCGATGTAATCAGCTACCAGGTTCTTGGTGCGAGAGATTTCTCCATGTGCGGCGGATTCGGTGATTTCCTCATGATGGAGCAGGGCAGTCTCGAGTTCCTCCTCGAGGGCATCGGCGAGCTTGGTGCCGCTGCGTCCGAGCAGCTTGATGCCGTTGTCGTCGGCCGGGTTATGCGACGCCGAGACCACCACACCAGCCTGATAAGGGCCGCAAAAGGTCAGGTAAGCGATGCAAGGTGTGGGAGCCAAGCCCACGACGTCGACATCGATGCCGCCACGGGTAAGGCCAGCAGCGACCGCGGCCACCAAGGTCTCACCGCTTTCACGCCCATCGTGACCGATCAGTACACGATGACGCTCGCCGAGGTTGCTGGGGTCATCACCGTGAATCCGCGAGGCCAAGACCCAGCCGAGGCGCTCGAGGAGGTCTGGCACCAGGGGATATTCGCCTGCCTTGCCGCGCATGCCATCGGTACCGAAGAGCCGGGGGGTACTCATTGCTTTCGTTTGACGGTGATCATGTCGTTATCGCTGCCTTCTTCCGGACCGATAACGAGATGCTGTTCAAAGAAACTCTGGTCATCCGAGTCTTCAATCCCGACGATATGGGCTTCAATCCGCACCTTCTGCGATGTCAGCACATCGTCGGGATTAAGGGTGTGAAGGGGGACGAAAAGACGCACATGTTCCTGAACCCAAGTCTCGGAGATGAGACGGTCACTCTCGACGTGCGGCAGGCTGACCCACCACGGTTCCGGTTCCCATGCCAGTTCCCAGATGTCCGCCGCGGCGGAATCGTTGGTACGGGTCACATGGATATTTTCCAAGGTGGGATTGAACTGGATGCGGATCGGATCCTTCAGGCGCACCATCGCATCGACCAGGACCAGCGGCGGGTTCATTTTGATTCCCTTACGTACCCAGCGTTGATTCAGGCCAGCGGATTGACTGATGTCGATGCGCGTTCCTTCCGGGACCTGCAGGTCCTCAAGCAGCGCGGAGTTGAGGATTTCGCCAACGGCGGAATGGGCTTCCGCGATTTCGGCCAACAGACTGTCCAAGGTGGCTTGTGGCCCGGTCAGCGTGACCGTGTTCGGTGTGAACCGTAGCTGCTCGCTGCGGACCTCATGAGCTTCCGACGGTGTCCCATCGACTTGGACTTCACTGGGTGTCAGCGATACGGTGGCGGTCTTTACGCGTTCAAAGACCAATTGCTTGAGCATCTTCTGGCTCTCAGGGATATCACCAAGCAGCATTTGCGCATCTCCCGGGCGCATCCAATCCAGCTCCTCGGGGGAGACGTCTACGGTGTAGAGGTTGTCCTCCTCGTCGGGAATGAAGTTCGCCACGAAGTTGGCTGCGCATTGCTTGGTGGTGAAGCTCTGAATCTCGGACTTTGAGCCGTTGACCCAGATGGTGAGCGAGCTGCCGATTGGCGGATCGGTTAATACCCACCCCGGAGGGGCTTGGATTAGCAATTGGAAGTCATCCGGAGTGCCGATGTCCTCGGTGGTGAAGGCAATCTTCAATGTGAGGTCGGCATCGTTGGCGATGCGTCCTTCAATCCACGACCACAGGGCCAAGGCGATGGCGATGGCGCCCAGCTTGCGGCGCCAGTCTTTCAGCAGGAAGGCGAGGAAGGGTTTCATGCTTTAGCCTCCGCGGCATGGGCGTCGTGATCCTCGACGATTTTCGACTCGGTCTTCAGCAGTTCACTCAGGGTCTTCTCGAGCGCATCTTGTGTCACCGGCTTGTGCAGTTCACCGTCGGCAGCGAGGGCGATCTCCCCGGTCTCCTCACTGACGACCAGGACCACGGCATCGGTTTTCTCCGACAGGCCGAGGGCCGCGCGGTGTCGGGTGCCCAGGCGGCGGGCGGTCTCGGGATTGGCGGTGAGCGGGAACACGCAGCTGGCGGCAGTGATGCGCTTACCCTTGACCACCACGCCACCATCGTGCAAGGGTCCACCCGGGAAAAAGATGGTCTCCATCATGATCGAGGTGATTGGCAAGTCCAGGGCCACGGCGCCTTCGCTGAATGGCTTCAGAGAGATGTCGCGTTGGAAGGCGATCAGTGCGCCGACGCGTTGGTTGGCCAAGCGCTTCACCGACGTCGCCACCTTTGCCAACTCGGTAGGGGATTCTGCGGTGTTGCCACCGAAGCGCAACAGACCGCTATGTCCGAAGCGACTGATGCCTTGGCGCAGCTCCTCCTGGAACAGGATCACGATGATCAACGCGAAGTATGGGATGATCGCGTCGAGGATATAGCGGATGGCGTCGATACCGCCCGGTGCATACCTGTCAAGCGAGGCGATGAACAAGACTACCCCAGCTGTAAAGGTGAAGAGGCCGCGCAAAACGCCGAAACCACGCGTGCTGCGGATAAAGCGCATGATGCCGTAGATCGCCGCCGCCAAGATGATGATCTCGAGGGCATCGGTGAGGCGGAAGGTACTCATAGTTTCGCGGTCACCATACTTTGATTTGGGAAGGCGCAGGCGGCAGCAACGCGTATGGCATCCCAGCCACCTCCACCGCGATGCAGGCGCAGGAAGCTCGCGCCTTGTGAGGCGCAGAGGGCAGCTGCGCCGAAGGATCCACCATCCCGTTGATTGGGGCGGCAATGGGGAAGTAGGTCAGCCATGAAGGATTTGCGCGATGGCCCAGCCAGCAACGGCAGGCCGAGAGCGCGAAGAGCGCCGAACTTCGCGACAATCTCGCGGCATTGGCTAGCGGTCTTGGCGAAACCGATGCCAGGGTCGAGCACCAGTTGGTCGGGGTCGATACCCGCATCGAAAGCGACACGGGCAATCTGCATCATCTCATCGGCCAAGTCACCCATCAGGAAATCATAGTGGCAGTGCTCTTGCATGGTGGCGGGGGTGCCGCGCATGTGCATGGCAAAGACCTTGCATCCACGTTGGGCGATTAGCGGTGCCATCCCCGGATCGGCCAGGCCGCTGACGTCGTTGATCATGCTGGCACCAGCATCAAGGCAAGCTGCGGCGACCACCGCACTACGCGTATCGATTGATAACGGCTTGCCCAGCGGCAGCAGCTGCTCGATCGCCGGCAACAGGCGCTCGATCTGCACCTGATTGGGAATCGCTTCGGCACCGGGCCGAGTGCTTTCGGCACCGAGGTCGAGGATGTCCACTTGGTCGACCGCCAAGTCTTGGGCGCGAGAAGCCAATGCGAAGCCTTCCGGGCCGACCTGGCCGCCGTCGGAGAACGAGTCTTCAGTGAGGTTGATGATGCCGAGCAGCTGTGGGGCAGCGGGTTCAAGCGCCATCATCTCGCGTCCGACAGCCAAGCGTGCGGCAATCCACTGGGCGCGGTAGGCAGGGTTCTCGAGGTCGCCATACTCGAGCTCGACAGGGATCTCGGCGGCGCGCATTACGCCGTAGCAGCTGGAGCCATCGGCCAAGTGCTCCAACTCGACAACGCCAATGGCGGCCAGCGCGCCCTGGCAGGCTGCGCTCAATGGTGAAGGGCCACGCCAAGTACCACAATCAAGGGGTACGGCGTGGTGGGGCATTTCAGCCCAAGGCAGCTCCCAAGGCTTCACCATGGAAGCAGTCTATCACTCCTCTGGCTGCGATTCCGTGCCTTCGGTCGGCTCCACCGGCGGCGTCGCCACCGGAGCTTCAGGGATTGGCATCGGCGGAGGGGATTTGCGTTCAGCATCGCCGTTCGGCGGGCTTGTCGCATGCATCTCCTCCACGCTGGAACCAGCAACGAGCATCTCGAACTCGGCCTTGGTGACATTCTCATAACGCATCAAGGCTTCGGTCACACGCTCCATTAGGTCGCGATTGTCATCGAGGATCCGATGTGCACGTTGATACTGCTCGTCGAGCAGCGCGGCGACTTCGTCATCGATCACTTGGGCAGTGGCGGGGGAATGCTCCTTGCCCATGCCATATTCGTTGCCGAGGAAATCATTGCCTTGACGTTCGCCGAAATTGATTGCACCAAGCTTCTTGCTCATGCCCCAATGGGTAATCATCTGACGAGCCAAGCTGGATGCACGTTCGATGTCGCTGGACGCACCAGTGGTGATGTCGTCACAGAACAGCTCCTCGGCCAGGCGGCCACCATAAAGGCAACAGATCTCGTCCAGCAAGCGATTGCGCGACCAATGCATGCGGTCTTTCTCGGGCAGGAACATCGTCGCCCCCAGTGCCATGCCGCGGGGGATGATGGTGATCTTGTGGACCGGGTCGGTGTGCTTCATAAAGGCGTTGACCACGGCGTGGCCAGCCTCGTGATAGGCGGTGATGGTCTTGTCTTCCTCTTCCATCACATGCGACTTCTTTTGGCGGCCAAAACGCACCTTGTCGCGTGCCTCTTCCAGGTCGCCCTGGGTAACCCAAGTATGTCCACGCATGGCGGCGAGGATGGCGGCCTCGTTGGTCAAGGCGGCGAGCTCCGCACCGGAGAAGCCAGGCGTGCCGCGCGCGACCACGGCAAGGTCGACACTCGGGTCGAGCTTCACTGCTTTGGTGTGCACGACCAGGATTTTCTCGCGACCCTTCACGTCGGGCAGGTCGATGACAATCTCGCGGTCGAAACGTCCGGGGCGCAGCAAGGCGCTATCGAGCACGTCCGGACGGTTGGTCGCGGCGATCACAATTACGCGGTCATCGGAACTGAATCCGTCCATCTCGACGAGGATTGCGTTCAGCGTCTGTTCACGCTCATCGTTGCCGCCGCCCATGCCGGAGCCACGCTTGCGGCCGACGGCATCGATCTCATCGAGGAAGATGATGCAAGGTGCTTCCTTGCGCGCACCTTCGAAGAGGTCTCGTACGCGGCTGGCACCGACGCCGACGAACATCTCGACGAAGTCCGAACCGCTGATCGAGATGAAGGGCACATCGGCTTCGCCGGCAATGGCCTTGGCGAGCAAAGTCTTGCCGGTGCCGGGAGGGCCCACCAGCATCACACCGCGTGGAATGCGGCCACCCAAGCGGGTGAACTTATCGGGGTTGCGCAGGAACTCGGTGATTTCGGAAACTTCCTCAAGAGCCTCCTCGATGCCGGCGACGTCGTCGAAAGTCACGCCGGTACGGTTTTCCTTGTTGTAGACCGTGGCGCGCGACTTGCCAAAGCCCAACATGCCTTGACCTTGCCCCTTCATCTGGCGCATGAATAGGAACCAGAACAACACAAGGAACAGCAGGATCGGGCCAAAGCTCACCAGGATGGTGGTGAATGCGCTGGTCGACTCGGTGGTCGGGCCGGTTGCGGTGTCGAAGGTGAGGTCGGTGGCCAGCTCGACGTCGGCTTGCTTGAAGGCTTGCACCAAGCTGAGCAGGTCGATCTCGGAATCATCGCTTGAGGTCGACTCGATCTCGGCGTAATGCGTGCCGGTGACGTCGGCGTATTCGACAAAGAATCGCTGGCGATGCAGCACCATACTCTTGGGATCCATCGGATCGCTGAGTTTCATGATGTGCAGCGGATATCCTTTCAGCGGGATCAGCGCGTTTTTGGGCAGGTCCTCGATCGCGAGCATCTCTGCCCCCGGAGCCACAATCGCCTCCCCGCTGGTGGGCGGCGTGTGCATCCGTTCCATGAAGGAAGCGAACGGGATCGACGGGCTCATACGCCGACTCTTGGCGTGAATTTGGCCGACCTCTTCCCACATCAAGCGCGCATCAGGCACGGTGACAGTGCGGGTCTCACCGTTTTTTAGTTTGATAGAGAAGGATGTGTGCGAGTCGTTGGCGCTGAAGGTATCGACTTCCCCGGTGTAGAGGTCGACCCACAACTGGTCCATGCTCATGGGGGCGGTAGGCGTGTCGCTGCCGAAGAAGGCGAGGGCGAGCAGAGTCACCACCACGAGCCCGACGAGTATTCCGCCGCCGCGCTTCTGTGGGCCCTGTTCTGGGCCCGGTTCGTTGTTGTCAGGATTCATGCTTTTTCCTGGGGGATGAGCGGCTGCTCCATTTGGGCACTGACTTCTAAGGCAATCTGTTGGGCAATCTCAGCGATTAACTCGTCGAATGCAGAGTACGCGTCTTCCTCGAGGGATGTGAGAAATTCTAAGGAACGCCGGATATTTCCTTCGCCAAGTAGGTTGCCTTGCGAATCCTCCAATTGCCAATGGACACTAAGAGTGGAAATACCGACCGCCGCGCCACCAGAGCGCAGTGCCAGGCGCGAGCTGCGTCCGACGTTGGCGATGTCTGTCTTTAAGACAAGGTCCGAGTGGCTCCCAGAGCCGAGTCGGACATCGAGCAGACGCTGAAGGTCGGCGCGAACACCGCGCGTGAGGGGAACTTCAAGGCCCAACCAACTGCTGTTGTTGATGGCGGTGGGTACCGAGATACTGCGGCCCTCGCCGATGTCGGGGCGTACCATCCTGTAGCCACATGACCCCAAGAAGGCGATCAGCAGTAGCGTTACGATGCGTAGCGGTCCGACAGTCATCAGGACCCTGAGGAGCGCGGGGGTAGTTCCGCGAGGCGAGCGGCGTTGACGGCAGCGGTGGGCGTGCCGGTGACGAGGTCGGCGATTGAGGTATCACCCCACGAGGTCTGGCCGGAGCCTAGGGAATAGTGATGGTGTGCGCCGTCGAGGTCGCCAATCTGCTGGTAGTAGTCGCCGACCTGCAGGTGGAACTTGGATAGCAGGTCGCGTGAGGTCAACAGGTGCTGCTCGGCTTCCTCGCGATATAGACCATCTGGATAGTTGTTGATGTAGGCGTTCAACTGGTCGATCGTGAATACTACGGCGGAGCCGTTGAGCTTGTCCTCATCGACCAGGAGGAAGTGGCACATGGCTAGGCGGAAGGAGGCACTGTCCTCCCAACCGAGACCAGCGAATTGAGGCCGCAACAAGCCGGCGTAGAAGACCTCGGCCTCGAGGTAATCCTGGTCGGCGTAGTGATACTCGGCGACTCGAGCCATGGCTTCGGCGCGCAAGCTGGTGGTGGTGCCAAGGAGCGCCAAGTTCTCCAAGGTCAGGATGCCGCGGCTGCGATCGGTGAAGATCCACATGAAGCGCAGGTCGCCATCCAACAACTGGCTGCCGTAGTCCAACAAGGACTGTTCGGCAGCACGGGCGTTGTCGGCCGGACCAATCTGGGTCATGTAGGCCTCGTAGTAGCGGATGGCGCTGCTCCAGTCGCCTTCAGCGTCGGCAATGCGCGCGCGCAACAGGTTGAAGTCGCGCTGGGTGGGTAGGTCGAAATCCTCGACCTTGAAATCGCTGAGCAGGTCATCAGCACCGTCGAAATCGCCTTGGTCGGCGAGTTCTTGGGCCGCGGCGATGTCGTGGATGGAAAGCTGCTTCGGCCCGCTGGCACAGGAGCAAGCGAGGGCGGCAATAAGAAGGCTGGTTGGGAGTGTCTTCACGGACGGCGATTGGTGCGCGTGTCACGGCGGTGCAGCATGTGCCACGCCTTTGGCGGACGTTCCAGGTGGTAGTGCAGGAATTCGCCCAAGATTGTAAGGCATTGTTCGACTTCCCCAAGCTCCGCAGTGGCGTGCTTTTGCGGCTCGCCCCGCAACTGTCGCAGGACCGCCAAGGTCGTCGGGCTGATACGTCGCGCATGCAGATCCGGACGCCTGCCATCCCGCGGTACGACAAGCCCTCCAGAGGCAGGTGAGAACCACATCTGGACCTGCGTAGGAGCATCTGGCGGCAGATCTAGGTCCGGCTGTAAGCCTAGTTCCGAAAGCCCTTTAAGAAGGGCCGCCAGGAGCAAGGAGTGGGTTCGGGCGCCGTCGGCAAGCTGTTCGAGGTTGTCCTGCAGCCACAAGAAAAGGGCGGCGGCGGATTGGCCGGGAGGGGAGCCCAGCTCGGCAAGTTCGGCCAATACTCCCGACGCCGCCAAGCGCTCTCGATCTGCCGAAAGTCCAGACATGCGGTCGAGCAGGCGGCAGTGATAGAGATTCTGCATTTCAGCGCCCTCGGGCCCGCCGAACTCCAGCTCCACGAGTGCCCAAGTATCCAAGATGCCCAAGGAGCCGCTCTTGAGCTTGTTAACGCCCTTGGCCAACAGCGAAATCGTGCCCACATCTGGGGTCAAGGCACGCACCACCAGCGAGTTCTCCGAATAGGGCCAGCGCCGCAGCACGATGGCCGGACAGCGATGCCGTTTCACGCTGTAGTACCGCCGTCCAGTCGAGTGCGGCGTTCAAGGCGAACCTGTTGGATGCGGCGTTCGTCGGCTTGGAGTACCTGGATGTGGATGCCATCGATATCGAGATGCTCCCCTGGCTTGGGGATGTGACCGAAGCGATCGAACAGCAGGCCAGCGATGGTGTCGTAATCCTCGTTTTCCGGCAGCGTGGAGTCGAAGGTCTCGTTGAGGTCATAGATGCTGACTCGCCCTTCTGCCTCGAGCACGTTGTCATTGACCTGAACCATTCGCGCGGTCTCCTCGGAATCATCATGCTCGTCCTGGATTTCGCCGACGATCTCCTCGAGTAGGTCTTCGATGGTGACGACACCGGCGGTGCCGCCATATTCATCGACCACCACGGCAAGGTGAATACGCTTCTGACGCATCTCCTCGAGCAGGTCCGGCACTTCTTTGGTCTCCGGCACGAAGTAAGGCTCGCGCATGTAGTCCTCGACCTTCTCCGCAGTCAGCGCGCCACCGGTCAGCTGCACGTGCATTAAATCCTTCAGGTAAAGCACGCCACGGATGTCATCGAGATCCTGGTCGAACACGGGAATCCGCGAATGGCCTTCATCCAAGGCCAATTGCAGGAAGCCATGTAGAGTTGTGCCGACAGGTGCCGCGGTCAATTCGGTGCGCGGTGTCATGGTGGAGGCGGCGTCGGCGTCGGAAAGGTCAATCACGCGACCGATCATGCGTTTCTCATTTTCGCCAAGTTCCTCGTCGCGATCGTGATCGGCAGCCACGTCCATCAGTTCGGCAGTGAGGGTTTCACCGTTGTTGTCAGTGAGGCCTGCGCCGAGCAGCTGCAGGGCACGCTCGAAGATCAAGGTCAACGGGCGCAACAGGAAGGTGAACAACAAGGCCAGTGGTAGGGTGGATAGCACCAGGCGGCGTGCGCGTTGGCGAAGTACCAGCGCAGGGAAGGCCTCCATGGCCAAACCGCCGAATAGGCCTAGCCCAAGGCCGACTGGCCAGCGCTGCAGGGTGTCGAGCGAGTCCACCGCGCGCACCAGCATCAGGACCGCGGTGGCGACCAGGAACAGGCGCATCAGGCCGACTGCCGATGGCATGGAAGGATGCTTCTCGAGCAGGGCGTCGACGCGTTCGACAGTGCGTTCCCCGAGCCCCTCGAGCAGGTATTGACGGCCGGGGTTCTGCAGCAATGTGCGCAAGCCACCGAGTGTGGCGCCGAGCATCAATAGGATGGACGGCAACACGAACTGTAGGTCGGCGGGGGCGGCGTCGGCCGCCTCGAAGACGCCAAGGAGGGCAGTGGGAATCAAAATGGTCGGTCGCGTTGGCGGCCAGCCCTAATAATACACCATCAGGGTTTCAGTGCCGACAACACTAAGTTAGCCCATGCCCGGCGCGTACAATCTAATGGATGTCCACCAAGCACTGTCAGCTGCTCATCCATGGCGCCGCCGAGGTTGTTTCCTGGGACCCACAGGCGCCAGCCGATGCCGATGCCGTCGTCGTCAATGACGGCAAGATTGCTGAGGTCGGCATTGAGAAGGAGTTGCGTAAGTCCTGGCAACCCTTCGACGAGCTCGACGCCTTCGGTGGCGTAATCGCACCTGGCTTCATTGATGGACATGCGCATCCGGTGTTCGCCGTCGGCCGCGCCGAGGAGTTCGATTGGCGCGCCCAAGGCGTGGACTATCTCGAAATTGCCGCGCGTGGTGGCGGCATTCTTTCAAGCGTGCGCAACGTGCGCGAGGCTGATCCCGAATGCCTGTTCGATACCGTCTGCGCTCACCTACTTCGCATGCGCCATCACGGCACAACTTCGCTCGAAGGTAAGTCCGGCTACGGCTTGTCAACTGAGGACGAACTGAAGTCCCTGCAAGTCCTCGCGCGGGCTGGTGACGCCATCGGCATGGAGGTGTTTCCGACCTTCCTCGGCGCGCATATGTTCCCGGAGGAGTATCGCGACAACCAAGAGGCCTATATGGATTTGCTGTGCCACGAAATGTTGCCGGCGGTCAAGGAGCAGGGAATCGCGCGGGCCGCCGACATTTTTATCGAGCAAGGCGCCTTCAACGTGGAGCAAGCCCGACGATATTGCGAACGTGCCTTGGAGCTTGGCTTCAAGTTGCGCATCCACGCCGACCAATTCCACCAGATTGGTGGCGTGGAGCTGGCTGTCGAACTTGGTGCCGAGAGCGTCGATCATCTTGAGGTTCTGTCCGACAGCGGGCTCGAGGCGATGGCTCTGAGCGGCAAGACCTTCGCGGGCTTGCTGCCATCGGTGCCACACTTCCTGCGTCAGAAGGACGACGCGCCCGGACGCAAGCTGTTGCAGGCGGGCGTGCCGTACTTCATCGCCACTGATTTCAACCCCGGCTCCAGCTATACGCCGAGTCTGCCCGAGGCTGCTCACTTCGGTCGCATCCGCCTAAACCTGACTGCCGCCGAAGTCATGCATGGGGTCACTTTGGGGGCCGCAGCGAGCCTTGGTATCGACAATCGGAAGGGTCACCTGCGTCCCGGCGCGGATGCGGATCTTGTCGTACTTACCCTCCCTGACCTGTTCCATTTCGGATACGCATTCGGCGAGAATCCGGTTTCACATGTAGTATGTATGGGCGATGTCGTCCGTCACTAATCTACTCCCGTTGTTGGCACTGGCAGCTTGCGCTGCGCCTGTTCCGGCTCAATCCACTTACACAGTAGATGTGGCACCGGAGTGGACTAGCAAGTTTGACACCACTTCTGGGTGGACCGGTGCCGACGGCATCTTCTCCTTCCCTTTAGATGGCAACGATAGCCCTGGCGGGGTGAGTCGTGCCGGCAGCCTGTTCGTGTTCAGCGACACCTTCATCGGCGATGTCAATGGTGCCGGCGAACGCTCCAACACCACCATGGTCAACAACACTATGGGCTTCATGCCGAAAGATGGCATGACTGAGGGTGTGCAGTTTTTCTGGGACGATCATGGCGCGCAGCCGGGCGCAATCTTCACGCCAAATACGCCGCTGTCGCAACCCGACGATTGGTACTGGTTCTCCGACGGTGTAATCATCGGCGATAAGTTCCACCTGTTGGCCCTGCGTATGGAACACAACGACGGTGAACCCGGCTGGAACTTCCAGCGCGCTGGCATGACGATGTTCACGATGCCAAAACATGGGCCGTATACGCGTGCTGCGGTGGCGGAAGTCGATACGCCATTGGCCATCCCGCCGTCGGCTAACTACAGCGGGGCATTCTTTGGCGCGGGCATTATGGCCAACACCGTCGAGGCTGGCGCGCCGAACCCGGACGGCTATGTCTACGTTTATGGTTCGCAGGAGGACCCACTGAATAAGAGGCTGTTGGTGGCACGTGTGCTGCCGCAACACATCGAGAATTTCAGCGAGTACCGTTTCTGGGATGGCAACACCTGGAACCCAGACATCCACAGTTGCGCTGAGATGAGCGGCCGTATCTCCAATGAACTCTCGGTGACCCCAATCCCCGACGGTCGATACGCATTGATCTTCTCGCTGGACACGATGTCGAATAAGGTCGCGATGAAAACTTCCGCCACCCCATGGGGGCCGTTCACGAACACCGAGATTCTGTGGGATATCCCGGTGCCAGATGTGCCTAGCGTTTTCACCTACAACGCCAAGGCCCATCCACATCTGTCCGAGCCTGGCGAGCTGTTGGTTAGCTACAACGTCAACGCCTGGGACTTCTGGGATCACTTCCGCTATGCCGACATCTACCGGCCGCGCTTCATCAAGTTGACCTGGCAGTAAAGGGCGCCTCCAGCTGTCTTTGTAGACTCCGCCCCGCATGGCATCCATCCTCGTCCTCGGTACCGGCATGGTCGGCAGTGGCATAGTCCTTGACCTGGCCGAGCGCCATCAAGTGGCAGCCACAGATTTCAACCCCGATGCGCTGACGTAGTTCCAGGCGCACCACTGGTTACACCTGCACTGCCGCGGTGGAGCTGTTGATCGACAAGGTGCGTGCCTACCTGGAAGCACACGACGTGAAGCTCAAGCATCCATGTGAGTAGGTTTGTAGCTTCCGTTTCTTGAACCAGCCGCCCCCGTGTTGAGCGGCAAGGGGCATCTTGCCATCATAGTCCATGCCCAAGAGTGCCCTCCTGTTGCTTGCCTCCGCCTTGACTCTGACTTCCTGCCAGGATCCACCACTTCCTGAACCGCACCCGCAGATGGTGTTTTTCAACGGGCAGATTTATACGCAAGCGGAACCCCAGCAGGTGGTGGAGGCAATCGCGATTCAAAACGGTCGTGTGTTGGCGGTCGGCAGTGACGAGCAGATGCTGTCTTTGGCGAATGGCAAGACGCAGCGCATCGACTTGGAAGGGCGACCGGTCTATCCAGGATTTGCCGATGGCCATGCGCATCTGGTTGGCGTCGGCACGGCCTTGGAGAACCTGGACTTGATGGGCACCACGTCCTATGCCGAGGTCATTGATCGGACCGTGGCCAGGCATACTCAGCTGCCAGAAGGCGAGTGGTTGTTCGGGCGCGGCTGGGATCAGAACGATTGGCAGGAGAAGGGCTTTCCCACACACCAAGACTTGAGCGAAGCGATTCCGAATCGACCGGTGGTCCTGATGCGCGTCGACGGGCATGCCCTGTTAGCCAATCAGGCAGCGATGGAGGCTGCGGGCATCACACGCGATACGGCTGACCCCGACGGCGGTCGCTTGGAGCGCGATGCCGGCGGTAACCCCACAGGTGTGTTCGTGGACAACGCCGAGTCATTGATTCTGGCTGCTGCTCCTCAGACAACGGTCGCGGCGGTGAAGCGCGCCGTCGGTGCCGCCACCACAGCCTTCCATGCCGAGGGCATCACTGCGGTCCACGATGCCGGCGCTGGCGAAGCCACCTTGGCCTACTTGGAGTCGATGGCCACTGAAGGTCGATTGAAGTTGCGGCTGCATGAGATGTTGGCCGGCTCCGATCCGGAGTTGTTGCAGCGTCGCTTCGCCGCTGGCCCCCTGCACGACGTTGCAGGTAATGGCACCTTGGCAATTCGTGCGGTGAAGATCTACAGCGATGGCGCGCTGGGCTCACGCGGCGCAGCCCTCTTGGAAGAGTATTCCGACGACCACGGCAATCACGGCCTATTGGTCACCTCCGATGCTGAGCGTCGCACCATAGTCGAGGATGCGATGGCCGCCGGATTCCAGGTTGCTACTCATGCAATCGGCGATCGTGGCAATCGCCAAACCTTAGATGTCTATGCCGAAGTGCTCGCCCAAGCTGCTGCTGACAGGACTCCCATTGAAGATCATCGATGGCGTATTGAGCATGCGCAAGTCATTCACCCAGAAGACTTTCAGAGGTTCGCTGATTTAGGGGTAATCCCTGCGATGCAGGCCCAACACCAAACCAGCGACATGCCATGGGCGGAGGACCGGGTGGGCCCGGAGCGCATCCTTGGCGCCTATGCCTGGCGCAGCTTCCTTGATGCAGGCTGCGTCATTCCGGGAGGTTCCGATGCACCGGTGGAACGTCTTGATACGGTCGCGCAATTCATCGCTGCAGTGGCCCGTACAACGCCTGCGGGGGAGCCTGAAGGTGGTTGGTATCCCGGACAGAACCTGAGCCGCCAAGAGGCGCTGAACATGCTCACGACTTGGCCAGCCTACGCAGCCTTCCGCGAACATGACCTCGGTCGTTTGCAGCCGGGTTACCGCGCCGACATGGTGGTGTTCTCAGGCGACCTGATGACTTTGCCGGTCAATCGGTTGGCAGATTGCCAACCAATCATCACAATCTTCGCTGGCGAGATCGTCTGGGTGAAACCATAAGGCCGTCTTGCACTTTCCGGTAGGCGCTAACCCGATGGCTCACGGTGAGGCGAGTTCATTCTTCTGCGCCGCCGCCAAGGTTGAGCGTGCACCTTGGTCCAAGGCTTCCAGCATGAATCGTGCTGCGGCATCGCCATCGCCTGCGCCGAGCGCTTCGATGATGCGCAGGTGGACTCGCCAAGTAGAGTCGGCGATCTCTTGATTCACCTGAAGGCCGACGGCGTGGTGGCCGTGAAACATCTGGATCAGTACCCGAGAATGACGAATGGTGTTTTCGATGTGACGATTCCTTGAGGCGCGAATCAAGGTGCGATGGAATTGCTCCTCGATTGCGAACCAATTCGCCAGGGCTTCGCCTTGTAGGAAGTCTTCAACTTTCTCCAGTGACTCGGCTAGTTTTCGCTGCTCATCGCAAAGGTTGCGAAGGTTACCCAACTCAGCATCGCTGATCATCCTTGCAGCCTTGCGCACCGCGAAGGGTTCGATGGCTTGGCGAAACTC
>JASMKM010000078.1 GCA_030749235.1 Planctomycetota bacterium | reverse complement strand
ATGCCGGTTTGCTGAAGACTTTCGAGGGTCAGGCCGAAATCGTACCGGGCATTTCGATGATTCAACTGAAGGGTCATTCCGAGGGCGTGTCGCTCATCAAAATTGAAAGCCAAGGTCAGGTTGCGGTCTTCTGGTCGGATGTGGTGCCCACCCGCAACCACGTGCATCTACCCTTTATTATGGCTTACGACATCAACGCTGAGGATTCTTGGGAGGTGCGCAACGAGTGGATCCCGCGCGCCACCGAAGAGGGATGGGTGGCCTTGCTGTATCACGACCCCGTCGCACCAATTGGCAAGTTCGCTTTTGACGGCAAGCGCTATACCTTCGAGGCCTACGACGCCTCAGCGCGGACGTAGACTGCGCGGAAGAATCCTAGGCCTTCGTCTTCTGTAAGCGCGACATCAGCTGCTGCAAAGCGAGGACCAAGCCAGCCATCGCCAAGGTCGCGGCGGTCAGGCGCCACCAACGGCCGGTACCAAGATCATCGAACTCCCAGGCGTCGGCGATCAAGCGACCCCAACTCGGCGTGTCGTGCATACCTACGCCGAGGAAGGACAGGATGGCCTCGGCCTTGACCGCGAAGATGAAGTGCAACAGGAACTGGGTGGTCAACAGCGGCAGCATATTCGGCAGCAGGTGTCGGCCCATCAGATGGCTGGTGGAGGCTCCTTGCAGTTGCGCCGCCAACACAAAGGGGGCGGAACGCAGTCGTTGCACTTCAGTGCGCACCATTCGGTAGATGCCGACCCACGAAACCATGCCCACCGCTAAGAACACACCGACATAACCGCCGCCAAGCATCCAGCTAATCACCAACACCAACAAAATACCGGGAATCGCAGCCACGCTGCCAGACAACCACAACAGGAAGGCGTCGACCTTGCCGCCATGCCAACCCGCCAACAAGCCGGCACTGGTGCCGAGCAGCAGTGCGACGCCTGCGGCGAGGCATCCAACCACCAGCGCCACTCGTCCACCTTGGATGGTCCAACTGAAGATGTCGCGCCCAAGATGGTCGGTGCCGAACCAGTGCGAGGCTTGCGGAGCCAAGTCGGCATGTTCACGCGCCGTGTCAATCTCCAGGTGGAAGAAACCGAAGACGGTGGCCAATGCGCCGAGCAGGTAAAGGGCCAGGATCAGCAACCAGGTTTTCATGCTTTCGCCCTCCGCAGACGTGGGTCGCAGCCGCTTGCAATCACTTCGCCGAACCATTGCGCCAACAGGTAGCCGATGGCGAATAGGAAGGTCAGCGCGCGCAGGATGTTGACGTCATGCTGCTCGACCGCCTCCAGCAGGCTACCGCCGAGGCCGGGGATGTCGAAAATGTGTTCCAGCAACAACGAACCCAGTACCAGGAAGGGCAGGGTGACGGCCAGCAGGCTGGCGATCGGTGCGGCCAGGTTCGGCAACAGATGGCGCCAAAGCAGGCGAAGCGGTGAAATGCCGCGTGCTCGGGCGGCGCGCAACCAGCCTTCGTTTGCGCGTTGCTGCACAATGCTGCGATAGAGCAGGTAGTCAGGCCAGACCGAGAGGTAGACCCAGATTAGAACCGGCAGCAGCAATAACGGCAGAATCGGCTCGCTCCATGGTCGCAGCGGGAACCAATCCAGCTCGAAGGCGAAGCAATGGCGCAGGAACAGAATCCACGCCAACGAGGACACCGACATCACCAAGGCGGCGATGAGCGGCAGGCGTTTATCCCAGCGCCGCCGTCGGCTGGCAGCAGTGAAGGCCAGACCGACTGCAAGCATCATGGTCAAGGCGAAGGCCGGTAAGGAGATCAACAAGGAGCGCCCGCCGCGTTGGCTGAGTTGTTCGGAGACTAAACGGCCGTTGCGGTCATAGCCAAAGTCGAAGCGCAGCAGGGACCAGAAGCTGGACAGGAAACGTTGGCCAATTGGTACCGCTTTGGCCCATGCCATGGTGGCTGCTTCGCCGGCGGGAAGACGCGTGCTCAAGCCATCCAAGGCAGTGGCCAGACCGGTGGCCGGCAAGTCACGCGAGTCGGTGGTAGAGAAGGCTTGGATCTGCCAACCTTCGCCGGACCAGGTGACCATCTGGGTGGCGATGTCATGGACCGTGCCGCGCAAGGGAGCTTCGCGCAACGCCGTGCCGTCGGCCGCAAGCAGCGACAATATGCCGCTTTCACAGCGTAAGGACATGCGCTGACGTCGGTCGGCACTCAATAGGCGCAAGCGGATCGCCGACGGTTCGAAGCGTTCAAGGATGCCAAGGCGCACCCGTGCATAGCCGACGTCGGTGGCACTGGCTTTGGTGCCGACCTGCTTGATCGCTTGGTCGCCGAGCAGGCCGCTGTCCAAGGTTGCGAACAGGACCAGATCCGCCCCGGCCACCAAGGCCAGGGTGAACAGCAGTCTGCGCAGGAGGCGGGCGATCAATGCTCGGAAACGCTGTAGTACTTACAGAAGAAGGACTGGAAGGGATGGTAGCGGAAGTTCTGCAGCCACGGCTGCACCAGCAACAGGTTGCGGCGGTGATCGATTGGTACCGCCGGCACCTGTGTGTCGAGGATTTCCAGCATGGCAAGCAATAGCCGGTCGCGTTGTTCGCCTGCGGAGGTCTGGCGGTAGAGCAGGAAGAGATCGTCGAAATCCGGGTCGCGGAAGGCGCTGTAGTTGATTACCCCGACCTGTGGACCATGGAAGTTCTGCAGCATCAACGCGCCGTCGGGCCAATTTAAGGTCCACGTCCGCATGACGATTTGGGCGTCGGCATTGCGTGAGCGCTGCAGCTGCTCTTCGTAAGTCATCGGTACCACTTTCAGATCTACGCCAATCTCGGCGAGGTTCTGCCGATAAGCGATGCCGAGGTTCACCACGAACTGCTGCTTGCCCGATAGCACAAACTCGATCTCGCCGAGCCCATCGCCTTCGGGGTAGCCAGCCTCCGCCAATAACCGCTTTGCCAGTTTCAGGTCCTTGCGATTCCATGGGTTCGCCGGTGCAATCGCCGCCTCAGGCACCATCGGCGGTAGGAAGCTGCGCGCTTGGATGGCGAAATCAGTGGCGCGGAAGACCTCGTTCCACAGGTCGTACGGGAAAGCCAACGCTAGTGCCCGACGTAACAGCCGACGCCTGCGGTTACCCTCTTCTTCGCCAGGCAGGTCGCCGATGATCGGATCCTCCATGCCAAAACACAACATGGTCAGGTCGGCAGCGGGCTGATCGAAGAGCTGTAGACCGGCCTGTAGGTATTCGTCCTTGAGCTGGAGGCCGTCTTGCATGAAGACGTTGCGGCCGGTGGTGTTGACGCCAAGCCGCGCGACTTCGCCACGTCGGAAGATCTCGGCGCTGGTGGCGCGATCACGCACTACATGGAATTCGACCTGGTCCAGATAGGGGAGCTTGGCGCCATCGTCGAAGGGCGATCTTTCAAGACGCCACTGCGGCGTGCGCTGCAGGAGCAAGCTTTGGCCAGGCAGCCATTCCTTGACCGCGAAGGGGCCGCTGCCGACGGGTTGATCACGCATCGATCGTTGATCCTTGGTGACCGCTTCATGTGGATAGACCATGAAGTAGCTCATCGCCAGGCGATTCAGGAAATGAGGATCTGGGTGCTTGAGACGCAGCAACAACTGGTGCTCGTCAAGAACTTGGATGCCATCGATGCCTTCCCGCAAGGCCATCGCCATGGCATCGGCGGCTTGGCGTG
Organism: Planctomycetota bacterium; assembly: GCA_030749235.1. Lineage (GTDB taxonomy): Bacteria > Planctomycetota > UBA1135 > UBA1135 > UBA1135. The sequence goes on along the minus strand of JASMKM010000078.1, from coordinate 68,867 downwards.
GGTCCAAGGCGGCAGTGGCTTCGCGGTATTGTTCGATCCCAAGCAGGATGCCATCCATAGCCCAGAAACCACCAGACTCCCAACGCGCATCGGCTTGGCGCAGCCAACTGTAGAGCACGTCATGCGCAGTGACCGGGCGGCTGCGGCTTGGCCAAAGCGGAGGGTCGAAGGGGTCGTGGAAGCGCGCGTCTTTGCGCAACCGGAAGTGCCATTCCAGGCCGTCCTCGCTGACTGTCCAAGATTCGGCAAGTTGCCCCTTCACCGTCTCATCGCCGGCGAGGTAGTCGTACTCGACCAAGCATTCCAGCAGCTGAAGCTGCAAGCTGGCATCGATCAATTCGGTGTTGCGCACCGGATCGAATCCTTGCGGCACCCGGCTAATCGAGAACTTGACCCGTTGCAGTTCTTCGCTGACTCCCTGAGCTGACGCGGCCAGGGGTGTGAGAAGAATGGGAAGCAGTAGGGGCGAGCAGAGCAAGAGGCGGTCTAAGTGAGGGCATCGGCCAGGATGCCGACATGACGGTCGCCGAGGCGCGTGGCCACCAAGGTCAAGAAGCGATCGCCATATTTCTTCGGCAGGAAACGCTGCTCCAAGGTCTGTGGGCGTTCGGCGATGCCGCGCTTGCGGATCTGGATGCGACCGACCTCGTGTTCGCGCAACAAGGCGCGCATCTTGCGTGGGTCAAGGCTCTCGTGTGCGATCACCTTGAAGCCGTCGACAAAAGGGCTATCGACACGCTCATCGCTGCTCAGGTAGCCAATCTCGGGATCGAGATTCCACATGCCGAACTCTTCAGCGAAGCGACCTAATAGCCCCGAGCGGACCAATGCCGGATCCGGGTCGTAAAGATAAGCGCCAATCTCACCGGTCTTGGCCTGCGCTTTTTCCTTGCCACAATAGGTGTCGCCCGAGGGCAGGATGGTGGCACGGCGCTCGACGCCGGTGGCCAGCTTGCCATACCAGAAGACGTTCTCCTTAGCTTCACCGCGATAGGAGATAATCTCGATCTCATCGGGTTGCGGGAACAGCTCGAACAAGGTCTCCATGTCGACAGCTGGCGACAACTTTAAACAGGCCCCTTCGCGCCCTTTAATTAGGCTGCAGACCACTTCCGGAGCAGGGGACCAATCGGTCGGATTCATGATCCGACGGCTGCCGCGGCGGCGTGCAGGATCGAGCATCAATGGACCATCCGGTGGAGGATCCTCGATGCAATCGGCGTCGCGGAATTCTGTGTTCTCCGAGACTCCGGCAATCTCGGCATTAATCTTGGCATAGTGTGCAGCAATCTCGCTCTTGTCGGCAGCGAACACCTTCAGGCCAGCCTTGGCCAAGGCGATCGTATCTGAACCCATGCCACAACATGGGTCATGGACTTCCTTGAAACCGGCGGCGGCGAAGCGTGCAGCACGATAGGCCGCCACCGGTTCACTGGATGCTTGTTCGAGCAACGGCTTGGTGAAGTACATATCCAAACCGAGCTCGAACTTTTGCGTAGCGCGCCGACGCAACGCCCGCAATTCACCCATGGCCTCTGCCACCTTTTTAGGAAACATGCCGCGGAAACTCTCCTGAATCGCAAGCGGGTTATCTCCCAAGGTCCTGAATAGAACCATGGTCTCACGCGCCTCTTCGGAGGTGAGAATCTTAGCGGTCTTGATATCGAGTCTTACGGCCACGCTTCCTATTCTAGTCGCTATAGCGCCAATGGTTTCTTGCCAGACCTAGAAAGAGGTTCCGATCACAAGGTTGAAACGACGATCGGTGCTGGAGAAGCCAGCTGATGGGTTGCCGTCCCAAGCGATGTTGTACGAAGCACGCAGGTACCAAGACTCCTCGAAGTTCCAGCTCACACCGAATTCCTGGGTGTAAGTCTCGATGTCGCCACCCGTCAGGTATTCACCCGCACCATCGAAGTCGACGGTCTTCATGATCGGAGTGGCAAAGTCGTAAGAGGCACGTCCTACAGCGGAGCTGTCAGCCACGGTGCCGACTTTGTTTTCAGCCACGTAGGAGGAACCTGCCTCGACTTTGACGGTCGCGCTCTCGTATGGGTAGAAACGGTATCCAACACCTAAACCGATGTCGTTGCGACTTTGCAAGCCATTGGGGATATCCTCACGCGAGCTCGCCTTGGCGTAACCGTACAAATCCTTGGACTCGTCGAAGAAGCGATCGTAACCGGCTTCGTAAAGGTAGAGACGCGACGTGGTGGCGGCGTCGTCGGTAGCTTTGTCCGTGTTGCGGGTACCGGAGTAGTGCGCACCGAAGTCGAAGGCATCAAGGTTTTTTGCCCACATGATCTCGAAGTTGGCAGAGCTGTTGGTGGACTCGTTGTTGCCCGAGATGAGGGTCATGCCGGCGTCGGCTTTGCCCGACCAAGGGCTCTTTTCTTGTTCTTGAACGACGCCATCCTCAAAAAAAATAATTTCCGGCAAAGAGGCCTCGATGGGCGTGTCAGGAGCGCCAGCTGCGCCCTGTGGCAACAAGAAGGCCGTTTGGATGAGAAGGGTAAGCATTTCTTCTTGTGGTTGTTGGGGGCTTGCCAAGGGTTTGGCAGCTCCAACGGGGGGCTAGTTTAGGGAATTCGCCTGAAATTCCGATATTTAGTTGATGTCATCTGCCTTCCGACCCAAACCTGCCTTGCCAAGGGCAGGGGGGGTGCGCAAGCACTTCTCCAGCATTTGCGGACTTCCGTTCCAGGCTGCAATTCTGGCCGGTGTCGTGGGTTTTACCCTCGCTATGGTGGGTGGGAACTTCCTGGTGGCGGCCCACCGTTCCGCGCAAGCCAACGACGCCAAGTCGGCGTTGCAGAGACATGGCGCCTCGATTGCCCGTGAAATAGGGCGCGCATTGGATTCCGGTGATGACATCCAAGCGGCGACTCTGGCCCGACGCAGTCTCAAGGCTTATCCAGATACCGACATCTTCGTGGTCAACCAGACTGGCGAGGTCCTTCTTGATACACCCACAGGTTTACCTGCGCCGCACCTGAAGGAGGTCCAATCGATAGGGGAGAACGCCTTCACCGGTTGGGTCGGCGAGGGGCAATACCTCGAGATCAAGCTCCCGGTGCGTGGTCGCTTGTTGCCGTTGGGAACGCTGCACCTGCGCCAACCTCTGCATGTTCCGGCTTGGATGGCGTCGATTAAGGTTTACGCGACGTGGGCATGCTTGGGCAGTGCCATCCTGACCTTCTTGTACCTATCCTACATGCTGCGAGGCATGGTTGGATTGCACAAGGTCCTGGAGCGCGCCTCCTATGGCGACTTCTATGCACGCGCTCCACAGGTTGGCGCCTTTGAAGTGCGCCGAGTGATCCAACGAACCCACGAAGCCCTGGTCTGTATGGCCGCTGCCGCAGATGAGACGCGTAAGGTCTATGTCGAGACCGCCTTGGCCTTAAGTAAAACCATCGAAGCCAAGGATCGTTACACAAGCGGTCACAATCAACGGGTTGCGGTGTTCGCGGTGGAGCTGGCCGAAAAGATTGGCTTCAGCGAAGAGCGCCTGGAGACCCTGCGACTTGGCGCGCTGTTGCATGACATCGGCAAGGTGGCAGTGCCGGATAATGTCCTGCTCAAGCCGGGCTTTCTTAATGATGAGGAGTTCGCCGTGATGAAACGTCATCCGATGGCCGGTGACCGCATCCTAGCGGCCATCCCTGGGCTGCGTGACATGGCCGACATCGCTCGCAGTCACCATGAGAAATGGGACGGCAGCGGTTATCCGTTGGGAGTCGCCGGTGACTCGATCCCGCTGGAAGGGCGCATCTGTGCGATTGCCGACGCCTACGATGCCTTGACCACCAAACGCTCGTACAAGAGTGCTATGCCGCTAGAGCAGGCCTTGGACATCATCGAGAAGGATGCCGGTACGCACTTCGACCCGGAATTAGCCAAGATCTTTGTGGCGATGAAGCGAAATGGTGTCGGTTATAAGGCACTGAAGAAGCCGGAGTGCAAGGAAGTCGTCGCGGAGACGTCGGCAGAGAAGGAAATCCAGGCGGCGAAAGAGGCGTAATCCGGCAGATTCATTGACCCGAGGCCGTGCAGGTACGAAACTGAGGGGCCGGGGTTCGCCCGCCGCCTCATGTTCAAAACCCACCGCAGAGATTTCCTCGACCGTATGGAGGATGGAGACATCGCACTTTTTCAAGGTGCAGGTCTTGCCACCCGAAACCATGACGTCGAATTTCCCTTCCGGCAGCAGTCGTCCTTTTGGTACCTGAGTGGTTGCCATGAATTCGATGCCGCCATGATGCTCGCCAAGGGCATCGATGGCGTCGAAGAGGAGACCATCTTTGTGTTGCCGCGTGATCCCGCGCGCGAAACTTGGGTCGGTCGCCGCATGGGTCCCAAAGGCGCGATCGAGAAGCTCGGCTTCGACACAGCCTTCAACAACGACGAGTTTCAGGAGCAGGTCGAAGCTGCCTTGGCCAAGGCCAAGCGTGTCTGGTGTGAACTCGGCTTCAACGCGGAGCTGGATTCCTTCCTGTTGTCCAGTATCCAGGGCCTGCGTGCTAAGGCGCGCCTTGGTCTGGCGCCACCCGAGCAGGTCCTCGACGCAGGCACCATCGTGCATGAGATGCGCGTGCATAAGTCACCCGAGGAGTTGGACCTAATGCGCAAGGCTGCGGCGATCTCCTCCGAGGCGCATGCCTTGGCTATGGCGCAGTGCAAGCCCGGAATGTTCGAATACCAGATCGAGGCGCTGTTGCATTACACTTTCCGTCGGAATGGCTGCAACGATTCTGGTTGGGCCTATCCATCAATCGTGGCAGGTGGCGATAATGCCAACATCCTGCACTACAACACCAACCACATGGTGTTGAACGATGGCGACATGCTGCTAATCGATGCCGGTGGTGAGTACCAGCACTACGCGGCCGACATTACTCGTACCTTTCCGGTCAACGGCAAGTTTAGCCCTGCGCAACGCGACATCTATGAAGTCGTATTGGCTGCACAACTGAAGGCCATCGACGTGGTGCGCGCCGGTAACGAATTTCATCAGGCCCACGACGTCTCGCTGGCCACTTTGTCCGATGGTTTGATTCAGCTTGGCGTGTTGAAGTGCAGCCTGGAGGAAGCGATCGAGACCAAGGCGCACCTGCAATGGACCATCCACAACACGTCGCATTACATCGGTCTCGATGTGCATGACTGCGGCGTGAGCAGAACTGAAACGGTCTCGCGCAAGCTTGAGCCCGGCATGGTGTTGACCGTGGAGCCCGGCCTTTACTTCCCAGCTGACGATCATTCGGTACCGGAAGCTTTGCGTGGCATTGGCGTACGCATCGAGGATGACATTCACGTCACCGGCGGTGAGCCAGAGAACCTGACCGCCGCCACACCCAAGACTGTGGCCGACGTCGAGGAAGCATGCCGCGCCGAGCGCATGGCACCGCCGACCTTGGACACTGCAGAGGTCCGTTGATGAGTGATTACCAATACGCTGTTGAACTGAACAACTTGACCAAACGTTATGGCGAGTTCACTGCCGTGCGCGACGTCAGCCTGCAGGTTCCACGTGGCTCGATTTACGGGTTCCTCGGGCCCAACGGTGCCGGCAAAACGACGACCTTGCGCATGATCCTCGACATCGTTAAGCCGACCTCGGGGAGCTTGAGCGTGCTGGGAGCACCCTCGGCGATGGACGTGCGCGAACGCATTGGCTACCTGCCAGAGGAGAAGGGCCTCTACAAAAAGATGAAGACCTGGGCGGTCATTGCCTACTTTGCGCGGCTGAAGGGCGTCGGTGGTAAGGAAGCCAAGCAACGCGCCTATGAACTGCTCGAGCGCTACGGGCTGAAGGACTTCTCGGACAAGAAGGTCGAGACGCTCTCGAAGGGCATGGGCCAGAAGGTACAGGTGCTGGCGTCGATCGCGCATCAGCCGGAGTTTGTAATCCTCGATGAGCCCTTCTCCGGTTTGGATCCGTCCAATCAGCAGGTCATGGAGGACGTGATTTCCGACCTGAGCGACGCCGGCTCGACCATCGTATTCAGCACCCATGTGATGTCGCATGCTGAACGGATCTGCGATCGCCTGCTGCTAATCGCCAAGGCCGAAAAGATCTTCGACGGTACCATCCCAGAAGCCAAGGCCATCATCCCGAAGATGGTCAACCTCTCCGGCGTGCATGACGCGAACAAGCTACGTGCCCTTCCTGGCGTGACCAGCGCAGAAGCCACCGAGGGCATGCCAGGGAGCTACGAGGTCTGCATGGCCGACGATGCCGATCCACAGCAGTTGCTGCGCGACTGCTTCCGCGACGACATTGAACTCACTTCCTTTAACTACCGCGAACCAACTTTGCACGACGTCTTCCTGCACCTCGTCGGCGAAGATGCCAAGGTCGCAACCTTCCGCTAGACGCAGCCAGCCATGAAGAACACATTGCACATTGCCGGCCGCGAGTTTTCCGACAACGCGCGCACCAAAGGCTTCTGGATTAACCTGTTGATGTTCCCTGTCATCATTTTGGCTTCGGTCAAGGTGCCGCAGTTGCTCGAAGAGAAGGCCAAACCTACCCGCCATTTTGTAATGGTCGACCAGAGCGGCGAACTTGCGGGGGTGGTCGATGCTGGCCTGGAGCGCCATTACAAGCGCGAGCTGTTCCGCAAGCTCAGTGAGTACATGAAGACCCATATGGCCACGCCAGAAGGCGAGGATGGCGTCGAACAGCCGAATATGGCCGACATGCTGGAGAAAATGCCGGCTGATTCCTTCCAGATGGACATGACCGGGGACATGACCGACAGCATCCTGGACATGCTGGATGATTACGATCCGCGCATGATGGATGCCCTGGCGAACCCTGAGTCGCTGGACGCCATGTTGGCATTCATGAAACCCAAGATGAAGGAAGGTGCGCCAGAGTTCGAGGCACCGCGTCGCATGTTGGAGCGTGTCGACATGCCGGAGGACGAATGGGGCGAGCTTGATCCGATGACTTCTAGCAAGGACGACCTTGTCGCGCATATGAAGCCGTACTTGCTTGACAAGAAAGCCTTCCGTGACCATAAGGATCCTTTGTTCGCTTTCGTGATCATCCCAGAGGACGCCTTTCAGCAGCTGAAAGGGCGAGATAAGCCGATGATCGATCCCACCGAAGCTCCGAAGCTTGGGGTGCAATATTGGTCAACGAACCTGACTGATAAGGATCTTGCCAATGTCATTGAACGGGCCCTGAACCTTGAGGTCCAGCAACGAGAGTTGCTGGCGCGTAACCTGGATGGCAACGAAGTCATGGCGGCCCAGAGCACCAAAATGCTGTTCGCCTCCTTCGACCCGAAGAAGGCCGTCGGCGAGGAAGTCGTCAGCATGGCCGATACCATTCGCAAGTGGGCACCAATCGGTTTCGTCTACCTGCTGTGGGTGGCCATCTTCACGGTAGTACAGATGCTTTTGAACAATACGGTCGAAGAGAAGTCCAACCGGATCATCGAAGTGCTGCTCTCGTCCGCCACTCCTTGGGAGATTATGGTTGGCAAGCTGGTCGGCATCGCTTGCGTCGGCTTGACCATGATGGTGGCGTGGATCCTTTCCCTGCTGGGTGTGCTCAAATACCTGGCTGGTCCCACGGTCGAATGGGCCGGGGTGGTGCTGGAGGTAGTCCAGACTTCCGGCTTGTTGCCACTATTCGCCTTGTACTTCGCGGCTGGGTACCTGACCTACGCCGGAGTTTTCCTAGCGATTGGTAGCCTGTGCAGCACGGTAAAGGAGGCGCAGAACTTCATGGGTACTGCGATGATCATCCTGATGGTGCCGCTGTTCACCATGGTCTTCGTGGCACAGGATCCCCATGGATCACTCGCGACCTTCCTGACTTGGATTCCTCTCTATACGCCCTTCGTGATGATGAACCGCGCCGCGGCGGATCCACCGATGTTCGACCTGGTCGGTACCGGCGTGTTGATGTTCGTGACCGTCATCCTGATGCTGTGGCTTTCAAGTCGCATCTTCCGGATTGGGGTGTTGCGTACTGGGCAGCCGCCGAAGATTCTTGAGTTGATACGGAATCTTACGACGCCACTCAAAAACCAGTAGAGACCGGCCCCTTGGTTGCACGGCCATGAAGCACAGCCAAGGGGTCAGATTCCCTAGAAGTCCTCGTCGCTGTCGCTGGAGCTTTCTGCATCCGCACCCTTCTCCCGCTTCTCCTTCCGTTTCTTCTTCTCTCCTTCAGCCTTTTCGGCCGCCTCTTCCTTCTCTGCGGGCGTCATCCACAGCTTGGTCCATGCACGCTGCTGACGTTCATTGTCCAGTTCGCCTTCGACCGTCGACATCTTGAACTTGGAACGATGGTCATACCACCAGTCTTCCCAAGCCGCGAGGGAATCTCCTTGATCGGTGCCAGTCAGAATCGACAAGGAACCACGGACCTCGCGCGAAACCTTTTGCTTTACGGCGCCGCGACGCCCACGGCCGATGGTCGTCTTGGCGTAATCGAGGATGGCCTCAACCGAATCCTTGTGGCGGATGTGGCCAAGCGCGAGAACTTTGGCATTCAGGACCTCCTTGGGAGTCTTCGACGTGCCGACCAAGTTGTCCTGTAAGGCCGAGATAGCCTTCTTGTCACCCTTCTGTCCTAAGGCGTAGGCATACTCGACCGCAGTCTGGACGTTGTCCTGGATGCTCTTCTCCTTGCGCACCTTTAGTAAGTAGCCAAGTGCAGTGGGATCCTCGTTGAAGCGCAGAGCCTTAATCGCCGAGATCTGTACGGCTTCCTTCTTAATCTTCAGCGCCTTGGAGACCTCCTTGGTCACTAGCTTGGACTTGATCTGTCCGAGATTATCGATGGTTGCGACCATCACAATCTCTTCCTTGCCCTTTAGGGCTTCCTTGATTTGCGCGGCGGCCTCGCCGGCCTTGACCTTCTCCATCTCGGCATCGACTTCGGCTTCTTCGGCAGGTGGGTCCTGCGGGATGGCGAAAGCGGTGGGTGTGAAGAGGAAAGGGGAGCTTAGGAGGAGGGTCGAGAGCATCGTGGAGTTACAGGACGTTGGACCAAAGACTAAATGTCCCCGCAGGGGCGAGAACCGAGTGGTCTACCCAGGATAACCCCTACAAGGCCGCAGGTTCCGCCAGGAGCGACATAAAGCGCTGAAATAAGTGCTCTGGGTCATGGGGGCCTGGAGCGCCCTCTGGGTGGTATTGCACCGAGAATACTGGCTTACTGTTGTGGCGCAGACCGGCGACGGTCTTGTCATTGCCGTTGTAGTGGCTGACTTCGAGGCCAGTGCCTTCCAGGCTGTCGGGGTCCACCGCGAAACCATGGTTCTGCGAGCTGATGTCGATTCGGCCACTGGCTGGCTCGACCACCGGATGATTGGCACCATGGTGACCGAACTTCATCTTGTAGGTACGGCCTCCCAGCGCCAGCGCCAGAATCTGATGGCCCAGGCAGATTCCGAACAGCGGCATGTCGGCAGCGACCAACTCACTGACGGCTTCGATTGCCGCCGTCACCGCAGCGGGGTCACCCGGACCGTTCGACAGGAAGACCGCATCGGGCTTCATGGCGAGGACGTCGGCCGCAGGGGTATCAACGGGCACCACCACTGGTGCAAAACCGGCACTGACCAGATTGCGCAGAATGTTGCGCTTGATGCCGAAGTCGTAGCACACCAGTTTACGCGCACCATCGTGCAAGCCGCTTGGGTTCCAAGTCTCAGTATCAGGAAGGCCTTCGCTCCACGTATAGCTCTGCTTACAACTGACCTCGGAGGCCAGGTCGCGGTTATCGAGTGACTTGTGGGCACGAGCCAGTTCCAGCAGTGTTGCCACGTCGTCGGTCTCGGTACTGATGATGGCGCGTTGCGCACCCTTGTTGCGCAGAATTAGGGTCAACTCACGGGTGTCGACACCATCCATGGCCATCACGTCGCGATCAAGAAAGTATTCCTGGAGGCTCTGCTCGGCGGTCCAGCTGGAAGTGCAGGGCGTAAGCTGGCGCATAATCATTGCCGACGCCCAGCAGCGGTCCGATTCATCAGCTGCTGCTTGGCAGCCATAATTGCCAATCTGCGGATAGGTCATGACCACCGCTTGGCCGCAGTAGGACGGATCGGTCAGGATTTCCTGGTACCCGGTCATTCCAGTGTGGAAGACCAGCTCAAAGGCTCGTTGACCGCTGGTGCCGACGCTGCGGCCGCGGAATACAGAACCATCTTCAAGGACTAAGGTGGCGGGGATGTCGGAGGCGGCCATCGCTGGGCATTATCGTCCCAGGAACACCTTTCGCCAAGCTTCCCCTTGCGCCTTCTCAAAGTCTGCTGTGGTAGCGTCTTCCGGCAAGGCTTCGATCGCTGGGGGCTCCATCTCGGCAGCATTGCCGACACGCTCGATGATTTCGGCGACCTGCAGCATTAGTAGCCGTGAAGGCACCCCCACGGCTAGCACCGAATGGAAAGTGCCTTCACGATCCTCATCCGAATAACGGCGACTGGTCAGCGGCCGATAGGTCAATGGATAGGAGTTGGTGCGGAAGAAGGCACCACTGCGCACCCGCAAGCTCATCTCCTTGGCGTTCTGTCGGTCTTGGCGGCACCAGGCGGCCAGCTGCAGCGCGCTGCGGTTCTGCACCATAGTCGGATTGCGCCGCACCATCTCGTAGGACCAACGATAGATGGCTCCTCTCTTGTCGATCAGGTTCAGGGCAAGGCCAGCCTCTAGGCCAACCCAGAGCTTCTTATCATGCAAGCTCAACTCGAGCAGGTCCAACTCGAGGTTGGCGTCGTTCAACACCGCAGCGATGCGCGCGGCCGCCCAACGTTGGGCGGCAATCGGACTCTGATGCAGCTTGCCCCATTCCGCCACCGTTGGCCGACGCTTCGAGTCGGGTACTGGCGAGATTTCGTGCTCCAGGGCACCGACCAATAGGGCGATTTGCTTGCTGTCGGTGGTCTTCAGCAAATGTTTGTACAAAGTCTCGACCCGTTCATCACGGTCGATCTTCGGAGACAAGGCATCCAAACGCCGACCCCAAACCCGCAAGGCCTCGAGCAGCACGCCTTCATGTTCTGTCGGCGGAACATCTGCGAACAGCCGATTGATGTGCCCACGTTCGGCAAGCCGCGCAACCCACTGCGCATAATCCAATTCCCGCAGCGGTTCGAGGATGCGCACCTCCTGCTTGCCATCGACAATCCTCTCGACTTGCTCGCCTTGGCTGCGCAGGATGCCAAACTCCGTCTTGATCATGAAGGTGCCGACCTTGGTCCCTGCCAATACATCCAGCCGCGTGCCATCACTCAGCACCGCAGTGGTAACTTCCGCATCAGTGGGTGCGGTTGCAGCCTTTTGGGCAAGCAATGGAGCGCTGGCGAAAAGGGCAAGAAGCAAGGTGGGGGTGAATGTCATTTCCGGCGGGCTTCGTACCAGCGTAGCCATGCCTGTCGATCATTGCCGAAATCAGCCTTTGAGAGTTGCTGCAGAGAGCTCGTAATCGTGCGCCCCAAATGGATAGAGATGATTCTCACGTGCAGGACAGCCCCTTCGGTGACCACCGAAATCTGTGGGTCGGCGATTACGGCATTGTTGGCGACCTCGACGTCGAAGTCGGTGATGATCGACACCTGCTTGCCGAAGAATACATATTGCCCCGGTGCCTGGTGGTCGCCAGTCCCGAGCGCGTAGATCAAGGTCTTCAGGACGTCCTCGTTGTTGGCCCCGAAATCGCCCAAGTGCTCGGCAGCATGAATACGCTCGGAATCCTTACGGGAAGTCCAGAGCTCGACAGCCCAGCGGCCTAAGGCGCGCTCCTCGTCAAGGCTCATCATCGCCTCGGCAGCGGCTGGGCGCACCAGTTCGGATCTATCTGTCAGGCTCAACTTACTCAAGCGATGTTGGGTGCTAAGTTCCTGTTGGTGGGCAGCAAGACGGCAGGCGGCGCGACGGATTTCCACATCCTTGGAATCGAGGGCGCGACCTAGGTCGGCAAGCGGCACGCGGCGCTTCTGACGTACGCTGGACAGCGACACTTCGCGCAACAACTCGCCGGTCAGCAGCGCCTGATCGGCATCGTTGGCCTTCTGCAACAGCTTCCACAACAGCTCGACGCGCTCATCACGCTTGGTCTTTCCCGGCAAACGATCCAACCGTTGACCCCATTGCTCCAAGGCGTTCAAGCGTGCAGCCGCGAAACCCTTAGGTGGCTTATCGGCATAAATCACGCTGACCAAGCCACGCTCGGCGATGCGCGACAGCCAAGCCTCGTAATCCAGTTCGCGTAACGGTGCCAGCAATACGAGGTCATGGGCTGCATCGGCGATCGAGGCGACCGGGTCGATGCTCGCGTCGTAACTTCCATGTGTGGTCTGCACCTTCCTGGCACCAATTTCGGTCGTGCCTTCGACTTCGATGCGGGTACCGGATTCGAGGACCGCAATCGGATGTTGACTGATGAGGACAGCTAGGAATGTGCAGAGCATGAAAAGGACTAGGGCTTAGGCGCGCGACGGCAACCAAACCTCAAGGTACCAAGTTATCCAAGCCGCAGTATCGCGGTCAGTTTTTTCTCCTGCCCAGGTGTCTAGGGCTTCGAGAATCAAGATATGGAGGCTTTCGCCGTAACGCGTGACGGTGAATGTAGACCCCAGATCGAGGAACTCGAGGTCTGGGGACAGGTGACGGAAATCGACCTCGAGCTTCTCGGGGTTGTAGCCACCCAAGTCACCGGCGCTGCGGTCTGATCGATGGACTACCCAGATGGTGCGGTCGGCAAACCTGAATCGTTCTGGTGGCTTGTGCTCCCAAGCGGCCAGCACGTGAATCAAGGCGTTGAGGGCGTCGGCGCCACCGAAGTGACCGAGGTTCCAAGCGGCTGCATCGCGATGTGCACCGCTGCCCTGCGCTAGGTTGCGCACCCAATACTGGCGAGCACTGTGGGCGTGTATTTGATGCGTGCCTTCGGCGGCAGCGCAGCGCACCGGATCCAGCTTGTCAGCGATCGACGTCTCGAGCAGCAACTCACGCATCGTGAACTCGCGTTGCTGGCCGGCGACCAAACATGCAACGCGGCGTTGCACAATGCTCTTGCTGCGGATGGCGCTGCGCAACTGGCGGATGCTCACCACGCGTTCGTTCTGCGCTTGCGAACTCTGTGAAACTTCTTCGCGCAACTTTGCACCAGCTAAGACCGCCAAGGTGAAGTCTTTGCCAGTCACGCGCTTCCACAACCATGAGATGCGCTTGTCGCGGTCTAGTTTGGCCGGCACCGGATCAAGCTTGCGGCCCCAGGATTCGAGGAGTTCATAGGGATAGGTATTCTGATGATCCTGTGCCAACACCTCGAGACAAGCCATCGACAATTCGCGCAGTTGGCCGGCGGTGGACAGGTCATGCAACCAAGTAAAATCATCCAGCACGCCCGCGCTGCGAAGCTTGCGTAAGTCCTTGGCCTGCTGGGCGCCATCGACGACCTTCTCGACCGGATTGGTTGGCGAGCGGAACAGACCATAAGGAGTCTGGAACTCGCGATCGCCGGCCTCGGCTTCGACGCATTCCACCCGTTGACCGGATTGCAACACGGCAATCGGAATAGGTGGAGCTTGCGGCTCCGGGGCTGACTGGACCAGAATCACAGCCAGAAGAGATCCGGCTAAGGAAGCCATCCGTTCCTTAGTGCAAAGGATGTGCCGATTTCGCGATTTTCGCCGCCAGCAGGCCAGCGCCGAAGCCATTGTCGATGTTGACCACGCCGATGCCCGGCGCGCAGCTGTTCAGCATTGCGAGAAGTGCCGTAAGTCCTTGAAAAGAAGAACCATAGCCAACGCTGGTCGGAACGGCCACAAGTGGGCATGCGACCAATCCGGCAACCACCGACGGCAAAGCCCCCTCCATGCCGGCGGCGACCACTAGGCAATCCGCTGTGCGTAATCGCTCAACGTGGTGCAGCAGGCGGTGGAGTCCTGCGACGCCGATATCGGTGATCAACTCGGTCTGCACACCCATCCAATCGAGGGTGACCTGGGCTTCGGCGGCAACTTGCAGGTCGGAAGTGCCGGCGGCTAGCACCAGGACAAAGCCGCGTTTCTCCTGTTGTGCTTGGCGGAACCAGGTGACGCAGCCGGCTTCGGCATGAAAGGTGGCTTGCGGCAGCACCTTGGCGACGGCCATATGACGTGTGGCGTCGGCCTTGGTCAGCAATACACGATCATGCGCTTCTGCCAATAGTTTGGCGGCGGCGGCGCATTGCTCGGGAGTCTTGCCGGCGGCGTAGATGACTTCCGGCACTCCACAACGCAACTCACGATGGGTATCCGCCACAGTGTGTTCGCCATGACTTACCGGCAAGCGCGCCAGTCGTTCCAAGGCGTCGTCAGCGTTCAGGGAACCGTCGCGTACGGCTTCGAGCAAGTCACGTAGTTGATTACGATCCATGACTAGGCGCGCGCGAAGACGTCGAGGTTAAGGTCGTCGATCTGATTCCGATCGAGCAGTTCGAATCCGAGGCCGGCGATCATCACGGCATTGTCGGTGCAGTAAGCCGGAGGGGCGAAAGTCGCCTCTAAGCCTGCATTCTGCGCAGCTGCTTGCATCAATTCACGCAAGCGCTTGTTGCATGCTACGCCGCCGCCGACCAGGATGCGCTCGATGCCGGTCTGCTGACAAGCGCGTATGCATTTTCGCGCCAAGGTTTCGGTGACGGCATATTCATAACTTGCGCATAAGTCGGCCAAGCGCGCGCGATCGATAATCCATGGATCCTCCATCTTGCCGCCGGGGCCTTTGATGGTGTAGAGCAAGGCTGTCTTCAAGCCCGAGAAGGAGAACTCCAAGGAGTCCTTGTCCAACAACGGCAATTTAAATGGGAAGGCCTTGGGGTCGCCTTCCATGGCGGCTTGTTGGATTGCCGGGCCACCTGGGTAGCCAAGGTCAAGCATCTTCGCGGCCTTGTCCAAGGCCTCGCCGGCGGCGTCGTCGCGGGTGCAGCCGAGCAGCTCATGCTCCAGTGGGGAAGTGGTGCGGTACAGGGAGGTATGGCCACCGGAAACCACCAAGGTGATGTAGGGAAACTGTGGCTGCTCGATTGTCATCAAGGCCGCATAGACATGCGCCTCGATGTGATGCACGCCGACTAAGGGTTTTTTCCAAGCCCAGGACAAGGCCTTCGCAGCGGTGGCGCCAATCAACAGGGAACCGAGCAGGCCAGGACGATTGGTCACTGCGATGCCCGCTAACTGTTCATGGCAGATGTCGGCATCGGCAAAGGCTTGCTCGATGGCTGGGCGGATCGCGCGCAGATGACTGCGCCCAGCAATTTCCGGCACCACGCCACCCCAGGCGGCATGTTCTTCAATCTGCGTGTGGACTACCGACGAAAGCACCTGCTTGCCGTCTGCGACAACCGCAGCAGCGGTCTCGTCGCATGAGGATTCGATCCCGAGGACCAGTCGACTGTTCATGGCATCAAAGGCTGGACTGCATCAGGCGCAGCGCCGTCTCGAGGGCAAGATCATCAGGAGGTTGAGCGTCGCGGATGGCAGGGAACATCGCGTAGACCTCGTCACGGAATCGTGAAGGCGGTGGATTGAGGCGCAGCCAAGCGCGAATCCCGGCACTGTTCTCAGCCAAGGTGCGCACCGGAATATCTGCTTCCAGGCCGCCGACCAAGGACGGGTTCAGATGGCCTTCAAGGATACGCCCGGACGGCGTGGTGTAGTAACCGGCAGTGAACTTCAACACGAAGTTGCCCTTCTCGAAATCATAGACCTGTTGATAGATGCCCTTGCCGTAGGTGCGGGCTCCGACCAGCACTGCCTTGCCGCGTTCGCGTAAGGCCGCAGCCAACACCTCGGAACCCGACGCACTCCATTCGTTGACCACCAGTACGATTGGCAGGTCTTTGTAGACCGCCTTGCCGCGTGCCGAGAAACGCTGTTCGCTCGTGTGGTTTCGTCCTTCCAGGCTGCAGACCAGTTCGCCATCGAGAAAGAAGGACAAGATTGCAATCGCCGAACTCAATTGGCCGCCAATGTTCCAGCGAAGGTCCAACACCAAGGCCTTCAGCTTGCCGTCCGGCGCGGCACCATTGAGACGCCACATCGCGCGTTCAAACTCGTCGGCCGTGGTGCCGGCGAAGGACCGGATATGCACATGGCCGATGCCAGCCTGCTCATCCAGCAGGCGCACGTCGCCGACGGTCAGAGTCGGCACCTTGCTGCGTTTCACTAGCGCCTCGTAGACAGTGTCATCGGGATGCTTCATCAGTAGGTTGACTTCGCTGCCCATCTCGCCACGCAAGACCTCGGTGAGCTGGTCCATCATCCAGTCGGAGACGTCCAGGCCGTCGACTTCGAGGAAGCGATCCCCGGGGCGGATGCCTGCCGCCTCGGCCAAGCCGTCGGGTTGCGGGTAGAGCACGGTACCGAGTCCGTTGAGCATCACGCCGATGCCGACCAAGGTGCCACTGCTGTCCTCGTTGAAGCGCCGCATCTGCTCCGGCCCGACGAAGCTGGCATAGGGATCCTCCAAGGACATCAACATTCCTTCGGCAGCACTGCGCATCAGGTCTGACGGATCCTGCTGCTCGAGGCTGTGCTGCAGGATGGTGGCATGCGCCTGGGCCAAGATCTGCTCATGGCGTTCGCGCGTATTCAGGTCGATCCACGGGGCCAACAGAAACCTCACGCTCAACATCACGGCTACCGCCCAGAACACGCCGAATGCGATACTGCGGGGGTCCAGAGGGCGCTGCTTTATGGGCATGCCCTGATTCTAGCCAAGCCGCACCGGTATCATATGTGGCTAGCCTTCCCCGGCAAGCCTCATGCCTGTCCAGCAGATCAGTTACCGCACCGAGTTTTGCGCTGCTTACCGTCTTTACCGTGAAGACTGGTCCGAGCAGCGCAATCGCGATATCTACGGCATTTGTGCCAGCCCCAACAGTCACGGCCACAATTACCTCTTCACCGTCACCCTGCAGGGGCCGGTGGATTCGGAGACCGGCATGGTCTACGACTTTCTGAAACTCAAGCAGTTGGTCGATCAGCGCATCTACGACCAGGTTGACCATCGCAACCTGAATCTGGACGTGCCCTTCCTGCAGGGCATCGTGCCCACATCAGAGAACCTGCTGATCGCGTTCTGGGAACAGCTGGCTGATGCCTTCACCGACAGCAGTGCCAAGCTGTATCGCTTGCGTATTGAAGAGAGCCGCGATTGTCGTAGTGATTACTTCGGACCTGACCATGAGTAAGAATCAGCCAAATCCGCAGGTGGAAGCCCTCGTCAAGAAGATGCTTGTCGAGCTGGGGGAGGATCCAGAACGCGAAGGCCTGAAGCAGACCCCGGAGCGAGTTGCCAAGAGTTATGAGTACCTGGTCAGCGGCCATAGCACCAAGCTTGCCGAAGTCGTCAACGGCGCCCTGTTCACCGAGGAAGTCGATGAGATGGTGCTGGTCAAGGACATCGAGTTCTACTCCTTGTGCGAACACCACATGTTGCCTTTCTATGGGCGCGTCCACATCGCCTACCTGCCGAAAGGCAAGATAATCGGCCTGAGCAAACTGCCTCGCATTGTGGATATGTTCGCGCGACGCCTGCAGGTGCAGGAGCGGATGACCGTGCAGATTGCCGAAGCCATCAGTGAGGTGCTGGAACCTCTTGGCGTTGCGGTGGTTACTGAGGCCGCTCATCTTTGCATGATGATGCGTGGGGTAGCGAAGCAGGCCAGCGTGACGGCCACCTCGTGCATGCTCGGCACCTTCCGTTCCGACCCGCGAACGCGCAGCGAGTTCTTGAGTTTGGTACGGTCATCGAATCCACTGGCTTGATCGAGGTGCGGCGGCGTCCTGCCGGAGAATCTCCATCACTCTGGATTAGAAAGTTCCTAATAGTTCCCTATAAATAGTTCCCCTAAGATTTAAAACCGTGATACGGTTGATTCAATGAGGCAGTCACCTGTCCATCCCTTTCCCCCACACATCCCCCAGTTCCTCCTCACTCGTGCGTACTTCCGCGGAACGCCCCCTCGTCGCCCTTGCGGCCATCTTGGTGATGTTTGTTTTACTCGTAGCTGCGAGCATGTTGCTTGGAAGCGGAGCTAACCCGCGCAACGACGCGAGCATCGAGACTCCTGAAAGTAGTCAGGCTGCCCCCAGAGAAACACAGCAACCAACCCTCCCCTCCGCTTGAGCTTTTCCACCCAAGCAGCTTCATAAGAGAAGCTCCTTCCCGTAAAGCAGAAAGCCGGCTCCGCAAAGATGGAGCCGGCTTATCTTTTGAGAGCCGCAGGGGTTGGCTTCGGGCCACGCGGCTTGGCAATCGAGGCCGCGCGGCCGAATCTCAGGACTTACTGGAAATCAACGCCGAGCACGTTGGTGAGCTGCGGGTTGAACAGGTCCCAGTCATAGGCCTGGAAGTGGATCGTACGTCCTGCTGCAGCGGCAGGCACCGCGATTGGGTCGGAGGTGAAGTCTCCTTCATCCGGATCACCCAATGCGCCGGAGATGTCGGTGCTGGATTCGCTACCGATGAAACGAGGGTTACGCAGGTTAATTCTCCAGTTGTTGTCAGGGACCGAGTTCACTGCACCTGGGGTGAAGCCGAATGGCGTGGCGTAGAGGTAAATCGGGCTGTTGTAGTAACCCCAGCGCGTCTTCACGATGACGGTACCAGGAGCCTGGTTGCCTTCCACGAAGATCGAGACACCCGGGTTGTTGACCACACCGCCGTCAACGCTGGAGGTGCGTACGAAACCGTTACGATCCTCGACCAGCTGGAAGTAAAGCACGGTGCCATCGTCAATGTGATCGTCCAATGGGAAGAGAATCTGATCCGAGGAGCCAGGACTGGTGGTCAGTGCAAAGCGGGTCGGTGGGGCGCCACCATTGCTAATGTTTACGTCGTACCCGTCGTTTGAAACCACATCACTGAGTTGGGTGCCGACGTACCAGTAGAGGTCGCCGCCTGTGCCTTCGGAGAGGTTGGTGACATCGATGATGGCATCGGTTGCCCAGTTGAAGTTACCGCTGACAACCAAAGTGATTGGACCGATGTCCTGTGCCGGTGGAGCGAAGGTTTCGAGGCGACCGCGGTTGTTGGCGATCCACGGCGTACCGACAGCGACTTCCATCTTGTCGGTCTGGTTGATATCACCGACTGAAGCGACGGTGAAGCCGAACTGCGCGCTGGTGCCGGCGGTGCCCAGTGCGGTGTAGAGGTCCGCGCCACTTACGTCGACTTCGCGTACCTTCAGGACACCACGATTGGAGCTAAAGCCTGGGGCACCTGCGGCGACGTCAGCCTTGCCGTCGAAGTTGGTGTCGGGAATCAATATCGCCGAGAAACCGTAGCGGTCGCCAGTGTTAAGACCAATCAGGTTGCGTCCGAGCATCAGGTTCTCGCCGGACCAGAGCAGGACGTTACCGGACTGCGTATCCGGAGCTCCTGCGGAGATGTCCTCGGTGAAATCACCCAAGGCATCGAGACCGGCCGAGACGCAATAGCCGAGGTGGGCTCCAGCATTGGTGGAGAAGGGATTGGTTAGTTCGGTCATGACTCCCGTCTCATCGATCAGGATCACGGCACCGGCTTCGCTGGCCGAGGCGTCGGCGAAAGGCACACCGACGATCAGATCATCGCCGACGGTTCCACCCGTACGGGAAGCGTTCTGCGCGTTGACTCGCGAAAGGGCCCAACCGAACATTTGGCCGCTTCCGGCTTCGCCATCGAAGATGTCGACGGCAGGCATGGCAACACCTGCGCTGCTCATGGCGAAGGTCAGGACCTGCCCGTCCTGGAAGTTCGCACCAATCGCGCCGACGGCAAGATCCATCTGGCCATTACCTTCGCGGTCGAAGGCGGTCATGCTGGCGCCGAACAACATTCCGGGGCCAGTGCCAGCGATTTCATCCATCATGGTGAGGGTGCCGGTGACGTTGTCCCAGGCATAAATCCGCACCAATCCAGAGAAGGGGCCGCTCGCGGTGGAGGCAAAGGGGGCGCCAATGGCAAGCTTCGGCATGTTGTCGCCGTGGCTGCCCAGACTGGCCAAGCAGAAACCAAGCTGCTCGCCGGCATTCATGGCGTCGATGGTCAGCAGGATGGCGTCATTCTCGCCGGAGTGGATCGTGACCATGCCACCATTCTGGTACATGGCATCAGAACCAGGAGAGGACACGGCGTAATCGTCGTAACCATCTTGGTTCCAATCACCTATGCCTTCCATGGCAAAGCTGAATTGGTCTGTGTTGGCGGCACCGTCGACGCTGCTCCAAGCCACCCAATCCTGTTGGGCCGAAAGAGGGGCCAGCAGCGTGATCAGTGCAGCTGCAAAGGCGAGGGAGAGTTTCCGAGGGGTTTTCATCACGTTTTCCGGAAGGCAGTCCGGTGCACAATCCTACCCCATAGGAATGCGGGTTCCTTGGCAATCTTGGCCTGAAATACCAAGAGACGGGGGTTATCCTTGCCCCATGCACATGCGATTCGGTCGTCTGACATGGGCCTTCCTGCTGGCCCTCGCTTTCCTGAGTGCCTGCAGTGATGCAGGCAAATCCTCTCAAGACCCTTCTAATCAAGGTGTTGGAGCCGGTGGTGCCAATTCTGATGGGGCAAATGCGCACTCTTCCCAAGAGCCTGAGGATTTGCCTCCGATTGATCCACAAGCGATCGCTTTCTTGGAGCTCGCTTTGACCATCAAAGGTACGGACCAGGGTGCTCCTGATGTGCCGATCAAGATCTTCTGGGAGGCGGACGGCAAACCATCCAATACCGATGTGCGCACCACTCCCGACGGTACGCGCCGCGTGCAATTCGAACATGGCTCCCGTCTGGTCGGCCTGGATATCAACCCCAGTGCCCGCACTGCCCCGACCACTTACAAGGAAAGTGCTCTCCTGATGGGTGGGCGCACACACAAGATCCACGTCGAGTTGGAAGCCGGTGGCATCGTCAGTGGGATAGTCCTAGATGTCGAAGGCAATCCAGTCGCCGGTGCCACCGTCGGCGCCTTCTTCACTGACCCAATTAGCCTCGACAATATGGTCAGCACCCGCGTCGACGTGTTCACGCGTAGCGATAAGGATGGTGCCTTCCGCCTCGGCGGATTCCCGAGCGGTCCTTTTGTATTAGAGGCCAATTGGGAGAACATGATGTCTGTTTGGCGCCCAGGCGGAAGCATGATCGAGGCACGTGAATTTCGTGACCTCGAAATCCATATGGAACCCGGGCATGTGGTCTACGGCCAAGCTATCGATGCCAACGAGGAGCCAATCGCCGACGTGATGGTGGTGGCCGGCAAACCCAATCGCAAGACCAATCGTCGCCCTACCCAATACGAGGAGGTCTTCATGTATGGGCCGCGCGCCTGCCTGGCTAAGTCCGATGAGGCTGGCTTGTTCACTTTGCCGGCTGTGCCGGAATCGCAAGGTTGGAACATCGTCGGGCGGCACCCGCGCTACTTGCCCTTGCGCAAGTCCTTCGGCGCCGGTCAACAGGATGTCTGGTTGGAGATGTCCGAAGGTGCATCACTCGCGGGCCGCGTGCAGGATGTCAATGGCAAGGAGATTTCCAGCGTGCAGATTTGGATGCTGAGTGCCGATGGCAATCCGAGTGTCTTTACCGACAAGGAGGGCAACTACCTGTTCGGCGTCGGCAAACCAAAGAAGGATGTCTGTGTGTTGTTGTACAAGGCCGGTTACGGCATGAGCTTCCTCGGCCCGATGGACATCGATGTCGGCATGCAACCACTCGACGTGGTGCTTGAAGGTGGCGTTTCCGTGGCCGGCAAGGTCGTCGATGCCGAGGGCAAGGGCATGTCCGGTGTGCCGGTCCGCATCCAGGGGTCGCTACCGATGGAAGGCTTCCTGGCAGCCCATATGCCCGAGCGCTTTCTCGACCGCGATGCTGTGTTGACTGGCCCCGACGGCAGCTTCCAGTTCAACGAACTCTATGATTCCAGCTTCAACTTGACAGTCCGTGCGCCAGGCAAGCCGCGAGTCGCCCAAGGTGGCATCCAGCGTGGCACTACGGATTTGGTGCTGACGGTGGAGTGACTTCGTTGGCCTTGCCGACGTACTTCAGAATCCAATGCACCGCGTAGGCAGCTAACCACATGCCTGAAGTGATTAGGTGCACCCACAACCAAATGCTGCGCCACCTCTCTTCTACGGTGACTTGCAAGAGGTAGCCACTGAAGACCATCGGCAGGAAGCTCAGCAGTAGGCTGACGCCACTGCCGCGATGTTTCGGGTTACGGCTACGCAGGCGCGCGCCGGCGTGCCCTTTCCACACCATGCCGACCGAGATTACCAATAAGGGTGCGGTCAGTAGGTGCAGGTCATGGACGTCGCCTTGCCATGGGTGGTTCCAGATCGAGAACTCATCTGCTGGCCTGGAGAAAAAGAGCATCCACGCATAGAGCAAGCCCGTCCCGCCAACCAACAGGCTGGCACAGTGGTGAAAAAGGGCTTCCAGGCGTGTCATTGCACTTTCTTGTCCCTGGCTGCTTCAGCTGCGACCTGTGCAGCAGCCAGCAGCTCACGCGCTGCCTTGGTGGTGGAGCGCGCGGTCAGCGTCGCGCCGCTGATGCCATGGATATCTTGCTTGAGTTGCAACTTGTCGTCGAGCTTCTTGCCCTTGAACTGGGCGTACCACTTGGCGCTGGGCTTGTACTTGATCGGCTCGTCGAAGCTGCAGACCATCAGGTCCTGGATTACGCCTTGATCGTCAATGACCAACATGATCTCCTGCCCTTTGGTGCGCACGATGCGCTTGTCGAACCACGCGGTGTCGCCGTTGACCTTGGTCAACTTGCTTTGGACGGCCTTTGCGGAATAGGCGGCGTGGTAGGCCAGCACGTCGTCGGCATCCTGGACGCCGGCCAACTCGGCGAGACGCGCACGCTGCTCCTTACTCCAGTAGTGTGTCTTCTTGCTGGTCTCAACCTGTTCTCCAAACGCGGTGCTTAACGCCTGTTCATGCGTGAAGAAGGTCTTGGCAGGTCCAGCGGCGACGGCGCTTAGGAGAAGGAAACAGAGTGCTGTCTTCATTACAAAACCCTAGAAAGACCAACCGATGGTGAACTCGACTACGTCGACTTGGGTATCGGCTTCATTGCCGAGGTCCATGTAATCCAACTTGAAGGTGACGTTCTGCTGAGGCTGATAAGCCACGCCGACCACCATCGCGGTGACTGCGGTGTCGGCGTTGGTGCTCTCTTGGAGGTCGTATTGCTCGTAGCGGACGAAAGGAGTCAGGGACTGACCGTTGTCAGAACCAGCAAAGACGTCGTAGCCGCCTTCTAGGTACCAACCGCTAAGGTCATCGCTAGCCGATGGAGTTGGGAGCATGTCAGCCTCGTCAATGCTGGCATCGGCCCATAAAGCGCGAAGGCGCATCGGGCCATGGTCGTACTGCGCGTGCAGTTCGGTGATGGTCACGCCGAAATCGCTGGTTGACGAATTCTGGCCCGAATCCCCCTGGTAGAAGGAACCGCCAAGCAAAAGGCCGTCGACGCCGCGCCAATCCAAGCGACCAGTCAAGGCGAAATCATCGGCCAGCGACTTGTCGCCACCTTGGCGACCGCCGCGCAAGCCACTGTCGGCCAGGTCGAAGCCGGACGCATCGAAACCATTGACGATGTAGGCTTCCCAGCTGAAGTCGCCGGAAGCGCCGAAGGTACCGACACCACTCTCATGCCAAGTGGAGGGGAGGATATAGCGCTCCACAAGAGGGCGACGTGCACTGAAGAAGGTCGTGGGCTCGTGGATCGGGTTGATCAAGCCCATCGGGATCAGCACATGACCGCCGCGGAAGTTCAATTCATTGGTGAAGTTTCCGTCGATTTGGGCGAACTCGACCGAAAGCTCATCGGTGTGTTCGTATTCGATCTCGGAGCTGAAGGACCAGACGTCGTCGAACTGATAACCGAAGTAGAAGACCACGCGGTGCAGATCGAACTCGCTGTCCTTGCCCGATGGGGCACCACCGTCGGTCTTGGAGGACCAATTGCGGTAGGTGGCTTCGCCATAACCGCCGAAGGAGAACTGGCTGTGGTTGCCGCTGAAGTCGATCCGTTCGCCAAGCATGTCGATGCGGCGGGCGAGCTCCTCGTTGGAGGGGGTCTGAGGATCTTGCGCGGAGAGTGGGCCAGCCAACAGGGCAGCTGACGTTAGAAAGAGGAACGTGTTTTTTTTCATTATCTCGAATTCGAGCTTATTGATAATGAGACGCATTCTCATTAAGGCTCGCGGGCAAAGTGTACTGCGCGTTCGCTATTGCGCAAGCCATTTTGAAATTTTCTTCAAGAAAGTGGGCGTCCGGCGTCGTTAGCCTATGCCGACATGATCGATATTTGGCTTGAACAGCGCCGCGAAGGAGTCGAACAAGACGAGGCGGGGATTCGTGGATTCGTCGATGGCGTGCTCGACGGGTCGGTCTCCCCAGCCCAGATTGGCGCCTGGTTGGCTTTTGTGATGACCGGTGGCATGACCGCCGCCGAGACCGTGCTGCTGACCAAGGCCATGACTGACAGTGGCACCACCTTGGCTTGGCCGGGCATCGTGGGGCCTTTCGTCGACAAGCATTCCACTGGTGGCGTGGGGGACAAGGTTTCATTGATCCTGGCACCGTTGTGGGCAAGTCTCGGCAAGAAGGTGCCGATGCTGTCGGGGCGCGGCTTGGGCATCACCGGTGGCACCCTCGACAAGCTCGAAGCGATTGCCGGGTATCGCACCGACCTCAGCCAGCAGGAGCTGCATGAGGTCCTTGCTGATGCGGGCTGCTTCATCACTGGGCAGACGCCCGATATCGCTCCAGCTGACCGCATCCTTTACGCCACCCGTAATGAGACTGGCACAGTGCCGTCGATCCCGCTGATCACTGCTTCGATTCTGTCGAAGAAGTTGGTTGCTGGTTTGGACAGCTTGGTGTTGGACGTGAAGTATGGCAGTGGTGCCTTCATGAAGAATAAGCAGGATGCGCAAGCCTTGGCCGAGTCCTTGGTAGAGGTCGGTAAGGGGGCAGGTTGCGATACTTCCGCCGTATTAACCGACATGTCGCAGCCGCTAGGCCATGCGGTCGGCAATGCGCTCGAAGTAGAGGAGTCAATCGCCACCTTGGAGGGCAATGGCCCCGAGGACCTGGTCGACCTAGTCGTGCAACTCAGTGGTCTCGGCGAGGTCGCGCGCGAGCAATTACAAAGTGGCGCGGCGCTGCCTTATTGGCAACGCTTGGTGAAGGCTCAGGGTGGAGACCTGGAGCAAGCCTTACGGGGTGCAGGCTGTGAACAGGTGGAAGTCAAGGCGTCGGCAACTGGGGTGGTGAAACGCTGTGACGCCGAAGGGATTGGCCGCGCTGCATTCCGATTGGGTGCGGGACGACAACGTGCCGAAGACTCGGTGCATCATGGCGTCGGCGTACGTGCAGTCGCTAAGGTCGGCACCACGGTTCAAGCCGGCGACGTGATTGCCGAAGTTTTCCATTGTGGCAACGGCCTCGACGAGGCCTTGAATTTGATAGAACGGTCTTATCGAATCGGCTGAGTCCTCCTGCGCGCAGCCGCCATTCCCCTCATGACCGTCGACCTTCTAGCTCGCGTCGTATTTCTGACTGCCGATGAAGCGCCTCCTGCCGAGGTCGTGCGTCTGGTCGAGCATCCACGTGGGGTTGCGGAGGGGCGTGAGTTGGATTCCTTCTTGGCCGAGTTGGACGCCGGCCAGGATGCGCCGGGTTTGTTGGTGGCAGTGGGTGGTGCCAAGGTGATCGAGACCTTACGTCGTCATGAACGTACCGCATGCCTGCCGATCTTCTGTTGGGGAAGTAGTGCCCGCGTCGCTCCCGGTTGGGATGGCAACGTCGTCAGTTGGAATGAGAACCAGCTGGCCTTGGCCGCAGATTGGCAGAAGACCTTGGCCAAGACGCGTCCGGTGGCGGAGCTTGATGAGCAAGAGCGTCGCGAGCACCTGTTCCTGCGTTATATGGTGAGCCGTGGTGTGGCCAGCATCGCCTGCATGGATGTCTTTGGGCTGGAATTCACCCAAGGCGCCCTGAGTCGTTGGCAACGCAACGATTGGATCGAGTTGATTGGCAGCGAAAGACTGCAGGCAACGGCAGCCTTACAACAACAGATCTGGCGCGAAAATCCCGATGAGTTGCCAGCCATGCCTGCTGTCGAGGACTCCGAGGTCTTCGAGTCCGTCGGTGATCGGGAAGATGACCACGTCGCATCGATTGCCGCCGACGTGGCCACCGTTCATGCCGATGTCGTGTCATCCTTGCTGCAGGATTCTAAGGCGCGTGAACGGTCGATGCCTACGCCGAACTCAGTGGCGGTGAAGACTCGCCGTGGCTTTGGTGTTCGCGATGTCCTACTGGTCGCCCTGCTGGCTCTCATCACCTTTGACTTGTGGAAGCGTTATGGCCAAGATGACTTCATTCCGCCGGAGCTGGCCGAAACGCAAGTCGATTCGGTAGCGGAAGGACCACCATCGATGCTGTTGGAACTGCCGCCATCGCCGCCGCCGGAGTTGTCGCTGGATGCGCACCTGAGTTGGGAGATCGTGGACGTGCACACTCCTGGCGAGGGTGTGGTGGAATGGCGGCTTGCCGAGAACAATCAAGTGCAGGCGGGTGACATCATCGCCTTTCTCAACCCGCCTACGCCGCAACCCGCGATCGATCGTGTGACTTTGCAGGATCAACTCGATGGGCTTTATCAGCAGATCGATGATCAACAGACTTTGGCCAATGCCACTGCAGCTACGCGCATCTTCGAGGCCCGCGGCGCTATCGAACAGGTACAACAAGACGAGCAGCAGCTAGGCTTGCGGGTTGAAGAGCTGGATGAAATTTATCAGCGTCAGCTGAAATTGGCTCAAGAAGGCATTTTGAGTTTCCGCGAGATTCGGCCTGATTGGCAGAAGCTGCAAGCAGCCAAGCAACAACTGGCCGACACCAGTGCTGCCATCGAGGAGCATCAGGCGGAGTTGCAGGCTGCCTTGGCCTATGAGACCCCACGGGTTGCCGAGGATCCGCTTTGGCAAGCACGCATCAGCGCCATCCAGAACCAGATGCAAGCACCGCAAGTGGCCGCGGAGGCGATCCCTGTGGTCGTTCGTGATTCCGGACAGTTCGTGAAACGGATTCCCGAAGGCAGAAAGGTGTCGGTCCGTGAAGTCCTTGGCCAACTGCGCAGGTCCGGATCCGGCCAAGTGGAGGCAGTCCTGGCGACCGCCGATTGGGATCCGCTCTATCTGCAGGGAGTGGCCCGCCTGCGACGACCACAGCGATCGAGTTGGATGCCGACTAAAATCCTCGGGGCCGAATCCGTGCCTACGGGGCTCACTATGTTGCGTTTGCGTTTGCCGGTCGGTTGGCTCGACGGTAGCGGTGGCATCAGCTTGGAGAACGCAACGCAGCTAGAATTACGCATCACTGCGCCGTTGTCGTCCGTACACGAAAGCAAATGAAAAGGTATGCCCCATCCGTCTTCCTGCTGGTCACTCTGCTAGCTGCTCCTTCCTGTGTACTCGCCGTCGGTGCTGGCATCGGCGTCGGTGCGATGTACGTGCTTGGTGAGGATTCCGTCGAGCTGTACGTCGACGCCGATTTGGACGAGGTCTACGAAGCCACGCGCGACGACCTTGGCGAATCCGGAGAGGTGACGATGGATGACATCGGCGTTCGCGAGGCCTTCGTCGCCGCCACCGTTGACGATGTCGAAGTGGAAGTGTTCCTGACCGGCGTCACCGAAAGCACCACGCGCATTGTCGTCAAGGCGCGCAAGTGGCGTGAGACCGCGCCGGACCTCGACCTCGCGCAGGCTACTGCCGATCGCATCGCATTTCGCGTACAGTGATTCTTGGAATCCGCCCGCCCGGTCCTGCAGCGCATCGACGGCCGCCTTTACCTATGCGGTGAAGAAGGCAAGGTTTGCGTGGATTGGGTGGGTGGCACCATGGGCTTTCGCCGCCGACGTGGCGGCGGCAAGGGCCAAGCCGTTGCCCGTGCCGTTGGCCTGCGTGGTGCCAAGGTTGCGCCGCGCGTGATTGATCTGACTGCCGGCTTGGCACGCGATGCCTTCGTGCTTGCCACTTTGGGTTGCCCAGTATTGGCGGTCGAACGCCAAACTGAGATCCACGACCTGGTGGCCGACGGCCTTGCGCATGCCATGCAGGATGTCAGCACTGCAGAGGCCTTGGGTAATCGCCTGCAGTTATTGCATGACGATGCTCTCGAGCTGCTGCAGCAATGGCCCGACAGCGTGCTGGCCGACTTTGCACCAGACGTGCTTTACCTGGATCCGATGCATCCACCGCGACCCAAGTCGGCTTTGCCGCGTAAGGAGATGCGCCTTTTCCGCAAGTTGGTCGGTGAAGACCTCGATCAGGAGCAGTTGTTGGAAGCCGCGCGTGCTACTGGCGTCCGCAAGGTCGTCGTGAAACGCCCTTCCTCTGCGCCACCTTTGGCACTAGGAGTGAGTTCTTCAGTTCCAGGTAAGACCACGAGGTTCGACGTATACCTTGCGGCTACTTAGAATGCTCCACTCTCGTGTTCCTGCAAACCGATGAAGAATCAAGAACTGACTTTGCTTGAGGTACCCGAACCTGCGGAAATCCGCGCATGGGCTACGGAAAATGGCATCACGATCCTGGCGCACAGTTACCAGGAGGGCTTCCTGCAAGAAGCCGCACACTTCGTCGGCGACAGCTTGGAGTTGGCGCGTTATGCCGCCGAGGCCAACGCCAAGGCGATCTGCTTCTGTGGTGTGCACTTCATGGCCGAGACGGCCAAGTTGTTGAGTCCGGAAGCCGAGGTCTTCGTGCCCGACATGGATGCAGGCTGTTCGTTGGCCGATTCCTGCAAGGCCGAGGACCTAGCCGCTTACAAGGAGCACTTGACTGTCAAGCTCGGCAAGCGCCCGACCACAGTGGCCTACGTGAACTGCACCGCAGCGGTCAAGGCACAGTGCGACATCATCTGCACCAGCGGCAATGCGCGTCAGGTGGTCGAGTCCATCCCCGAGGGGGAACCAATCCTATTCGTACCAGACAAGCATCTCGGTGGTTGGCTGAACGAGACTTTAGATCGTGAAATGATCCTTTGGGACGGGGCTTGTGAAGTGCATGAGTTGTTCTCCGTGGACACATTGAAGGACATGCAAGCCGAGCACCCTGGGGCGATAACCATCAGTCACCCTGAGTGTCCGAAGCCAGTGCGTGACGCCAGCGATTATGTGCTTGGCACTGCCGGCATGTTGCGCTTGGTCAAGAGCAGGGAAGGTGAGACCTTCATCGTCGGGACCGAAGCCAACATGATCTATCGTTTCGAAAAGGAAGCACCGCAGAATACTTATCTGGCTGCGCCTGGTGCATCCTGCGCCTGCAATCTATGTCCCTATATGCAACTCAATACGCCCGAGAAATTGTGGACGTCGTTGCATCGCCGCGGGCCGCAGGTCGATGTGGCCGAGGAGTTGCGGGGGCCGGCGCGGAAAGCGCTGGAGCGGATGCTGGCTGTTGTTTAGTGGTTGGTGTTTGGGTTGGTTCTGTTTGTTGGGTGCTCCGTGGATGTGGCGATGGAGGCCAGACGGCTAAGCACGCAGCGCGTGCATTTGCAGAGGTGGCCATCTGCTCCCTACAAAAACCCAAAAACCACCCAGTCGGCAACGCTATCCTATTTCCCTTAGACCTTCACCAGAACCCCAACGATGAGCGCTTCCTACTCTGACATTCAAAGTCTACTTGGCGATCGGGCCGAGTCTCTTCTTGGCCACTCTTGCACGACCATCGCAAAAGAGCGCCTGCACCTCCCTGGCAACGATTGGATTGACCGCGTGCACGGTCAGTCGGACCGTCCTACTCGCGCCCTCGGTGGCTTGCAGGCCATGCTTGGTCATGGTCGCTTGGCCAACACTGGCTACGTTTCCATCCTCCCGGTTGACCAGGGCATCGAGCACACCGGTGGCGCCAGCTTCGCACCCAATCCGGATTACTTCGATCCCGCCAAGATCGTCGAGCTTGCCATGGAAGGCGGCTGCAACGCCGTGGCTTCCACTTTGGGTGTACTTGGCATGGTGGCTCGCAAGTATGCACACCGCATCCCGTTCATGGTCAAGCTGAACCACAACGAGAGCCTCAGCTACCCGAACTTCTATGACCAGACCATGTTTGCCTCGGTCGACCAGGCCTTTGACATGGGTGCCCAAGCAGTTGGTGCCACAATCTACTTCGGCAGCCACGAGTCACGTCGCCAGATTATGGAGATCTCCGAAGCCTTTGGTCGCGCCCATGAGCTCGGCATGGCTACCGTGCTGTGGTGCTACCTGCGTAACGGCGCCTTCAAGAAGGACGGGGTGGATTACCATGACGCCGCCGACCTCACCGGCCAGGCCAATCACCTCGGCGTGACCATCCAGGCCGACATCGTCAAGCAGAAGCTGCCGACCAAGAACAACCCTGGCTTCACCGACATCAGCTTCGGCAAGACTCACGATAAGGTCTACTCCGAGCTGTCCAGCGATCACCCAATCGACATGACCCGTTATCAAATCGCCAACTCCTACATGGGACGCGCCGGTCTGATTAACTCCGGTGGTGCTTCCGGTTCCAACGACTTGGCGCAGGCCGTCGAAACCGCAGTGGTGAACAAGCGTGCAGGTGGCATGGGCTTGATCTCCGGTAGAAAGGCTTTCCAGAAGCCGATGGCCGAAGGCATCCAGTTGCTCAACGCCATTCAGGATGTCTACCTCTGCGACGAGGTCACAATCGCCTAAGGAAGCACATCAGTCCAGCGATGACCGCGAGTTCGGTAGCCGCGGCTACTTCATCTGATTCCTCAGGGCCGACTTCTCCACGAAGTCGGCCCATTTCTTTTCCAGCCCCTTGAAGGTCTTCTTCTTGAAGGACTTCTTGAACACAGAGCTAGAGAACTTGCCGCGGAAGACTTGGTGCAGGTACGCCTTGAAGCCGCTGAGGATTGGCAGCTCCTCGTTGTGCAACAGGAAGCAGAGCAGGCTGTAAGACTGCGCAAAGGCAAGCTGCGAGTCACCGCGGTCACCCATCGTGATGGGCAAATTCAGGACCTGATCTAGCTCCAACGGCTCCTTGGCCTGGTGATGTACGCGCAGCCAATCGGCGTCCAGACGATCAAAGAAAAAATCGGATAAGCCTTCGTTTTCGGTGAAAGAGGCCTCGAAATAGGTGGCGATGCCTTCGTTCAGCCAACCGGGGTAATCTTCAGGCCTGGCATTGGCGGTCTCGGTGACACAGCGGAACTGCAGCGCGTGGCAAGCCAGGCGCACGAGGTTCACCGCGCGCCCCTCGTGCATCCAAGTGTTGATGATCTCGCTCTCGCGATCGAAGTAACCGAAAGTGTTGGCGGAGATCTCGGCATAACCGGATTCACGATTTGTGTAGATGCGCACGGCGATCGGCTGACGCAACTCATGGATGCCACCGGCCTGCTGGAACACGTCGTAGAAACGCGCGTAGAGCAACTCCAGATGCGCCACGGCACGCAAGGCGTCTGCGAGCGGCCCGTTGACCTTGACGTCGAAATGGGCACTGCGGAATTCCCAAGGGTTGTCCTTGTCGCTATGCCACTGGTCCAAGGCTTCCAGGTCGCGCCACTGGCTGCCAGCGATGGGGGCCTGCCAGGTATCCCCGGACTGTCGATGACCAAGTGCCTGATGCGCGGCGGCGTTCTCAGGATCCTTGACCAGTGCCTGCCAATAGTGGATTTCGACGTCGCGCAACAAACCATTGGCCTTGCACCAAGTGGCCAACTTGACCGCATCCTTGGATGGCGACGCATGTGCGTAGACCCATTCCAGCTTGTCCACGTAGAGGCCATAACTGGCGCGTGGGCCGGTAATATTCTGGACCTTGTCGAGGTCGAACTCCTTGGTCTTCGAACCCATGCCGAGGATGATATTTTCCTCGGTCTGAAGCAAGACCACGCCGCTGTATGTGCGCCCCTTGGTGGTCATCAGGACATCATCAGGAACCTCTGCAGGCCCCTGGAACAAGGTCATGGCCAGCGCGATGGAGAACATGCCAGAGTCTACACATCTGGCACTCTTGCGTAACCTCTACCAGTTGTAGCCACCCGGCGACGACACCTGCCAGCCCGTCAGCGGGCGCGTGGGATCGTAGAAGGGGTTACTGACGTAGTATTCCGAGGGCGTATCGTTCAGCACGAACTTGTAGTCGATGCCGTCAGAGCGGTACATGTAGCCACCGGTCCCTACGGTCGGGTAAATCGGGTTCGGATCCTTCGGCAGGAAGGGCAGATAGTCCGGAACTAAATCCGGGATGTACCCACCGACACCGTAACCAAAACCACCATATATGCTGGCATCACCCTGCCAGGCTCCCCCGGTAGATGGATAACCGCCTGTCACCTGTTTGTAGTGTGCCAGGGTGGAGGCGATGGAACGCAAGTCCGCGGCACGTCGGCCGTCTCGAGCATTCTCCGCTTCGTCAGCGAGGATTGGAGCCAGAATGCCAGCCAGAAGCGCCAGAATCGTGACCACGATCAGCATCTCTAGGATGGTGAAGCCATGGCGTGCTGACAGCTGATATGGATAGGTGAGCCTCATCTTCATCATTTATCGGCTTGAATAGGGATTCGGTTGAGTGAGCGGAGGCCGCAACGTCGGCGTGGCCCTTGGGCAAAAAAAGAAATCGCCGACTCCAAAGAGTCGACGATTCCAACGTACTCGGTCATCGAGTTCCCAAAGGTCCTACCAGTTGTAGCCCCCTGGCGAGCTGATCTGCCATGCGGTTGCAGGTCGGGTAGGATCGTAGAAGGGGTTGCCTGCTGGGTAAGTCTCAGGTCCTTCGTTACAGACGAACTTGTAGTCGACACCATCGGAGCGGTACATGTAACCACCGGTGGTCGCGTTCGGGATATCCGGGCTTGGATCTTTCGGCAGCGCAGGAAGGTAGTCAGGTACTAGGCCTGGGCAGTAGCCAGTGGCATCGTAGAGCAAGCCACCATAAGTCGGGGCATCGCCTTGAAAAGCACCACCAGTGTCTGGGTAGGTGCCGTTGACGCGCTTATAGCTTTCCAATGCGGCCTGCATGCTCTTCAGGTCAGAAGAACGACGAGCATCGCGGGAAGACATCGCTGCGTCTTCGAGTACTGGCAATAGGATTCCGGCAAGCATGGCCAAAATCGTGACCACGATTAACATTTCGATGATCGTAAAGCCTGATTGGGAGGTTCGTTTCATGTGTTCTGTTTCGTTTCTTTGGGATCCTGGAATCTCGGCAACCGGGCGATTACCTTGAGGCGTCCAATTACGTTATCGGTGAACAAACGAGCCGTCTTGAGGCTAAGCAGAGCGGAAATCCAGGATTAGCGGCACATGATCGCTGGGTTTGGCCTCCCAATCGCCCTTCTTGCGCTCATCCCGGTCGAGGAGGGTGCCAGAACAGCGTTTCACCGCCGCTTCGGAGCCCAGCGCCAGGTCGATGCGTAGGCCGAAATCGCGCGGAAAGGCGCCTCCGCGGTAATCCCACCACGAGTACAGGCCGCCCTCACTGTGGAACTCACGGTACATGTCGGTCAGCCCTAAGGCTGCCATCGCGGCCAGCTTCTCATGCTCCTCCTCGGAGAAGTGAATCTTGCCACGCCATTTGTCGACGTCATGCACATCACGTTCATCGGGTGCAATGTTGAAGTCCCCAAGCACGACTAGGGCGTCTTTCGGGTCGAAGCTGCCGAGCCATGTCGTGAGCGCATCCAGCCACTGCATCTTCAGCGCGAACTTATCGGTGCCGAGCGCCTTGCCGTTGATTACATAGACATTGACGTAGCGGATGCCATCCAACACGCAAGAGATGACTCGCGCCTGGTCCGGCGCCGGGTCGCCCGGGAATCCGTTTTGTACGTCGGCGAGCGGCTCCTTGCTCAACAAAGCCACGCCGTTATAGGTCTTCTGGCCGTGGAAGGAGGATAGGTATCCGGCGTCGGCCAAGGCGTCGACTGGGAACTGCTCATCCTGGACCTTGGTCTCCTGCAGGCAAAGCAGATCGGGCTGATGGCGTTCGAGGACACCGAGCACCCGCTCAAAGCGAGTGCGCAGCGAGTTGACATTCCAACTGATGGCGCGCATCTCGGCAGTCTACGCGCGCGGCGGTTTGGCGGCTGCCACGCGCGCGTGCTTTCCCGGGGCAATGT
Source organism: Planctomycetota bacterium (assembly GCA_030749235.1). Taxonomy (GTDB): domain Bacteria; phylum Planctomycetota; class UBA1135; order UBA1135; family UBA1135. The sequence goes on along the minus strand of JASMKM010000078.1, from coordinate 34,727 downwards.
GCCAGCTTGCGCCTAGAAACTGGCGCTGGTCAGCGTGGTGAATGCTGCGCTTGGCGTGCCTTGACCGATGATGCCCTGCAGGTAGACGGTGCGCCCAGCGACGCTGACTGGAACCGTCAAATCACTGGTGGCTACGCCATCTGCCGCACAACTTCCGGTCAGAAAGACCTGCGGCGCTGCCAAGTACAAGCTTCCCTCGATGCCAGGGTAGGTCGTGCCGCCATTGGTCGCCAAGCTCCAGGCGATGCTGAAGCTTGCACCTGGATCGCCATCGATGGTGAACCGCATGGTCTCGCCCACTTGCGAAGCACCCCACAGTCCGAGGGTCGGTGCGCCCTGCAGAGTACGGATCTCCAGGTCGTCCAACAGACCTTCGGTGATGTCGTTGTTGGGATCGTCGGCGACGAGGAAGCGCAAGCGCATCTGATCGGTGAAGGGGAGTACGCCATGCAGCGCGACTTCGGAATCCCGCCAAGCCGAACCGGTATCGCCGAGGTCCTCAAGAGCCACCCAACTGGAGCCGCCGTCGTTGCTCAACTCACTGAGCCAGCGATCGTCCAGACTACTGCCTGGGCGGTTGGCGAACCAACGCGCGTAGCTCAAGGTGGCGTTACTGTGGCTATCCAGGTTGAAGGTCGGTGAAGTCAGGATTGCTGTGCCATCGACATCGTTGGTGCCAACGCTGCTGCCGGCGGCTGCACCGGTAACCCAGCACAAGCTGCCGTTCGGCGTATGGTCGTTTTCCGGTTGCACATCGGAACCGCTGGACGTGGTGCCCTGCGGATTGGCACGCTCCCACGACCAATTGGTCTGCACGTTGCTGCTCCAACCAAAGTCATTGGCCTCCATGCGATCACGAATCAACACGCGCTGGCGTCCTAGGGTAACGAGGACGTCGTTGCTGCTGACCCAGCTTTCGTAGTCAAGACCAAGTTGCAGCGCCAGTGGTTGACCGGTAGGTGCATTGGCATCGAAATCTACCAGGAAACTGCTGCTCAAGGCGGTGCTACGCGCGCCAATCTGCAGATTGGACTGTGCGCCGGAAATGCTCAAGTGCGGGCTGGTCGAGGACAAGCCCAAGTTGACATCGAGTGCCGATAGGCCAAGGTTGAACATCTGTAGCTGTAGGCCCCAGCTCTCACCAGGCTCCTGCCAAGCATCGCCGTCGCCGCTGATCTCGGTCCAGACTAGGTCGTCGACCTGGGCCCAAGCACCGGTGCCCTTGGCAGTCTCAAGGTAGGAGGGACGCACATCTTCGTACAGTGCTGGTATGCGCGAAGGTGCAGGCCAGAAACCATCGCTGTCGCCGCCGATCTCCGGGGTGAAGGCGATCGTGCCATAGGTGCCATAGTGGTAATCCACGCTGCCGCCATTGGCGATGTATAGCACTTGCCAGATGGTGCCGAAAGGCCAACCATTGTTCGCGGTGAATGAGGCGCCGAACTCACGGTAAAGCGCGTCGTTGTTGGTCACGATGGTGTTGTAGCCCCATGGGTAGAGCATCAAGTCGCTGTAGGTATGGACCGACATTGACATCTTCGGCGGCATGGTGCTCATCAAGGTGGCGAGCGCTTGCGTTTCCGGTTCAGAGAATGGTGACGTGCCGCGATAAGTCTCGCTCGAGGTATTGCTGCTTGAGCCTGGCCATTGCGGTCCCCATTCCCAATCGTAGTTGCGGTTCAAGTCCACTCCATAGGTCCCGTCCAGATTGTTGCGGCGGTTCTTGCGCCACATGCCGCCACCGTTTGGGGCAATCTGACGGTTGTATTCATAACCATCAGGGTTGACACAAGGGATGAAGATCATGTTGCGCGTCTCGACTAGGCGGGTGGCGTCGGCATTGGAACCGTAGCCGGTGAGGATCTCGTTGGCGAACATCAATAGCGATTCGCCCGACATTGGCTCGCGCGAGTGGTGCATGGCGTCGTACCAGGCGACGGCCTTACCAGGATCGTGCACCGTAGGTGTGGTGCTGATGCGGATGGCCCAGATATTGCGGCCTTGGATGGTGGTGCCGACGCTGAACTTGGGCGAGCAGATTGCCGGGAAGGCGGCGCTGAGTCGGTCCAGTTCCTGCTCGATCTCGGCCAAGGTGCGGAAGCCGCCCATCGACCCTACCGACGCAAAAGCAGCACCGGAGCCGAGCTCGGTGGCGGCACGTGCGGCGTAGAAGGACTGCAAATCCTCGATTTCGACAGTGAAGGGGATATTGGCTGCTCGCAGGATGGCCTGCTCGGCGTCGGTGGCATAGGCACGGGCCATGCCGGAATCACCGACGGATTGGTGGTCGTCGACGTCCGAGATCAGGTCCTGGAGCTGCTGGTATTCCACCACGCTGGCAACTGGAATCTTGACGAGATCCTTCGTGGCAGGTTCGCTGGGCGCGCCCTGACTGAGACAAAGGCTAAGGAGGATGAGGGTGAGGGTGTCCATGATTGGGAAGGGGCAGTCCAGCCTACCAAAGGTTGCGCGAAAGCGGGTCGACGCCGGTAGAATGGGTGGTTCCATGACACCTACCGCGACCTCTTCGGATCTATCTTTCCTCAAGGAACTCGGCCTCGAAGGTGAGCAAGCTGGCGCCTACTGTGGCGAGTGGCTTTCTTGCTCCGGCTCCATCCTCGATGTCTACGCTCCCGCTACCGGCGAAAAAATTGGTACCGTGAAGCAGGCTGACGCCGGCGACTATGAAACGGTCGCCGCCGCCGCGCATGACGCCTTCCTGCGTTGGCGCGAACTGCCTGCTCCTGTGCGTGGCGAATATGTACGCCAGATTGGTGAACAACTGCGCAAGTACAAGGAGCCGCTCGGCAAGTTGGTTGCCCTGGAAATGGGCAAGATCCTCCAGGAAGGTCTAGGGGAAGTACAAGAGGCCATCGACATCTGCGATTTCGCCGTCGGCCAATCGCGCATGCTTTACGGCCTGTCGATGCACTCCGAGCGTCCGCAGCACGCTATGCGCGAGCAGTGGCATCCACTGGGCGTGGTCGGCGTGATCTCGGCCTTTAACTTTCCGTCGGCCGTTTGGACCTGGAACTCCGCATTGGCCCTGATCTGTGGTGATTCTTGCTTGTGGAAGCCTTCGTCCAAGACGCCTTTGACTGCCATTGCCATGACCAAGGTCGCCGCCAAGGTGCTCGAGCCAGCAGGCTTCGGCGCAGTGGTCTCGTTGGCCGCCGGTCGAGGTTCCGAGGTCGGTGAGTTGCTGCTTGGCGACAAGCGCGCGCCACTGATTTCGGCGACCGGCTCCTGCGCCATGGGCAAGCGCGTCGCCGAGAAGCTCGCACAACGCTACGGCCGTGCGATTCTCGAGCTCGGTGGTAACAACGCCGTCATCGTGTTGGAAGATGCCGACCTCGAGATGGCCTGTCGCGCGATCATGTTCGGTGCCGTCGGAACAGCCGGTCAGCGTTGCACCTCTACTCGCCGCGTCCTGGTACAAAAGAGCGTGCGTGAGCAGGTGGTCAATCGCCTGCTAGAGCTCTACTCCAAGGTCAATATCGGCCACCCGCTGGATCCGAACACCTTGATGGGCCCAATGATCGACGACGGTGCGGTGCAGGACACTCTTGATTCCATCGAGCGCGTCAAGGAAATGGGCGGTGAAATCCTCTGTGGTGGCGAGCGCTACCAGCCAGAAGGCTGCGAAGGCGGTTCCTTCATGACTCCCTGTATCGCCACTGCGCAGAACGAATGGCAGGTGGTGCAGGACGAGACCTTCGGCCCGTTGCTTTACATCATCGACGTCGACGACCTGGACGATGCCATCGAGAAACACAACGACGTGCCACAAGGCTTGTCGTCATCGATTTTCACCATGAACATGCAGCATGCAGAGCGCTTCCTGTCAGCAGTCGGTAGTGACTGTGGTATCGCCAACGTCAACATCGGTACCTCTGGTGCTGAGATTGGCGGTGCTTTCGGTGGTGAGAAGGAGACCGGTGGCGGCCGCGAGTCCGGCTCCGATTCTTGGAAGGTCTACATGCGGCGTCAAACCAACACGATCAACTGGAGTTCCGAACTGCCATTGGCACAAGGCATCTCCTTCGACGTCGACTAGACTGCGCTGCAGGCATGGCAATCAGTGATTGCCAGAAACTAGGGGAATCTGCCCATGTCGGGGGGCTGAGTGGCCGCCTAGCATTGGGGTATCATCAGGAACCAAACCCACGCAACCCGAAGGGTGCATGCGTGGGTCGATTGTTCGTCGCCTCTTTTCATGCAGACTTCACCGATTCAGCCAGAGCCACGCACCGTCAATCGTGAGCGTCTGCCGTTGGCCCTGTGGGATTACGGCGGCAGCGGGCCAGCGGTGTTGTTCTTGCATGGCTTCCTGGATACCGGACGCAGCTTCGAGGATGCCGCGCGTGCCTTGGTCGCTGAAGGTATCTGTAGACCGCTGTGCTTGGATTGGCGCGGTCATGGCTCCAGCGGTCGTATCCACACCGATGCGGCCTACCATCAGCTCGACCACTTAAAGGATCTGGCTGCGGTGCTCGATGAGCTTCAGGCCGACGGCATCGAGGTCGCCGCCGTCGTCGCCCATTCGATGGGAGGGACAGTGGCCTTGATGTTGGCGAGTTTTGCTCCGGCCATGATCCAGCGCCTGATGCTGGTCGATTGCGTCGGCGGTTATGCTGCCGATTCCAGCACCCAGGTCGACCAGATGACGGCTTTATTGGAACATGCGCGTCGACCGACGCGGCCCTTTCGCAGTTTCGCCTCGCGCGAGTCCGCAATCGAGAGGGTGATGGCCAACAACGATGGTCTAAGTCAGGCCGGGGCGGAGCGCATCGTGCGTCACTACCTCGACGAACAGGAGGACGGTCGTTTCACGGTGCGTTTGGACCCGCGCCTGCGTGGCCCTAACCCTTATCGCTTTCCGGAGCACCATTGGCTCGAAATCTGCAGCCGGGTGACGGCAAGGGTGCACTTGTTGGCGCCGGAGTTTGGTTATATTCACCGCATCCCTGCTCTGCAGGAGCGCTTCGAACAGTTGCCGCATGCCACGCGCCAGAACTTACCGGGGATCAGCCACCATGTGCATGTGGAAGCCGTCGCCAGCTTCGTCGAGGCGGTGACAGCCTTGTTGGCGGACTGAGCTCTGGGAATCAGGAATCGCGTTGGTTTGCAGCTTGTGCAACCTTGGTCTCGCGATCCAGCCCCCAAGCCATCGCCAGAGTGTCGCGCAGGATGCTTGGCGTGACCGGCTTGGCGAGGTAGGCGGAGAAACCAGCCGTGCGGTATTCACGACCGCGGCCAGCTCCGGCGTCGGAAGTGAGCAGGACCATGCAGCACTCTTCGAGTACCGAATCGGATTGCATCATCATGCCGAGACGCTTGCCGTCAATGTCCTCCAACTGGTGATCGATAATCGCTAAATCGTATGGGCAATTGGAATCCTGGTCGACGTGCATCATCTGCAAGGCTTTCTGTCCAGAGGAAGCAAGTACCGGTTGTATTCCCCAGCTCATCAACTGCTCGACCAGAATCTCGCGGTTGCGTGCGTTGTCCTCGACCACCAAGGCCTTCAGGCCGGCAAGGTTGCCGGAGAACAGGTTCTGTACCTTTGGTTCACGTGAGCGCGGCAGCGTCAGCGAGAACCAGAAGTCAGCCTCTTCGCCGTCGCCATCGAAGCCCATGTCGCCACCCATCAGGCGCACGATGCGCTGACTGAGGGCAAGGCCGAAGCCGCTGTCGGATTCGGAGGAGGAACCATCCTCATCTTGGTTGGCAAGCATTTGGCGCAAGGCCTTGCATTCGCCCTTATCCAGCGAGACGCCGGAGTTGCGGACATGGAAGCGCAGAATGGAATCATTCCCGTCACGATCGGTCTCTTCGACGTCGATTAGCACATGGCCGTCGGTGGCATGCTTGACGCCGTTTTTGACCAGGCTGCCTAGCACCTGCTGAATCCGTCCAGCATCGCCGGTGTAGAAGCGCGGAGTATCGGGGGCGAAGCGCAGCAGGACTTCGAGGTTCTTGACCTCGGCAATGGTCGACAAGTGCTTGGCGACGCCGGCGACGGCCACTTCGATGTCGAAGGGCTTGTAATCCAGCTGCAGCTCACCGGATTCGATCCGTGAGAAGTCGAGCACGTCCTCGAGCAATTCCAGCAAGGCACGGCCGGAGGACTGGATGGCTACGGCGTAGTCCTTCTGGACTTGGTCAAGATTGGTGCTGTTCAGCATGCGAGTCATGCCCTTGATGCCGTTCAGCGGAGTACGCATTTCGCTGCCGACCTTGGCAAGAATCTGGTTCTGAATCTGCAAGGTCTGGTTGACTCGCTTGTCTGCCTGAGTGCGTGCGTTACGCTCCTCGTCGAGCATGCGGTTGGTCATCTCCAGTTCATCCTGGGCGCGCTTGTGTTCGGCGATGAAACCGGTTACCAGATAGGCCACACCAGCGAGCAGTAATAGGTTCTCGAACAGGCGATAGAGATTACGACTGGTCTTCGGCAAGGCATCGGGAATCTCAATCCCGAGGTTCGCCAGTTGACCAATGATCAGCAGCGAGGTGAGGCTGACGACGGCCCAAGCCATGCCGGCGCGATAACCACACAACAGGGCTGCACTCAGAGGCAGCATCGCATACCAACCAATCGAGGTCGCCTCGCCACCACCGCTATGCAGGGTGACGAAGGTCGCCGCCATGAACAGGCCGACGGTGGTGACTTGTCCGATGGACTCGACCGAACGTCCTTGGCGCAGCATGGAACGGATGCAGAGAGCCAGGCCGATGACGCCGGACATCGCCAACGAGAAACCGCTCGGGCCTTCGTCGCGAAAATCCAACACCATGTAGAACAAGGCAACCCCGGTCATGGCAATGGCCATGCCGGTCACGACTCGGTACTTGGTCAGGCCAACGGTGCAAGTGCCCCCTAATTTCGTTGGGGGGCGCAACAAATCCTTGAGGAATGCAATCACAATTCGGCGGCAGCTTGATACCCCCAATACTGAGGGCTCATGTGCTTTTTCGGCCACCTGAGGGGTGCTGCTGAAGGCCCAAATATGGTCGGAGGAGGAATTTATCCGATTCTTCGCAAAGCGTGGCGAAGGTAGAATCAGAGCCTGCTTCCCCGTCCTGTTCCCATGGATTCCGCCCCCAAGCTCACCTCCTCGACTCCTCCTCAGATCGATCTAGAGACTTGGCGTGCTCAGGTTGAAAAGGAGCTTCAAGGTGCTGATTACGAGCGAGCTGTTGTTCGTAAGAGCTTTGAAGCAGGGAGGATAGAGCCGGTCTATGGAGCAGGTAATAGTCCAGCTCCGGAGCCTAGCCAACCCGCGAAGCCACCCTTCTTGCGTGGCAGCCGGGACACTGCCAGCTGGAGCAATGCGCCGCGCTACGACATTCCTCATGCCGAGGAGGTACGCAAGGCTGCCCTGAAGGACCTCGAAGGCGGCAGTCATGGCATGTGGCTGCAACTTGACGCCTGTGCCCGTCTTGGTCTGGCGCCGGATTCACCCAACGGCTCCGAGGCTTGGGGCGATGGAGGCTGCATTGTCTGGTCCTTGGCAGGCTGGCGCGCACTGATGGCCGACATCCGTCTCGACATGATTGACTTGGCCCTCGATGCCGGTGCCAACAGTTTGTGCAACTTTGCCGGTTTGGTCGCCTTGGCGGGTGAGCGGGGCGAGGACATCTCGAAGGCGCGTTGGAACCTGGGGTTGGATCCGCTCGGCAACCTAGCGCGCGATGGCTTCCTGCCGTTGGGGTCGCGCTGCATGATGCACCAGATTGGTACTGCAGTCGCCTGGACCAAGGAACATATGCCGCATACCCGGCCGATGTTGGTCAGCACCGAGGTCTATCACATGGCCGGTGCCACCCTGCCACAACAACTCGGCATTATGGCTGCGACGATGAGCCATTACCTGAGCTTGGGCGAACGCCTCGACATTCCATTCGAGGATCTCGCCGCCGGGATGGGGCTGCGCCTTGTGCCAGGGCGTGAACTGTTCCCCGGGATCGCGAGTTTGCGCGCGGCACGCCTAATCTGGGCGCGCGTCCTGCAGGCCTGCGGCTTTAGCGAGGATGAAATGCCGGCACCATGGATCCATGGTGTCAACTCGCGACGCACCTTGGCGCGTGCCGACGCATGGACCAACCAGTTACGTGGCACCACCCAAACCTTGGCTGCAGTACTCGGTGGCGCTGACATGATTACCACCTATGCCTACGACGAAGCCTTGGGACAACCGTCCACCTTGGGGCGTCGCGTGGCGCGCAATACGCAGAACATCCTCAGTGAGGAAAGTCGCCTCGATCAAGTGGTTGATGCCGGCGGAGGTTCCTACCTGATCGAATCCTTGACCGAGTCCTTGGCCAGCGAGGCTTGGGCGATCTTTCAAGGCATCCAGGCCAATGGCGGCATGCCCAACGTGTTGACCACCGGCTGGATCCATGATCGCTTAGCCCAGGACCGGATCAACACCGAAGCCGCGGTGCGCAAACGCAAGCTACTGATCTCCGGCGTGAGTTCCTACCCCTTGGTGGATGCTGTCGTTGAGGAGGGCGAACCCTATCTGACCCAACGCGATGAGGAAGGTGTACGTGAATGGATTCAGACCAGGGATCCAGAGAACCAGTGCTGCGCCCTGACCGTCGCCGGTGGTTTTGAGGAGATCATCGCTGCCTGCGAAGATGGCGCCGACGTCTTCGCCTTGACCGAGGCGCTAGGCGATCTCTCCGGCAACTCCTGTGACGGCCCCAAGGCTGACCCATTGCCGCAGATGCGCGATGCCGCAGGTTTCGAGGGCATGCAAGCACGTGCCATGGAATTGCGTGTCGCCGGTCTCAAGCCGATTGTCTTCCTCGCCACCTTAGGAAGTACCGCCGAATATGCAGCACGCCTGTCCTACGCCCAGCAGTTCTTTCGCGTTGGTGGCTTCGAATGCATCGTCGGTTCCTCGCTCGAGGATCTCCGTGAATCCGGTGCCAAGATCCTTTGTGTCTGCGGCAACGATCAGGCCTACGCCAAGATGGAAGTCTCCTATCTGGAAGACTACAAAAAGGCTGGGGTCAAGAAGATGCTCCTTGCCGGGCGACCACCTGATGTGCCCACCGACAGTACCTGGCAACAAGCCGGCTTGGACGGCTTCATCGGCTTAGGTTGCGATGCCTTGACCATCCTGTCGGATCTTCAGGAGGTTTACGGGTGAAGCAGGTCCCCGACTTCACCAAGGTGCCATGGCGTGGACCGATGGATGTGAGTGCAGCACCGGAAAACCCTGCGGCAACGGCGGCTGGTCCCACTGCGGAGAAGGCTTTCCCACGCCCTGAAGGTATCGACGTGCAAGCGTTGTATACGCCGGAGAACTTGCTGGAAGTCGCCCACCTCGGCTCGATGCCGGGATTCCCGCCCTTTGTTCGCGGTCCTTATTCCACCATGTATGTGCGGCGGCCGTGGACCATCCGTCAGTACGCAGGTTTCAGCACCGCCGAGGAATCCAATGCCTTCTACCGCCGCAACTTGGCTGCTGGTCAGAAGGGATTGTCGATTGCTTTTGACTTGGCAACCCATCGTGGTTACGACTCCGATCACCCTCGCGTGGCCGGGGATGTAGGCATGGCCGGAGTGGCAATCGATTCGATCCTCGACATGAGAATCCTGTTCGAGGGCATCCCTTTGGATGAGATGAGCGTATCGATGACCATGAACGGCGCGGTATTGCCAATCTTGGCGCTGTACATCGTGGCCGCCGAGGAACAGGGCGTGAAGCCGGAGCAGTTGGCCGGCACCATCCAGAACGACATCCTCAAGGAGTTCATGGTGCGCAACACCTATATCTACCCGCCGACCCCTTCGATGCGCATCGTGGCGGATATCTTCCGCTATACCTCGCAGCGGATGCCGAAGTTCAACAGCATCTCGATCTCCGGATATCACATGCAGGAGGCCGGTGCGACCGCAGACATCGAATTGGCCTATACCCTCGCGGATGGTCTCGAATACGTGCGTACGGGCATCTCCTCCGGCATGTCTGTCGACGACTTCGCGCCGCGCCTGAGCTTCTTCTGGGCGATTGGTATGGACTTCTTCATGGAAATTGCCAAGCTGCGGGCCGCACGTTTGTTGTGGAATCGCTTAATGGCGCAGTTTGAACCGAAGAACCCGAAGTCGAGCATGTTGCGCACACATTCGCAGACGTCCGGCTGGTCGTTGACCGCGCAGGACGTGTTCAGCAACGTGGTACGTACCTCGGTGGAAGCGATGGCTGCCACCCAAGGACATACGCAATCCTTACACACCAACTCGCTCGATGAGGCCTTGGCCTTGCCGACGGATTTCTCGGCGCGTATCGCGCGAAACACACAGATTCAATTGCAGGAAGAATCCGGCACCTGCGCACCGGCCGACCCGTGGGGTGGAAGCTATTACGTCGAGAAGCTCACCTCCGACCTGGCCGCACGGGCCTTGGAGCACATTACCGAGATCGAGGAACTCGGCGGCATGACCAAGGCAATTGAAGCGGGCATTCCCAAGTTGCGGATTGAGGAAGCTGCCGCACGTGCGCAGGCGCGCATCGATTCTGGCCAGCAGACTATCGTCGGCGTGAACAAGTACCTGCTCGACGAACGCGAGAACATCCCAGTATTGTCGGTCGACAACCAGAGGGTACGCGATGCGCAACTCAAGCGCCTGGAGCTGCTGCGTGACCAACGCGATGAGCGGGCAGTGCAGGATGCGCTTGCTGCCCTGACCCGTTGCGCGGAAAGCAGCGAAGGCAACCTGCTGGAGTTTGCAGTGTCGGCTGCACGTGCCAAGGCCACCGTCGGCGAGATCACCAGCGCCATGGAGGAAACCTTCGGACGTCATCAGGCTACGGTGCAGGCGGTGTCCGGCGTGTACAGTGGGGTCGTGGGTGACAACGAAGACCTCGACGAAGTCCGTGCCAAGGTGGATTCCTTCCTTGCCGAACGCGGCCGGCGTCCGCGCATTTTGGTCGCGAAGATGGGCCAAGACGGACATGACCGCGGTCAGAAAGTGATCGCCACGTCCTTTGCCGACCTGGGTTTCGACGTCGACATCGGTTCGTTGTTCCAGACCCCTGAGGAGACCGCGCGCCAAGCTGTGGAGAACGATGTGCATATCGTCGGCGTGAGCTCGCTGGCTGCCGGCCACCTGACCTTGGTCCCAGCCTTGCGCGATGCACTGAAGGAACTCGATCGCGAGGACATCCTCATTGTCGTTGGCGGTGTAATTCCACCACAGGACTATGGCAAGCTCCTGGAGATGGGGGCCGTCGCGGTCTTCGGCCCAGGCACGGTGATTCCTGTCGCGGCGGGGGAGTTGTTGGACCGTTTGAATTCATGAGTCAACCTTCCTTTCCCACTCAGGATCTTGCCGAAGGCATTCGTGCCGGCGATCGCACGATGCTGGCGCGCGCCATCACCTTGGTGGAGTCGCAGCGGGACGCTCATCGCCAGCAGGCCCAGGAGTTGTTGACCACCTTGCTGGCCGAAACCGGTGGGGCACAACGCATCGGCGTGACTGGTGTGCCTGGCGTCGGCAAGAGCACCTTTCTCGATAGTTTCGGCATGTTCTTGGTGGAGCAAGGCCACAAGGTCGCCGTCCTCACCGTCGATCCATCTAGTTCCCTGACCGGCGGTAGCATCCTCGGCGACAAGGCACGCATGAACCGCTTGGCCTTGTCCGACCAGGCCTTCATCCGCCCCAGCCCATCCGGCACCACCTTGGGTGGCGTCGCCCGACGTACGCGCGAATCGATGCTGCTGTGCGAGGCTGCCGGCTTCGATGTGGTGTTGGTCGAGACCGTTGGCGTTGGGCAATCGGAGACCGTGGTCGCCGACATGGTGGACTTTTTCCTTGTGCTGATGCTGCCTGGTGCTGGCGATGAGTTGCAAGGCATCAAGAAGGGCATCCTGGAGTTGGCCGACGTCATCGCGGTCAACAAGGCCGATGGCGACAACCTCGGACGCGCCAACTCCGCCCAAGCCGACTACGCGTCGGCACTGCACTACCTGCACGCCAAGTCGGAGTTGTGGCGACCGCAAGCCATCTCAATCTCCGGTCTGGAAGGTCATGGGCTCAAAGAGCTGTGGCAGATCGTGCAAGCTCATCGCAAGGCGATGGTCGATGGCGACGAGCTTGAAAGCACTCGCCGCGACCAGAAACGCAACTGGATGTGGTCACAGATAGAGGAACGCCTGCTCAGTTCCTTCCAGCAGCATCCACGCGTGGCTGCCGAGCTGGCAAGTGTAGAGCAGGCTATCGCCGACGGTAGCCTACCGCCTTCGCTTGCCGCCGATCGCTTACTTGAGGTCTTCACCGCCGCAACCCGACAGGACGCGGATCGGACAGCGAATCCGAATCCAGGTGACGCCTCGGCATGAGTGCTGAGGCCGCCATCGTCGTCACCCTTGTGGCTTACAAGCTGCTCCTGCTTGGAGTCGGGTTTTGGGCATCAAAGCGCACCAAGGACGATGCCGACTTCTATCTCGGCGGTCGGGGACTTGGCCCATGGGTGGCCAGCCTCAGTTCTGCGGCATCGTCCAGTTCGGCATGGACGTTGCTCGGTGTCAGCGGTGCGGCTTACACCATGGGATTCGGTGCCGTTTGGTTGTTCCCTGCCTGCTTGTGCGGTTTTTTACTGAACTGGTGTGTGGTTGCTAGGCCCTTGAAGCGTGCCGCCGACATCAGCGGCGCGGTCACCCTCACCGAATACCTGTCACAAGGTGCTTCGCCGACCCTCGCGCGCAAATTCGTGCTGAGCGCCAGCATCATCATCCTGCTTTGCCTGCTGGTCTACGTTGCTTCGCAGTTCCAAGCTGCAGGGGAGACTTTCGCCACCACCTTGGATATGAACTTCATCACTGCTGTGATCGTCGGCGGCGTGATTGTTCTGTTCTACACCACGCTTGGTGGATTTTGGGCAGCATCGGTCACTGATACCATCCAAGGGCTAGTGATGGCGGCGGCGGCCATCGCCGTACCTTTAATGGCCTTAGTCGAGCTTGGTGGATTCCAGGCGATGTTCGAAGGCCTCGAGCAGGCCGGTCCGCAATATGTAGATTGGACTGCAGGCAACAGTGGATGGTTATTGGTTGCCTTCCTGGTTGGCAAGTTTGGCATCGGCCTCGGATATCCGGGCCAACCGCATGTGGTCAACCGCTTCATGGCGATTCGTTCCGAGCAGGAAATCCGTCGCGGCACCATCATCACGATGTCGTGGGGAGTGATCATCTATGGTGGCATGTTGATCACCGGTTGGTGCGGGCGTGCGATGGTCTCAAGCATCCGCAACGACGAGACCATCCTCCTGCGCCTGACTACCGACCTGTTCAGCCCGATTCCGGCCGGCGTCATCATCGCCGCAGTTCTGTCAGCGATCATGTCCACTGCCGACAGTCAGTTGCTGGTGTGCGGATCGACCGTCGCCTACGACATGCCGCGTCAGCAAGGTACGCAGCGCATGTTCAGCAATCGCCAGACCATGATCGGGCTCGGGGTGGCTGCCATTCTTGCTGCCATTCTGATCGACGACACCATCTTTAATACTGTGCTGTTCGCCTGGTCCGGCCTTGGCGCCGCCTTCGGCCCCCTGTTGTTGGTGCGACTTAGCGGCCGTATCGTCGATCCTCGCTTCGCTCTGTCCGCGCTGTGGGTCGGCTTTGTAACCAGCATCGTGTGGTTCTATACGCCGGCGCTGAAAGCCATGGTCTATGAGCTGGTGCCGGCATTTCTGCTTGCACTTGGCGTCTGCCTGGCCGGCAGCCGTAAACTGAGGCCATGAAGATCCCACCTGGTGTGGTCGATGTCCACGTGCACATGCAGCCGTGGCAGCAGATTCGAGATGAGCCTCGCGCCACCATTGAGAGTGGCCGTTCGGACGTCGACAAGATCCTCGAGTTCCAGTCCAATCCGGCGGCCCTCGTCGCGTACATGGCCGAACAAGGCGTGGCCCGCGTTGGCTTGATCAACTACGTGTCGCCTGAGCTGATGGGCTTCGATGCCAGCTGTAACGACTGGATTGCCAAATACCGTGACCATGATCCGACCAAGTTCATCGCTTGGGGTGGGGTGCATCCGGGATTCTGCGATGATGTGCCTGCCGAGATGGAACGTCTCCTGGATGATCTGCGGATTGACGGCATCAAGATCCATCCGCCGCATCAGGGCATCCGCTCCAATGCCTATCGCAGCCAAGGTATGAAGGGTTTGGCCGACGTCTATGCTGCATGTGAGGAGCGCGCCATCCCGGTGATGATCCACACTGGCACGTCGGTGTTTCCCGGCGCGCGCGCACGTTACGGCGATCCAATGGATGTCGACGACATCGCCATCGATTTCCCTGAACTGCAGATCATCATGGCCCACTGCGGTCGTCCTTTCTGGTACGACCAAGCTTTTTTTGTGGCGCGTCGACACCAGAATGTTTGGCTCGAGTTGAGCGGCATCCCACCGCTACAACTGCCCGAGCGCTTGCCGCGTCTGGAGGTCATCGCCGATCACGTATTGTGGGGGACGGACTGGCCGAGTCCGGGCGTCTTGGACCTGCGTAAGAACCTCGAGGCCTTTTGCGGTTTGGTCACCTACAGCGATATTCTCAAGCACAAGGTGCTGGTGGAGAACCCCAACAAGCTATTTCCGCTGCGCTGAACAAGGCCCTCGGTTCGACTGACCGCAAAAAGGGCAACACTGCGATGTAGACTGCTTGTCTTATTCATAGGCTTCTACACGAATCGCCGCAGCATTCGTCATCCAGTCCATTCTCGGCGGGATGGTCGCCAAGTAGAGGTAAGGGATTTCGGCGCCAATCGGATCAGCAGGATTGGTCGCCATCATGCCACCATCGGTTTCCTGCGCACGTCGCATGTCGACAACATTCTGGTAGGCGAAGGATGCATGGCGCGGCAGGATTCTGCCACTGAGCTGCGAAGGGTGAATCCGCTCATCCTGCGGCGGTGTGGCTAGCATTACCACCAACACACCGACTTCAAAGCTAGTTTCTTCCCCGTCCTCTTGGCTTGACATCATCTGCAGGTAACTCAGCGGCAAAGTCTTGGTGCCTTCAAAGACGACCGAATCATCCGGCCGCAGATGTCGGCATAGAACCTGCAGTGATTGGCCTTCGGCCGGCAACGGGATGGAAGCCATCGGTGTACTTCGTGAAGCGCGACGCACATGAATCGAACCGGCTGTCCAATCCATCAGGATTGGATCGTTGTTGATATCGGCCAAGTTCCACAATAGGCACAACGGCTCTTGGTCGGAATTGGTGCGGATTTCGACCTCGAGGCGGTGACAATCGGAAGGCGGGATCAAGCTGCCTCGCCATTGCGCTGTGCCAACTCCTGCTGGCGGCGGCAGCGCAGGGCTCTCGACCCACCAACGCTTGCCACTGCGCGCCAATTGAGCTTGCTCGCCGCAATCAATCAACATCTCCATCAGCAGCTGTGCGCGATCCAACTCGCTGCCGCTGCCGGACCACAGGGTGGCGACCGGGCCGAGTAGCGAACCCTCATGGGCCGCATCCTGGATCCTCTGGTTGACGAAGGCCACGACTTGCGCAGGATCATTCTGCAGCAGGCTACTCTGATGACGGACGTAATCGAACTCGATCTTCTCCTTCAGGCGCGTCGCCAAGTCGCTCAAGGCAATCATGACTCCAATCAAGACCACCAACAAAACGGCCAAGCGAACCAATCGCTGGCGCTCTCTACCTTCGAGGAAGATACCCGAGCCCTTATGAGTCATCAGCTCAAGCGGGCGGCGCCATGGATGCCGGCGTCGTTGCCGAGACTCGCTTGGGTCAGCTTGAAATCGCTGGCTGTACGCCCGAAGCAGCGCTTCTCCAATTGATCCAAGGCATGCGGAGCCAACAAATCCAAGGTGGGGGCGCCGCCACCGCCGACCAGGAAGATACGCAGATCGAGCAAGAGGGCGACCTGGGCGAGTGCGATTCCGAGTGCGATTCCGCTGGTGCGGAACACCGATAGGGCATCCTTATCGCCTTTGCGTGCGGCCTTGGCCATTTCCTCCAGCGACAAGGCGCGGCCGAGTTCCTGGGCGGCCAAGGTCTCCATCGCGCGTGCCGAGGCAATCGCTTCCAGGCAGCCGATGGTGCCACAACCGCATTGACGATCATGTCCGGTGGTTATGTGGCCAATTTCGCCAGCCATACCACCTGGCCCATGGAAGGGCAGCCCATCCAAGATAACGCCGCCGCCGACGCCGGTACCTAGCGTCAGGAACAGGAAATCAGAAAAACCACGACCGGCGCCGACTTGGGCCTCGCCGAAGGCGGCGGCATTGGCGTCGTTCTCGAGCAGTACAGGACAACCGAGGCGCTCACTAAGCATGTCTGCTGTAGGCAATCCACCGAGGAACTCCAAGTTCGGTGCCTCGATTACGCAACGGCGTTCCAGGTCGACGACCCCAGGCAAACCGATGCCGACGGAAGCGATTGGATCCCCAGCAGCGAGTTCGCGCAGCGCTGTGGCGATGGCATCGAGACAAGCTTCGCCTTCGTGTGGTGTGTCGATCTCGAGGCGCTGCACCAGCTCCTCGCCCTCGACGCGGCCGAGCTTGATTGCCGTGCCGCCAAGGTCCACGCCAAAACGCGGTTGGGTGATGGAATCCGACATGGTCAGCGTCGATTCAGTGCACGACGGTAAAGCTTGTTGGCTTCGGGCATCAGTGCCTGCAGCCTACGGATGCGCGTTTCCGAACTGGGGTGGGTGCTGAGCCATTCGGGAGGTGAGCCACTGGAAGCCGCGCCCATACGCTGCCACAAACCAATTGACGCTTCGGGGTGATAGCCGGCGTTGGCCGCCAACATCAGGCCAATCTCGTCGGCTTCCGATTCATGGCTGCGCGAGAAAGGCAGCATCACGCCAATGTTGGCGCCGACGCCCAAGCCGGCCATGATCATGGCACGGTCATCAGGATCCATATCGCGCATACCCATGTCGGCACCCAACATGCCGAGCTGCAGCACCATGCCGTGACTCATGCGCTCGTTACCGTGACGCGCGATGGCGTGGGCGACCTCATGGCCCATGACGATGGCGAGGCTGTCCTCGTCACCTGTAATCGGCAATAGGCCGGTATAGACCGCGGTCTTTCCGCCGGGCAAGGCCCAGGCGTTGATCATCTGCGGGTCATCGATGAGCTTGAACTCCCAGCGGAAACGCTTGGCGTCGGATTCTGGTAGCAGTTCGATGGCGGATTGGGCGATACGCTCGCCGATGCGTTGCACCATGGCGGCATCGTTGCCGGAGGTGATGACGCGCTCATGGACCAACATCTCGGTGTAGGCTTGTGCGCCAAGTTTCATTTCCTGGCCGCTACTGAGGAGCAAGAGTTGCGAGCGCCCTGTGCCAGGCACGGTGGAGCAGGCTCCGACGACGACGGCGAGCAGAAGAGAGATGAGCAATGCACGCATGATGTCTCTATCGTAGTGGCAAACCGTCTCCAAGACACCCCCTCCTCACCATGGAAACCAAACACCCAACTCTGCTCATCGTCCTGGACGGCTGGGGTTACGCCAAGGCTGGCAAACACAACGCTATCACTCATGCCCCGGCCGAAAATTTCCTGTCCTGGTGGGAGGAATACCCTCATGCGCTGCTGTCCGCTTCCGGCAAGGAAGTCGGTCTGCCGCTCGGTTTGATGGGTAATTCCGAGGTTGGGCATACCAACATCGGCGCCGGACGCATCGTCTATCAGACCATCTCGCGCATCGATGCATCGATTGCCAGCGGTGAGTTCCATCGCCTAGGAGACCTGCGCAACGCCATTGACCACGCCCGCACCAAACAAGGCACATTGCACCTCTTCGGCTTGGTCGGCGACGGCGGCGTGCATGCTATCGACAGCCATTATGTGGAACTGCTTGCTCTGGCTAAGGAAATGGGCTTGCCGAGCGAATCAGTGGTCTTCCATGCGCTCTTGGATGGGCGTGATACGCCACCGCGTTCGGCCGACGGTTATCTAAAGCAACTGGATGCATCCTTGCAGCAACATGGCGGTCGGGTTGGTTCGATCTGCGGACGCTACTTCGGCATGGATCGCGACACCAACTGGGAACGTACGTCAAGATTTTGGGATGTAATGGTGCATGGCCGCGCCGAGTTCACTGCCGAGAGCGTCCCCGCTGCTCTGCAGGCTGCCCGTGACCGCGACGAGAGCGATGAGTTTGTGCAACCGACGCTAGTCGGCGCTCCCTGTCCGATGAACGCCAACGATGCGGTGATTTCGTTCAACTTCCGCGCCGATCGGGTGCGTCAGGTCTCTGAGGCCTTCTTGGCTGATGACGCCTTTGCAGGTTTCGAACGCGGTGCGGTGCCGGCGGTGCATTTCGTCACGATGACCCAGTACCGCAAGGATTTTCCTTGTCCGGTGGCCTTTCCGCCGCTGGAACTGCATAGCCTGTTCGGCGAACTGGTCAGCGCTAAGGGGTTGCGCCAATTTCGCTGCGCCGAGACCGAGAAATACGCCCACGTCACATTTTTCTTTAATGGTGGCCGCGAAGATGTCTATAAGGGGGAAGAGCGTTGCCTGATCGCGTCACCGAAGGTGGCGACCTACGATCTGAAGCCGGAGATGTCCGCCTTCGAGGTGACCGCTGCCGTGCTCGACAGGCTCGAGCGTGGAGAACACGATTTGTATGTGATCAATTTTGCCAACTCGGACATGGTCGGTCATACCGGCATTGAAAGCGCCGCCGAAGCTGCGGTGCGCGCCGTCGATGCCTGCCTGAAGCAGATTGTCGATGCGGCATTGGCAAAAGGGGGGACCATCGGCATCACTGCTGACCACGGCAACGCCGAACAGATGGCCGATCCGGTGACCGGCGAAGTGCACACCGCACATACGGTCAATCCCGTGCCATTTTTGCTTATTGGTGAGAGTACTCGCGGTGCTAAGTTACGCCCGATGGGCGTGCTCGCCGATGTCGCGCCGACCTTGATGGAAATCATGTCCATTGAGCAGCCGGTGGTGATGGATGGACATTCGCTCCTCGTTCCTTAGATTCATGAAGTCTTTCTTGCTCGCTTTCTTGATGGTCTTGTGCGGCTTAACGGTCGTGCAAGCACAGACCGAATTCTTCGTCGACCCTGCCAGTGGCAGTGATGGTGCGGCCGGTACCCAAGGGGCACCATTTAAGAGCCTCACCTTCGCCCTCACACAGACCACGGCAGGCGATTCGGTGACCTTGCGTGCTGGGACTTACTCGGCGGTGAATGAGACCTTTCCAATCCTGTTGCTCAACGGTGTCGACGTCGACGTCTTCCAGGCCGAGACTCCGGTCTTCGATGGGGGTGGCAGTGGCACCTTGTTCCGCCTCAGCGAGAACGTGACCACGCAGACTACCCTGCGCGGCCTGGACATCACCGACTGCACTGTCGGCGTGGAAATCCCTGCCGGTACTGGGGTCGCAGGCTTCACCATTCGCGAGTGCAACTTCAGTGGTTTCGCCGACAGTGCGCTAGGCGCCAATGACGGTTACGGCGTGTTGGCCTTGTTGAGCAGTGGTGCGCTTAACGAAGACTTCACCGTGGACAGTTGCACCTTCGCCGGTGCCACGGCCCGCGATGCCATCTCCATCCAGCTCTCCAGCGGTACCATCATGAATGGTGGTGGCGTGTTGGCCAATACCAGTTCCGGTGGTGTCGACCGCACCCTGTACCTGCTCGCTGACGAGGCCTCGACGGTGGCCGCCACCTACAACGTGCACGACAACGTCTTTGCTGGATATAGCGAGGCGGGAATCTTCTTCCACGCCAAAGGTGGCCCTGGAAACCCATTGTTGGTCTCCACGATTAACTGCCAAGCCAACGGCAACTTCCTGACCGGCGCAGGTGGTACTGAGAACGGCTTCCAGCTGCGCGCCGAACATAACGTGGTTGGGCAAGGCGGAGTGGTGTCGCCATGGATCTGCTACAGCCGCATCACCGATAACCAGGTCAATGTGCTCTGCGAGACGATCAACGGCAGTGGCCATACCGCCGACATCCTGGCAGATTTCTACGGCAACCGCATCGAGAATGCTAGGCGCGCGGGTGTTGAGTTGACCACTGTGGTGCCCACTGCCGGCAATGACAACAACGATCCGGACTTCGGTCCCGGTCATACCGGTCGCACTGCCTGTCTGAATACCTTTCAAAGTAACGTGCAGGATTTCCGCATCGGTGCCGGTGTGGTCAATACCATCAGCGCACGTTTCAACTTCTTTGCCGACGGTCCGCCGACCGCCACCGGTGGCGTGCCGGATACCGCGGGAATACTGACCAACACCATCAACGGTGCCTTCGCCTCCAGCGTGGCGCCGGACACCGCCACCCAGGTCCAGCTCAATGCCGCGGCCAACTCGGCCTTCGTCGATTATGACGGTGATGCAGCGACCGGTCAGATCGAGGTGGTTGTCGATGGTACCCAACTCGACCAAGCCGACATCACCGAGTTGGCGCTAGGTGCAGGCTTACTGCTGCAGGTGCCGGCCTTGAGCGCCGGCAGCAAGAGCGTGACCGTCACCAATCCTGGCGGCCAGACCGGCACCTTCACCCTTAACGTGACCGCTCCCGGATCCGGCGGTGGAGCAGGCGAGGCCGGCAACGATTGCTTTGTCGCGACCGCAGCGCATGGGGATTATGCTTCGCGCGAAGTCGTTGCCCTGCGGCGTTTCCGCGACCAATACCTGAAGGCCAATCCAGTGGGGCAGAGCTTCGTCGATTGGTATTACGACAATGGCCCGATTGGCGCGGCATTCTTGCTCGAGCATGAGTGGGCGCGTAAGTCTGCAAGGGTCGCTTTGGCCGGCCCTGTAGCTGTGGCCGATGCCATCACCAGCTGGAACCCCGGTCAGCGATTCGGCGCCGCCATCCTGTTGCTAGGATTCCTATTCCGCCTGACCTCGCGATCTCGTGCGGCATAGTTCTGAGCTGAAGCGAAGTGCACGCTTTCGACCAATCGCCCCTCCAGGCCTTGGTCCAGACTGCTTGAGCTCTGCACCGGGCGGTCGAGTGGCGGCGCCGACGCAGGCGCGAAAAGGGTACAATGCCGGGTCACATGAGCGTCTCCTGCGGCATCGTAGGGCTTCCGAACGTCGGTAAGTCCACCATCTTCAGCGCCCTGTCCTCGGCCAAGGCCGAGGTCGGCAATTTTCCTTTCTGCACGATCGAACCCAATGTAGCGGTGGTGGAGGTCCCTGATGAACGTCTTGAGATTATCCATGGCTTCATCGAAACCAAGCGCGTGCTGCCGGCGGTAGTCAAGATCGTTGATATCGCTGGTCTTGTGGCGGGCGCCTCCGAAGGTGAAGGCATGGGCAATAAGTTCCTCGGCAACATCAAGGAGTGCGACGCCATCATGCAAGTGGTACGTTGCTTCGGTGGCGAGAAGGTGCTGCGCGAGGGCGACATTGATCCGCTCGGCGATATCGAGGTCATCGAGCTGGAATTGGCGATGGCGGACTTAGAGACCTTGCGTCGAGCCGCTGACCGCGTGGCCAAGAAAGGGCGCGCTGGCGACAAGGATGCCTTGCTCGATGCCGAGACTTTCGAGAAGGCTATCGAGATCCTCGACGGCGGTCAGCAGCTGCGCGAATACGAGTGGAACGAGCGTCAGCGTATGTCGTTGAAGCCGCTGTTTCTGATGACGATGAAACCGGTGCTGTACGTTGCCAACGTCAGTGACGACGACCTCGAAGGCGATAACCCGTGGTGTAAGCAGGTCGCTGAGCACGCGGCCAATCAAGGTTCCCAGTGGTTGCCAATCTGCGGCGACCTGGAATTTGAGCTACGTTCGATGGAGGAGGAGGACCGCGCCATGTTTATGGAGGACTTGGGCGTAGAGCAACTCGGCTTGGAACGCCTGATTCGCACGGTCTATCAGCTGCTCGGGCTGCAAACCTACTTTACCGCCGGCGAAAAGGAGGTCCGCGCATGGACCATCCATGCTGGCGATGCCGCGCCGAAGGCCGCTGGCGTGATCCACACCGACTTCGAGAAGGCCTTCATCCGTGCCGAAGTCTATTCGGTGTCGGATCTGCAGGAGTTCCATTCCGAGACTGCAATCCGCGCCGCCGGGAAATTACGCACCGAAGGGCGCGATTACCTGATGCGGGAAGGCGACGTGGCACACTTCCTGCTGGGCAAATAGGCCGGTAGGAAACGGGGCGATTGGAGAGGCGGTCTAGGCCAGCAGCTTGTCAAGCTCGCCCTTTTGCTCCAAGGCAGCGAGGTCATCGAAACCGCCAATCAGCTTGCCATCGATGAAGATCTCTGGCACGGTGGTTCGGCCGCCCGCACGTTCCACCATTTCGTCGGTGCGCTCTGGTGACTCCATGAGGTTGATTTCCTCGAAGCTCTGGCCTTTGCTCTCGAGCAGGCGCTTCGCATGGACACAGTAGGGGCAGGTGGTTTTGGTGTAGATCTCGATTTTTGCCATCGTTCAGATTCCTGTCCTAGATATGGACCTGGACTTCTTAGTACCAGAATTCGGTGGTTGGTTCCCGAATCCAGTCTCACCAGGATAAAATACCCAATCGATGGAAGCTTCCGCAGTCGAAAAAATTGTCATGGATGGCCTTGAAGGCGCATCCTGTGTCGCCACGGATCTCACCGGCACCATGGATCACTGGAACCTCCAGATCTCATGGGCTGGCTTTCAAGGCCTGTCCTTGCTCGAGCAGCATCGGAAGGTGCTCGACGTCATGCGCCCCTACATGTCCGAGGGTGATAACACGGTTCACGCCGTCCAAATCAAGACCACTTGCCCAACAGCATCATGAACATCAAAGAATCCTTAGAACAGGCCATCGCCGAGCAACCAATCCTAGTGTTCGCCAAGGGCAACAAAATGTTCCCGCGCTGCGGCTTCTCGAAGGCCGTGATCGACATCATGAACGGTATGCAGGTGCCCTTTGAGGTCATCGATATCTTCCAGCACGAAGGCATCAAGCCGGCACTGGTCGAAATCAGCAATTGGCCGACCACCCCACAGATCTTCCTTGGCGGTGAGTTCATCGGCGGCGGCGACATCCTGCGCGAGCTTTACGACAACGGTGAGTTGCGTGGCATGCTCGACAAGGTCCTGCAGGCCGAAAGCGCGGACTGAGGCGCAGCCGCAAGCCGAGATTCCGCAGGCCCGTGGCTTTATAGTTGGGTATGCGCCTACTCGTGGTCTACCGCGGCATGCCCTGGCCAATCTCGGAGGGCTATCACCTACGCATCCTGCATATCTTCCGCAGGCTGGCGCAGCGCCATGAGATTCACCTGCTTGCTCTCAACCATGAGGACGAGCAGCGTGCCAAGTTAGCCAGCGTGGAGTCTCAAGGCATCTTCCAGTCGATTACCATGCGCGACGTGCCGGCGCGCAATATGCTCGGCCGCCTGCGCACTAACCTTGGGATCGACCCGGTCGGTGCCTTCCACGCCGAGTATCCAGGTTTCCGCCAGACCTTGTGCCAGGAAGTGCGCGCCATGAAGGCGAAGCTGCAGTTGGATGCGGCCTATGTCTTCGACCCTTGGGCCGACTTGTGGTTCTGCGATGCCGCCCTGGAGATCCCCACCCTGCTGGATGTTTGCGATTGCCGCACGATGTTCTATGAACGTCGTCTCGAGCGTGGCGACCTCGGCTTCAGGGAACGCCTTCGCACCAAGCAGCTGTTACACCGCTTCCGGCGCTACGAGACCTTTACCCTGGAGCGCTATCCGATTTCCACGGTGGTCTCGCCGTTGGACCGGGATTGCCTGCAGCGCCTGAAGCCTAATTGTCGGGTGGAGATCATCCCCAACGGTGTCGACTTGGAGATGTTTCAGCCGGTCGAAGGTGTCGACGAGGTGCCAGGCAACCTGATCCTCTTTGGCAATATGGATTTCCTACCTAACTACGACGCCGCGATTCACTTTGCCAAGGACATCCTGCCGATCGTGCGCAAGACTCATCCGCAGGCCAGCTTTACGGTAGTGGGGACTAACCCTGCACCGGAGGTTCAGGCCCTGGCCGAGATCCCAGGAGTGGAGGTCACCGGTCGCGTCGAGGACTTGAAGCCTTGGATTCAACGGGCCGCTATGTTGGTGGCACCAATGCGCTTTGGCGCTGGCATCAAGAACAAAGTGCTGGAGGCGATGGCGGTCGAGAAGCCAGTGGTGACCAACTCCACCGGGGTCGAAGCCATGCATGCCGAGGTGAGTCAGTTGCTGCGCCTAGCCGACGATCCGCAGGACTTCGCCAAGGCCGTATGCGAGCTGCTCGACGACGATGCCCAGCGCAATCAGCTAGGCGAACATGGGCGCGAGGTGATGGCGAGGCTGCATTCCTGGGATAAGGCAGCGGGCGATTACGAGCAGCTGTTCGAGGAACTGGCGGCTTCCGTCTGAGTGGCAGTCTTTAGTTGATCTGCAAGGTCAGCATGTTGGTGGTCGTCGGTGTGCCACCACTGGTCGCGGCTTCCAGATAGACCGTGAAGCCACTGGCAATCGGCGGGACCGTTTGTGTGTAGGATGCATCACCGTTGCCATCCGCTGAACCATTGTGGAGCAGCACCCAGGGGGCGCCAATCTCGAAGTTCAAGCCCGAGATCACCGAACCGCTGTTGCTAAAGCTATAGAGCAACCACCAAGGGCTGTTGCTTGGGGCGTTCGACAGGTCGATGGTGATTGGCGAGCCAGCATTCACCGAACCAGGCGCGGTAAGGTTAGGGCCATTAGGGCCACCGACTGGTTCGAGGGTGTAGAGCTCGAAGTCGTCAATGTTCCAGCCGCCATACTCGAGGCCACCGTCGGAATCCAGATGGAAACGGATCGAGACCGAAGGATTGTTGTCGGCGATCGCGGAGATGTCGATGTCCTGGATGCTCCAGGAGTTGTCGAGTAGGTCACTGCCAACTGGGTTCGACCAGACCGTCTGGCCGTTTACTTCGATGCGGGCATGGTCATAGGTAGCATCTTCCACCGTCAGCCAGCGCGCGAAGCGCAGGTAGACGCCGTTTGCACCGCTGCAATCAAAGGAAGGCGAATCCAAGTGGTTGTTGGTGTTGCTGGCGTAGTTGCCGTTCCAGCCCGGCAGGCCGAGGTCGTTGGCCCAGACGTTAGTACCGGAGTAAGCGCCACCTGGGTCGCCGGCGTTGCCCTGAGGCGTGCCGCGT
The DNA here is from genome assembly GCA_030749235.1 of Planctomycetota bacterium. Lineage (GTDB taxonomy): Bacteria > Planctomycetota > UBA1135 > UBA1135 > UBA1135. The sequence goes on along the minus strand of JASMKM010000078.1, from coordinate 9,609 downwards.
TGCCAGTCATCTTGGGTGGCCACTTGAGTGTGGGTCCAGCCGTTATCGCTGGCGCCATCGAAGTTGTCGAAGGCGATGCGGTTGTAGATGCCGACTACGAACTTATGCACGTTGTCGCCTGGGGCGAATCCTTCCGGGGTCCAAACGCTGCGGCTATTGGTATCGGTGGCCACGATGTAATACTCGACGCGCGTGGGGCTCACCTGACCAGGAATCGTGCCGGACCACTGGTTAGGGTTGCCGGTTGGGCTCATCGCGACTGCGTTCCAGTTACCACCTTCCAGACGCCAGTTCAGTTCCACCGTGTTGACCGAAGCCGCGGTCTGCGAAACCACGTCGGCGGTAGCCACATAAGGACCGAGCTCGTCTTGGGTGTTGCCGAGCGGGGTGTGGGTCATGGTCATAGACACCGGGCGCGCTAGTTCGGCGACAGTCGCCAAAGCACCCGCGGTAATCATCTCCGCCAAGATGAAGTCGTTTGCCGAAGTGCCGGTGACGTCGTTGGCGGTATGGATGTAGGGGCTGTACTGACCCAGATCCTCGAAGGGGAAAATCGCCGGGAAGCCGTGGTTGAAGAAGGAGCGGTGGTCACTGGTGCCGCCACTCAACGGGCCAATGGTAATCGGCAGGCTTGGGACGTACGCAGCGTACACATCCATCGCGAAGTTGTTCAGGTTGGTGTCGGTATCGTTGGTAATGAAGCCGACCGAACGCGAATCGCCCGGCGCGCGATAGGCAGTCATGTCGAGCTGCACCATGCCGATGACGTTAGCGTTGATGTTGTCCAGATAGGTGGCGTAGGCTTCGGAACCGAGCAGGCCCAACTCCTCGCCGGAGAAGGCGCAGAAGCGGATGGTGTAGTCGAAGTCATTCGACGCCAGGATGCGCGCGATTTCGAGTACGCCGGCAGTACCAGAGGCATCATCGTCAGCACCAGGTGCCGGCGACGTGGACGAGCCTTGCCAGTTCACCGAATCGTAGTGGGCGCCAATGATGACGATCTTGCTTGGGTCGGTGATGCCTTGCTTTTCGCCGATGACGACGTCGGCATTGCTGTCGTAGCTGAAGGTGGTGGTGTTGAGACCGCGAGCGTTCATCTGTGCCACCAGCCAGTTCTGCGCGTTGATCGAACCTGGTTGACCGTGACGGCGCGTACCGAAGGCCTCCATGGTGGCGATGTCGGCAGCGATGTTGCTGTCGGAGACCTGTGCGACCCACGATGCAATTACCGGATCCGGGGTGACGGCATTCTGGCGACCGCCATAGCTTTGGGCCGAGATTGGTTTGATTGCCTGGTGGCCAATCTTGCGCACCGCACCATGGCAACGAAAGCCAGGGTTGACCATGGTGGCCAACTGTGCCTTGGTCAAGGCGCGCAGGCGCACGCGACCGTCAGCTGATCGCCAAATCTCGCGGCCGGAAGACGCCACGGGACCTGCTTCCTCTTCATCATGGTGAGCCACCAAGGTGAAGAGTTCTTCATCGGCGGCCAAGGCAGGCAGCACCGTCATCGCCACGCCCAGCCGTTGGGCAAGTTGCGAGTCGGTACGACCGGCGATTAGGCCGCCCATGTCGTCGTACATCTCGCCGTTGCGAATCAGCAGATCGCGCAAGGCGGTGTCAGTGCCATAGGCATAGACAGCGATTTCGCTGTCTGTGGTAGGGACTTGAGCCGTCGCCTCGGCCCCTGGAGGGGGACCGAGGACGTCGGCTCCCTGCTGAAGCAGGGAGGCGAGAAGTAGAGGTAGGTACATGTGTTCGTTAGTTCACAGTCACGCTGAGGATGTTGGAATCGGTGATACCGGAGGAGGATTGCGCACCGACTTCCAGATAGCCGACCGTACCCGAAGGCAAGTTGGCTGGAATGTTGAAGGTGATGGAACCATCGCCCGAAGCCGTTGCGGTACCGGAACCGAGCGAGCGGTATCCAGGTCCGATGTCAAAGCTGTGACCGAAGATCACGCTACCCGCATTGGACAAGCCGCCGAGCATCTGCCATGGGCGACCGGCTTCCATGCCAGTGAAGGTGTAGGAAATCGGACCACCGGCATTGCCGTTGGCGTCGCCAGTGAGCAGAATGACGTCGGTGCCGCCACCTGGGACGGAATCCAAGGTGTAGAGCTCGAAGTCATCGATGTTCCAGCCACCAAATTCGAGACCGCCATCACTCTGCATTGTGAAGCGGACCTGTACAGATGGGTTGTTGTCGGCGATTGACGAGATGTCGTACTCGACCATGGTCCAGTCCGAATCGATGGTGTTGCCGTTCAGGGGGTTGGCCCAGACGGTGGTGCCGTTGACACGGATGGTGGCTTGGTCATAGATGCCTTCTTCCACCGCGAGGTGGCGGGCAAAACGCAAGGTCACGCCAGAGGCACCCGTGCAGTCGATGACAGGGGAATTCAGGTAGTTGTTGGTGTTGGCCGCGTAGGTGCCGTTCCAACCGGGATTGCCGAGGTCGTTGGCCCAGACGTTGTTGCCGGAGTAGGCGCTTCCTGGGTCACCGCCATTGCCTTGAGGCACACCGCGCTGCCAGTCGTCCTGCGTGGCGATCTGGGCGTGGGTCCATCCTTCATCGGTGGCACCTTCGAAGTCGTTGAAGTAGATCTGCGTGCGTACGCCAACGACGAACTCATATTCAGCGTTGCGTGGCAGCCGCTCATCGTTTCCTGCCGAATCCTCCGCGGTGATCCAGTAAGTCAAGCGTGCTGGGGAGGCCTGTCCAGGAATGCCGGCGCTGTAGGTGGTGCCGGTAGTGTTGGACATGGGCACAATCATCTCAGGACCGCCATCCACGGTGTAGTGGACTTCGGCACCGGTGATTACCGCACCGATTCCACTGTCGATGTTGGCATCGACCACGTAAGGCCCAGCTTCGCTGAGGCTGTCGCCCAATGGGGTGTGGAGGATCTCAATCAAAGCGAGGTCCACGCCTGGGAAACCCTGGTCGCGGAAGCCTGCATCGATGTCGGCGAAGTTCGGTGTACCGTTGAAGATGTTGCCGTCGTTGTCGTCCAAGGCGAGCCAGTGCTCCTCGATGACCGTCTTAATCTGGCCATCGTTGTAGGCGTTCATCCAACCCACCCAAAGGGTGTTGGCGGTGAGGTCGCCTGCGGTGTTACCTAGGGTGGCGTTGAGGCGCTCCCGCACCTTCCACATAGCACCCATCAGGACTTCGCCATCGGCGTGCACTTGACCGTAGCAACCACCGTTGCTGTCACCACAGAACTGACGCGTGTTATTGCCGGTGCGGATGTAGCCGCCACCAGTGAAGAAGCCATCACCTACATTCGCCGTGTCGTAGATGTACATCGAGATTACGTCAGCGTTACCTTCACCGAAGCCGTCGGAGCCGTTACCGCTTCCGTAAAGCACGTTGGCCCAGTGACCTTCCTCGTGCGCGACCACCGTGCTGAAGCCGGTGTTGTTGCAGCCACCACCGGAACGGTACATGTTGATGGACACGCCATCGAAGTAGGCGTTACAGGTCGAGTTCAGATTGGCGTTGGTGCGTACCTGGAAGTCGAGGGTGTTGTCGCTCGGGTCAATCGACTTGAGCCACGAACGGACGTCCAAGACCGAGTCGTAGCAAGAAGCTTCCGACGTGACGTGTTCCGTCTGGCCGGTGTTCATGGTCAAGGTGCCGGGCACGCCTGGCGTGAACGAGGTGGTAGTGCTGTGTTCGCCACCAGCCTGGTTATAGACGCGGCAGTAAGGGCCTGCGTAAGTCGCAGTGATGTTCAGCGGGTTGTTGTTGCCGACGTTGATGCTGAAGTTTCCAAGTTCGTCCGTGGTCGTATTACCAGCATTCGAGGTAATGTTCATGAACGGCATGATGTGCAGAGTCGGCGGGTTGCTACCGGAATTGGCCGCAGTGCCAGGAGTCGCGTAGGACTCGACTGTGCCGGTGGCCTGCTGGTGATGAATCAGGTTCTTCTCCATCAGCATGGGCATCGAGGAATCATCGGCGGCGATGAAAATCTCGCGACCGGCAGGGTTCTCCGGGTTCTCGCGATTGCGCAGCTCAAAGGACCAAGCCAAACGACCTTCGATGTATTTGCCCGAAGCATGCTTGATGATGACCAGTTGCGGATCGCTGACTTCGACTGGCTCGCGCTGCTCCAAGTTGATGTAGTCGGCAACCGCAGCGTTGGCGGCCTGATAGGCGTTGATGGCTGGGCGGGTGCGGAGGTTTTCCACGCCTGCGATGGCCAAGCTATCTAAGGCGAGCAGTTCACCCCGCGGAGTGAAGAGGGCCTGAACCGAACCATCGACGACCGGCACGCCGTTGACAGCCTGCATGAACTCGACGGAAACCTTGTCGGTGGTGCCAATTTGGCTCAGGGTTAAGTATTTCACCCGAACCGGAATCAAGGTTTGCTCACTAATTGAGAAGACGTCGTAAGCCTTGTCGAAGGCCTGCATAGCCAACTCGTACCAATCCGCGTCCACCACTGGGGTAAATGGTGCGGCGAGCTTGCCGCCATACAGGAATTGACCTGTGGGCTGGTCTGTGTGGCGTGTGAGGCGCCAGGACATGCCAGTGTCATCTTGCCAGCCTTGGAAGGCTTTGGTGACAGGGTCTACGGATTCCTGACTATTTTGGGAGTAGGCGGGTGCATGCACCGCCAAAGCGCCAAGTACGGCCAGAGAGGCTGCTAGGGATCTTCGAATCATCGGAGGAAGGGGTAGAGGGAAGGGGGAAAACACACTTATGCCTTAGATGGGACGGTGGTTGCCCATATTTGTTCCAACACCTTTGCGGCATCGGAAAGATTTTTGCGCCATCGGAAAGATTTGAAAAACCCTCGAAATTGCGGGGAATTCGCATCTTTTTTTTGCTCTTAAGATACCCTAGTCGATAAGGAGGTGGATTTCTGGTAAATTTTAGTGAACGATTAACTTAGCTTACTCTTTTGTTGCCCACTGCCTCGCCTGCACCCTCGGCCACTTTGCGGTCAACGATTAGGAAACCATGAGTACCCCCTCACGCCCCTCTGCACTGCCAACACGCTGCCTAACAGTTCTTCTGCTAGGCGCATTTGTGGCCTGTTCGCATCCTGGTTCCGATGCCGCCAGCATCACAGGCGGGGCGACCGGTGGCACGGAACCACCGCCCATCGTCTTCACGTTGGATGACATGGAAGGCGACTGGTTCGGTCAGTTGATTCCGGACAGCGTCGCCCGCGATGTCCGTAACTATTACTTCACCGTGATCGGCGGTCAGATTGTCGAATCGGCCGATAGCTCGGGTAACCAGTGGACCTCAATCGACAACATCAGCCTCGACTTCACCGTCGATGGCGCGATGGCTGCCAACATCGAGTCGGTGCTGGTCACCAACAACATGGTCCTGACCGCACAGATGGATGATTCGCTCTCCACCCTCACCGGCGAGTTCAGCCACCTCAATGCCGATGGCATCCTGGTCGAAGGTAGTTTCGTGCTGAAGCGCAGCATCGGCGCTGGGCAGTTCAACGCCAACGTGCTGGAAGGAGCCTGGAAAGGTAACGGCATCAACAATCGTGGTAAGCGTCGCTTTATCGACCTAACTTTAGATGTCGCAGGGGCCGTGCTCTCTGGCCAGATGGTTCGTCCAATTGACGGCTTCGTGCACCACACCTACTCCGCCGGACCAGGCAATACGTTCGCTTACACCAACGACAGCGTCGGTCGCCTGGACAACGTGCAGATTACTGCCGACGACGGTTCGATCCTGTTCTTCACTTATGCCCTGATTGACGAGAGCGGCACCCTGATGGGGGGGCCAGGCTTTGACTCGCTAATGGGGTCCGGTGTCGCTTCGTTGAGCAAAGTGGATTCTGCTCCAGCTGGGCAATAAGCGTCATAGCCTCAAGACACTTTGCGCCCGCGCCCGCGGACACTAGGCTAAGGGGCTCATGGCAAGCCCCCTAGCTTTCTTAACGGACTTTGATGGAGTCTGGACCAACCCGTGGCGAGAGTTGCAGGCCGTGCACACCACGGTGCGCGATGAACTGGCGCGCCTATCTGGAATGTCATCTGGGGAACTGCAGGGCGCCTACGACAGTTTCCGTGCCGCGGTACTGGCTTCCCCGGACCAGCATGGCTGGAAGATCGAAGGTCGCTTGAGTTCCTACGTGGATGAGGATTATTTCGCCGTTCCCACTTCCATCGGCCAGTACATCGACCAGGCCTCGTGCAAGACCACCGGTAGCCTGAAGGAGGCGGTGCTGCGCGACTTCGGCTCGGTGTTGGAGTTTCTTGACTACTGCTATCACGACACCTGTGCGCGTTTTCGTGCCGAGGTTGACCACGACCTCACTGAAGGTGCCGAGCGGGTGCTGCAATGGTTATGCAGCCATGACGTTCATGTGGTCTTTGCCACCAATGCACCGGCTGAGAAGATTGTCGGTTGGTTCGCCCATCACGGTTTCGGCGTGGCCGATGCCGCCACCACCGAACCCGGTGAGGTACCGCTACGTGTCTATGGCCGCGCCGGCAAGCAGTGGTTGGGCGATAGCCAGCAGGTGATGGATTTTGCTGGCCGCGAGGTCCATGTTGACCGCCCGCAGTATCGCGCCATCATCGAGCGCGAGAACCCCGACCTGCTGGTCGGCGACGTCCTGTCGCTGGACTTGGCCATGCCCTTGGCGATGCGTACCGCCGGCGAGGCGACTGCACCCCGCGGCATCGGCATCATGCACCTGCCGCATACACCGGATTGGGTGTTGGAGTCGGTTGGTCCGCGGCCGCAGGACATCGACTTTATCGTGCCGCATATCACCGCCTTGCCGCGTCTGGTCAATCGCTTGCGCGAATCAACTCCGTAAGCTCGAGCGCTGGCTCGACCTTGTTGAAGGGGGCGGCCACCTGGAAACCTGCGACCTTGCCGTGCAGTTGCTGAACGGTTTCGGTGGCGATAATCAAGCCTTCCTCGGCAGCCCGGCCGGCGTCCTCGGCTTTGCGCATGCGATCCAGGACATCTTGAGGTAGGCGCACGCCGGGGACTTCCGAATGCAGGAACTCGGCATTGCGCAGGCTGCGGAGGGGCCAGATGCCTGCCAGCACCGGTGGGGTTCCGTCGGGGAAATGGGCTTTCATGTCGAGCAGCGAGGCGGCATCGAAGACCGGTTGAGTGATTAGGTAGTTCACGCCCGACTCGACCTTCCACTTCAGGCGCTCCAGTTCGCGTTCTATATCCATCGCGGTGTGGTTCAAGGCACCGCCGAAGCAAAAGGTGGTCGGCGAACCGAGTGGGTTGCCACCCAAGTCTAAGCCGCGATTCAGGTTGGCAACGATGTTGCACAAGCCGATGGCGTCGACGTCAAAGACGGCTGTCAAGTCGGGATAATCCCCTTGATATGGTGGGTCGCCGGTGATGACAAGTAGGTTATGCAGGCCCAAGGCTGCAGCACCAAGCAGGTCCGACTGCATGCCAAGCAGGTTGCGGTCGCGGCAGCAAAAGTGCAGCAGTGGTTCGATGCGCGTTTCGCGCAGCAGGATGGTGGCGGTGGCCATGTTCGACAGGCGTGCCGACGCGCGTGGGCCATCGGGCAGGTTGACTGCATCCACTCCGACCACATGCAACTCGCGTGCGGCGTGGATTAACTTGCTGGTGTCAGTGGAGCGCGGTGGCACTAGCTCGACGCTGACGACAGTGCGGCCGCTGGCTAGGGCGCTACCGAAGGCCGAGCGTCGTTTCAACGGCACCGGTTCGATGCCAGCGCTAGGTTGCTTCGGCTTGACGGTGACTTGGTGGGGGTGCGAACCGGTATGCAACATATGCTGCTGTCCGGCGCGCGCTGCTCGGGTGATGGCGCGGATATGTTCCGGAGTGGTGCCGCAGCAGCCACCGATTACCTGACCGCCGACCTGTAGGAAGCGCCGTGCGAAGCGTGCAAAATAATCAGGATCGTTTTCGTAAAAGATACGCCCATCGACCTCCCGCGGCATACCAGCATTGGGCTTGGCGCCTAAGGGCAGGTCGATCTCCTGGCTGGCTTGGCGAATTGCATCCAGGACCACGCGTGGACCACTGCTGCAGTTGAAGCCGACCATGTCAGCACCAGCGGCCGCTGCACGCATTGCCACCGAAGCGGCAGTGGCGCCATGTTGGGTGCGCGTGTCGTCACCGACGGTCAGGAAAGCCAAGATCGGCAGGTCGCAGACTTCGCGGACGCCGCGGATTGCCTGCTCCAGTTCGGCGATGTTGTCGAAGGTCTCAAGTGAGAAACCATCCACCAAAGGGGCAAGGATGCGGGCGCTCTCGGCGAAGGCAGCTCTTGCTTCCGCTCCTTCCAGGCGTCCGATTGGCTCCAACTCGACGCCGAGAGGGCCGAGCGATCCGATCACAAAGGCCTGCTCGGCGGCACATTCGCGCGCCAGCGTGCCACCAGCTTCAAGCAGTTCAGGAAGGCGGTCAGCAAGCTGATGGCGACCGAGCCGATATCGATTGGCACCGAAGGTGTTGGTCAGGATGGCGTCGGCGCCGGCCTGCAGGAAGGATTGATGGACCTCCTTGACCCAGTTGGGCTTGTCGACGTTGGCGGTCTCGAAGCTACTGTTGAAGGCGATGCCGCGTTCATGCAGCTGGGTGCCCATGGCACCATCGAGCACCAAGATGCAGCTTTCGAGGGCGGTTTGGAGGTCTGGTCGAGGTGGAGTGCTTGTAGTCATGAAGAAAGCACCACCGACGGTTGGAGAGGACCTCCGCATCGCTTCGCCGCAGCGAAAGGCATTGCCACCGCGCGAAGCCGGTTGGCCGGGATTCGCAGGGCCTTACCCTCCTCCCGTCTGGATGCAGGGCTGATTCTAAGCGGAGCATTGGCATAGCACAACTCCACGCCGTCTTCACCCTTCCAGCACGCTTGTGGCGCTCGACAATCGGCGGCGCAGCTATCATGTTGCGCCGATGGATTTGCCCTTTGATCGCGTTTGGTTGCCGTACATCTACCTGTACGGAGTTGGAGGCCTTTGCTTCTTCAGCGGCATCCTTCTGGTCGTCAAGAGCGGCGCCCTGGATTGGCATCGTCGCCGTCACCGCCGCTGGCTCGGCATCCTCATCTTCGGTTTTTGCTGGTACGCAGCCATCCACGGACTAGGCACTCTCGCCGCGATCAACCTGTAGCATGATGACCCTGCCCCTAATGTTGCTGCAACATGCGGCCGCCGAGGTGCCGTCCGATGCAGCCTCGCGCGCTGCAGCCGCTGCAGGCGAATCGCCACTATTCTGGAGCATCCTAATCGGTTACTTCGTGGTGGTCCTCGGCTTTGGTTCCTACTTCGCGAAGTTCAATCGCTCCACCTCCGACTTCTTTTTCGGCGGCCGACGTTTCTCCTGGTGGCTAATCACCATGTCCATCGTCGCCACAGGCGTCGGTAGCCATAGTTTCGTCAAGTACAGCGCCAAGAGCTTCGAGAACGGTTTCTCTGGGTCAATGGCCTACATGAACGATTGGTTCTTCATGCCGTTGTTCATCTTCGGTTGGTTGCCGATTGTCTACTACATGAAGGTGCGTTCGATTCCAGAATATTTCGAACGCCGCTTCAATCCCTTCGTGCGCCTGCTCGCCACCTTGGTGCAGCTGGTCTATATGATCGGTTATGTAGGTATCGGTTTTCTGACCA
>JASMKM010000077.1 GCA_030749235.1 Planctomycetota bacterium | reverse complement strand
GGCCAATCCATGAACAGGATCGCATGTTGCGCATTGAGCTTGATGGCGACCGGGTCGACGCACTGATGTACGTCGACCCGTTAACTGGTGAGATCCTCGAGGAACCGCGCGAGGTCTCGGTCTATCCTGTAGGGCACTATGTGCAACCAGAGGATCGCATCCCCCAGGCCCAGGTTAGTATCCGGGAAGAAATGGAGAAGCAGGTTCGAGGCATGCGCATTGCTGGTCGCGAAATCGAGGCCGAGCGCCTCGAGCGCCGCACCCTTGCCGACTTGGAAGACCTTGAGGAGCTTGGCTATTGCTCCGGTATCGAGAATTACTCTGCACACTTCGAGGGTCGCGCCAAGGGGCAACCACCGTTCACCTTGCTGAACTACTTTCCGCGCGATTTCCTGTGCGTGATTGACGAGAGTCATGTGACCCTGCCCCAGGTCTATGGCATGGTGCGGGGCGATACTGCACGCAAGCGCAACCTGATCGAATACGGCTTCCGTTTGGAGTCGGCGCTGGAGAACCGGCCGCTGGCCGAACAGGAGTTTGAACCGCTTCTCGGACGGGTGATGTACCTTTCTGCGACCCCCGGTTACCGCGAACAGGCCATCGTCACAGCACCAGCCGTGGAACAGATTGTTCGTCCCACTGGCTTGGTTGACCCACCGGTGGAGATCCGTCCGGCGGTCGGGCAGGTTGAGGATGCGCTTGCCTCGATCAAACCAGTCATTGAAGATGGCGAACGCGTCTTGGTCACCACCTTGACCAAGCGCAGTGCCGAGGACTTGACCGAGTTCCTGCAGGAAAACAGTATCAAGGCACGTTATCTGCATGCCGACATCGATACTCTCGAGCGCAGTGAGTTGTTACGAGACCTGCGCCTGGGCGTCTTCGACGTGCTCGTTGGCATTAACCTATTGCGCGAGGGTTTGGACCTGCCAGAAGTGGCTTTGGTACTGGTTCTGGATGCCGATCGCGAAGGTTTTCTACGCTCTACTACATCGCTCATCCAAACCTGCGGCCGCGCTGCGCGTAATGCCCACGGCAAAGTTGTGCTCTACGCCGACAAGATGACCAAGTCGATTGAGGCCACCATGGGGGAGGCAAATCGCCGCCGTGCAATTCAAGAGGCCTACAACCGAGAGCATGGCATCGTGCCGAAGACCATTCGGAAGCGCATCGTTGATTCCTTGGCCACCATGCTGGGGTCGGAATCCAACGAGGATGATGCTCATCCTGTCCCACGCGAGGAGGAAATCGACGCCAAAATAGCCGAGTTAGAGAAACAGATGTTGGTTGCGGCTTCGTCCTTGGACTTTGAGCAAGCCATTCGCCTGCGTGATGAGGTTCGCCGTCTGGAAGCAGCCCGCTTGGAGTTCCACCCATGAGTGGTGACCTACATATCTTCGATGAACAACTGAAGACCGCACCGGCCCGTCCAGGCGTCTATCTGTTCTTCGATGCCAACGAAAAAATCCTCTACATTGGCAAGGCCATCAACTTGCGCAAACGCGTGCAGGTTTATCGACGTGAAGGCGCCGACGGCCGCCCCCGGTTGAAAGAACTTTTGCGTATTGCGCGAAGTGCCGAGTTTCGCGTGACAGATAGCGAGAAGGAGGCCATTCTGCTTGAGGAACGTCTTGTCAAACTGCACCAACCAGCCTTGAACGTGCTGCTGAAGGACGACAAGTCCTTCCTTTGGGTTTGGCTCGACACCACCCATCCTTGGCCTCGCTTGGGTTTGGCGCGCAGGCGTTCCAGTAAGGGAGAATTTTTCGGTCCTTACCCCAACGCCAGTGCCGCGCGCCGCGCTAAGCGGTTGCTACAAGGCGCCTTTGGCATTCGTGACTGCAGCGACCACACACTTGCTAATCGCTCGCGCGCATGTCTGAAGCATGGCATCCATCTGTGCAGCGCACCTTGTGTAGCCAAAGTCGAAACCGACGAATATGCAGTCGCCCTACAAGGAGCTCGGGAAGTTCTGAAGGGCAAAGTTAAAGGACGCTTAGAAAAAGAACGTGCACATATGCTCAACGCCTCAACCAGGCAGGATTACGAAATTGCCTTGCGCGCTCGCGACCGCATCAAGGCCTTGGAGGCATTGGCCGAACCCCAGAAGGTACGGCTCGACGCCAACACTGATTTCGATGTGCTTGGTGTTGATGAACGAGGTTACTTTGCCTTGTTGCAATACCGTGACGGTGAATGGCTACATACCCGCAAGGGGCATCTGCCGTTAGCCGGGGACCCTGCTGCAGCTGTCTCGGAGCTGCTAGTGGCTCTTTATCGGGACGAAGCAGAGTTAGTGCCTGAAGTCCTTGTGGGTGCCATGCCTGAAGAGCAGCATGGTTTGGAACAATGGCTTAGTTCTCGCTTTGGACGCAAGGTTAAGTTGATCGCACCCCAACGTGGGCCGAAACGCGCTTTGGTGCGCATGGCTGAGTCCAACGCGCGTGCACAGTCCGGAGCGGTCGCAGGAGCAGCATGGAGCGAAGTTGCACGGCGCATTGCCGAGATTCTGAAGATCCCGACACCGGCGATAGTCGACTGCATCGACGTCTCGCATTTGCAAGGCCATGAACGCGTTGCTTCCAAGGTACGCTTCAGCGAAGGCCGGCCTGCACGTGGCTTTTATCGTCGTTATTTGGTTGCCGACGGCAGTGGAAATGACGATTTCGCTGCCATGCGCGAGGTGGTGCAGCGAGTCTTGGCGCGCGCCGACGAGGAAGGCCTGCCAGACCTGCTAATCCTGGATGGGGGGCGTGGGCAGCTGAGCTCCGGCTTGGAGAGCCTTGCTTCCAGTGGTCTCGATTTAAACATGGTGGCCTTAGCGAAGGCACGCCGTGGACACGGGCCGGTTGCCGCCGAGGAGCGCCTTTTTGCACCCGGTCGTGAACAAGCCATTATCTTAGAGCGTGGCAGCCCCGAACGCCTATTCTGCGAACGAATCCGTGACGAAGCGCATCGTTTCGCCATCGGTTATCATCGCAGTCGACGTGAGAACCTGCGCTTGGTGTTAGAGCAGGTCACAGGCATCGGCGCCAGCAAGCGTAAGACCTTGTTGGATTTCTGCGCCGGCGATTTGGGCAAATTACGCGATGCTGCACCCGAAGAGTTGACTGCACTGCCTGGGGTCACGTCGGACTTGGCCAACGCGCTTCAAGAACACCTCAAGCGCCTTATGCCCTAACCCCGTGGGTGATGCAGCTTGTGGTAGCTCTGAAGTTGATCCACCTCGAGGTGGGTATAGAGTTCGGTGGTGCGCAAATCGGCATGCCCGAGGAACTCCTGCACGCTGCGCAAATCGCCGCCACCAAGCAATAGATGCGTGGCACAAGAATGGCGCAGGATATGCGGATGGGTACGACCATCAAGTCCAACTTTCAGCGCATGTTGGCGTACGATGCGGAAGGCACGATGCCGATCCAGGGACTTGCCACTTTTCGACAACAACACATGGCGACGTCCTTTGGCCCGCGTCGTACGGCCTTCTTCCAGCCAATGTTCCAGCCGAGAGCGTGCGATGCCACCAAAGGGGACGAGGCGTTCCTTATTTCCCTTGCCCAAAACATGCAGGATGCCTGGTGCTTCATCGCCGATGAAGGCACGCAAACTCAAGCCATCCAGCTTCAAGGAAACGGCCTCACTGACACGGAGGCCTCCGCCATAGAGCAGGGCCATGAGGGCGCGATCGCGTTGCCCAATCCAAGTTTTGGGCGAGGGAGCGTCCAGCAAGGCTCGCGCATCTTCTGGGGTCAAGACGTCCGGCAAACGGTTCCAAAGATGCACCTTGCCAGCCGTGCGTGTGGGGTCACGGCCCTCCAAACCTTCTTCGGCGCGCAACCAGCGAAATAATCCTCGTAAACTAGATAATAGCCTAACTTGACTTGCGGGGGCCAAGCCGTCGGTTCGGCTGACAGCCAAGAAATCGGCAATATCATCGGGGCTTAAGTCTTCCCAGCATAAGATGTTACGCGTGGACAGAAAGGCGGCCGCACGACCTAGGTCGTGTCGATACGCCTCGATAGTGAGCGGTGCAAGCCCCGCTTCGGCAGCCAAACTGCCGACATACTCGTTTATTCGAGCTTGCATCTCCGGTGGGACCGGTTGACCTTCTGTTTCCGTAGCCACTAGAATCTCGCTCCTCACATCGGGAACCCCTCCAGATTACGCGATGAAGAAGCTCACGAAAACCCAGCAAAAGAAATATCTTCCGGTCCTGCTGGACATCCTCAAGCAACTTGGTGTGAAGCTTGAGCGGATGGAAGATGCGGTACTGCTCGGCGAGGTAGATTCCTCTGGCTCCGATGGCGATGACATCGGTGGCCAAAGCTATACCCGGGACATGCAGTTGAGCCTCCTTGAGAACGAGGATGAGATCCTCAAGGCAACGCAGGCTGCCGTGAAGCGTATCGAAGATGGTGTCTTCGGGACTTGCATGGCATGCAAGGATTTGATTCCTCCACGTCGCCTGGAAGTCCTGCCTTATTCCAGCTACTGTGTGGGTTGCCAAGAAAAATCCGAAAACGGCAGCCTTGAGATATAAGCCCAACCCGGCCGACCCTCGCAGTGGCCTAAAGCGGCCATGGTTCGCGCTTTTCGTTGTGGCTTTGGTCGCTACCGACCTCTTCAGCAAGAGCGTGGTCTTCGAGGCCGTCGGCGAATATGCGCCCCGTAAATTTCTGATCGGTGAATGGTTGTCCTTCTACTGCATTCGTAACGCCGGTGGCATCTGGGGTTTAGGAAACGAATCAGCTTGGGTCACGCCGGTACTGACGGTGGTGCGCATGATTGCCGTGGTGGCCCTGATTATGTTCGTGCGCAAGCAGGATGACTCCAATCGAATGGGCCTGTTCACCTTGGGCCTGCTCGTAGCCGGTGCCATCGGCAACCTTTATGACAACCTTTCCGCTTGGTTGCCATGGCCAGGAGACGGCAAGGTACGCGACTTCATTCTGGTTGATATCCCGCCACCGTCATGGTGGCCAATCGGATGGCCGCTGGATCCATTCCCGGTTTTCAATTTCGCCGATGCCTGTATCTCGGTTGGTTTCGTATTGCTGATTACCGGCTTATCTCGCCTGCATTTCCACTCTGCGGAAGAAGTGGAAAAGAAGTAGAATCTGCGCATGTTGTGCACCGCCATCGGCAGCCTGCAGCTGGATTCGCCGCTGCTCACCGCATCTGGCACCTTCGGTCACGACCCATCGGCCTTGGCCTACCTACAACCGGGCGACCTAGGCGCCTTGGTGCTAAAGACCGTCACCCCGGAACCGCGCTTTGGTAACCCACCGGAACGCATGGGCGAGTTCCCGGGGGGCGTGCTCAACGCCATCGGCTTGGAAAATAAGGGATTGGCTTATTGGCGCGACAATGTCGCCCCGAAGCTGGCCAAATTGCCGATGCCGGTTGTTGCCAACGCCGGTGGCCATTCCGTGCAGGATTACGTGGCCATGACCGAAGCCTTCCACGCCATGGAAGGGGTGGCCGCCATCGAACTGAACCTTTCGTGCCCGAACGTGGTTGGAGGCATCCAGTTTTCCACCAATGTGGAGGCGTTGGAAGAGGTCGTCAAAGCCTGCAGAGCCGCAACCGACAAACCGTTGTGGGTCAAACTTTCGCCGAATGTGGCAAGCATCATTCCTTTCGCCCAGGCCTCTGAAGCCAGTGGTGCCGACGCCCTGACGGTTTCCAATACCCTGATGGGCATGTTAGTGGACTGGCGTAAACGGAAGCCGGTAATCGCCAACGGCACTGGAGGCATGTCGGGCCCGGCTGTGAGGCCTCTGGTGTTGCGCTTGGTGTGGGAGACCGCTAATGCAGTGAATCTACCGATTATTGCCAGCGGTGGGGCTCAAAGCGTTGACGATGTGCTGGATTACGTGGTCGCAGGAGCCACCGCCGTCCAAATAGGAACCGCTGTTTTCCGCCGTCCTGGAGTGATTTCCGACATCGCTGCAGAGCTACGTCGGGTTCTCGCCGAAGAAAACACCAGTCTTGAGGAGCTCCGCTCTTCGCTTGACTGGCCGCATCCTTTATCCTGTTAACCCCCTTTGCGTGTCGGCCCCTCGTCGTCCGCAACGGCTTGCATAGCATCATGGTCGACTTTGAAGCGATAACGGACTCTCTCAAGGGCCTCGGAGAAGGCTTTGGGCGCACCCTCAACAAGATCTTCGGTTCCCAAAACGCCCGCGTGGTAAAGCGCATGGCACCGCTGGTTAAGGCCGTGGCCGACGAAGCGGCTTGGGCAGAGTCGCTGACCGAGGAGCAAGTTAAGCAGCAGACTATCACTTGGAAGCAGGAGGTGGCTGATGGCAAGTCCCTTGAAGAGATCATGCCAAAGGCTTTTGCGATGGTACGCGTGGCTTCGCAGCGCACCTTGGGTATGCGCCATTACGACGTGCAAATCATCGGTGGCGCTGTGTTGAATTCGGGATCGATCGCCGAGATGGCCACCGGCGAAGGCAAGACTTTAGTTGCCACCTTGGCCGCATATCTCAATGCCTTAGCCGGCAAAGTTTTTGTAGTCACCGTCAACGATTACTTGGCGCGCCGCGATGCCGAATGGATGGCGCCGGTTTATCGCTACTTGGGCCTGGAAGTTGGCGCCATCCAATCGCAGATGCCGCCCCTGGACCGTCACCCGATCTACGCTGGCGACGTCATCTATGCCACCAATAACGAGCTAGGGTTTGATTATTTGCGCGACAACATGAAGTCACGCATTGAAGATCAGGTACAGCACTCGCTCGACTTTGCCATCATCGACGAGGTTGATTCAATCCTCATCGATGAGGCGCGTACGCCACTGATTATCAGCGGTCCAGCTACCGGCAACGCCGAGAAGTATCGCATCGGCATGCAGGCGGCGCGCAAGTTGAAGGTCGAGGATCATTTCGAGACCAAGGAGAAGGAGAAGTCGGCGGTCCTGACCGAGGATGGCATCATCGCTGCACAGAAGCATCTCGGTATCGAAGACTTCTACTCCGGCGCCGAGAATATGGAGTGGCCGCACATTATCGAGCAGTGCCTGCGGGCCCTGCACCTCTACGCCGATGAGGTCGACTACGTGGTCAAGGAAGGCTCTATCGTCATCGTAGACGAATTCACCGGTCGCCTCATGGAGGGACGTCGTTGGGGGGATGGCTTGCACCAAGCTGTGGAAGCTAAGGAAGGTTTACGCCCCAAGGCCGAGAACCAAACCCTTGCCACCATCACATTCCAAAACTACTTCCGCCTTTACGGCAAGTTATCCGGCATGACCGGTACGGCGCTAACCGAAGCTGGCGAGTTCGCCAAAATCTACGATCTCGATGTCATCCAGGTGCCGACAAACCGTCCAATCGCAAGAAAGGATGAAGCCGACGTGGTCTACCTCGAAACCAAGGACAAGTGGAAGGCCATCGCCACTGAAATCGGTGAGGCACGAGAAAAGGGCCAACCCGTGTTGGTCGGTACAACCAGCATTGAGAACTCGGAGTTGCTGTCTGGAATTCTCAAACGCCGTGGCATCAAGCACAACGTACTGAACGCCAAACAGCACCAACGCGAGGCCGAGATTGTCGCACAAGCTGGACGTGGAGGTGCCGTAACCGTGGCTACCAACATGGCCGGTCGTGGTACTGACATTGTATTGGGCGGCAATGTCGAAGCCATGATTCCCCATGAGGTGGCAGAACGCAAGATTGCCCCCGAAGATCAAGAAGCGGTTAAGGCCGTGCATGATGAGCTTGAGGCTGCCCATGAGGAAAAGCGCAACGACGTGCTCGAGGCAGGTGGCCTCTATGTGATTGGCACCGAGCGTCACGAGTCGCGCCGTATCGATAATCAGCTACGCGGTCGTTCCGGGCGCCAAGGCGACCCAGGTCGTTCGCGCTTCTTCTTGTCCTTGGACGATCCTCTGATGCGTCGTTTTTACAAGGACTGGGTCAAAAACTTCCTGGCCAAAGCTGGCATGGGTGGCGGTGAACCCGTGGAATCGAAGATGGTCTCCAACGCCATCAAGAAGGCCCAGACCAAGGTCGAGGATTATCACTTCGAAATTCGTAAGAACCTACTCGAATACGACGAAGTCATGAACGAGCAGCGCCGCATGATCTATGAACAGCGTCAAGCGGCTTTACATTCCGATGGGCTGCGCGATCGCATCGATCAAATGGCCGAGCAGGTCATCGACCACGCAACGGAACTCTACGGAGGGGACGGGCGGGACATCGAGCCGGACTGGGAAGCGATGAACACTTGGGCCGAACGCAAGTGGGCCTACGAAGGTGGCTCAGCCGCCTTGGAAGAGACTGGCATCAACGGTTGTGCAGCTTTTATGCTCGCCGACTTCCGCAAGCGTTACGAGGCTCGCGTCGAGGAATACGGCAACGAGCAGATCATGTCCTTGGAGCGTTTCCTGATGCTCAACAGCATCGATTCCAAGTGGAAGGAACATCTCTACACCATGGATGCCTTGCGCTCAGGAATTAACTTGCGTGGTTACGCGCAGGTTGACCCGAAGAACGAGTACAAGCGCGAAGGACTGGAGCGTTTCGACGAACTGCTGTTCCACATTGCCGACGACGTGACCAACTACATTCTGCGCGTCGAGATGCGCAAGGAGGATGAGCAGCGCCTTGGCAACGCCTACGCCGGCCAGAGCGCCGCTCATCCGGCATTTGGTGGTTCAGTTTCACAGGCGCGACCGCAGCAGCCACGTCGCCATGTGGCAGTTGGCTACACGTCGCCACAAAAACGAAAGCAGACCATGGCTCCTGACGCCAGTGCGGAGATGGAAGCGGCTTCGCAACCTATGGACAGCGGCCAGCAGACGCCGGAAATGGCCAAGCCAAAGGTGGCGCGCAACGCGCCTTGTCCTTGCGGGTCGGGCAAGAAATACAAGCAGTGCCACGGTAAGGCCTAATTTGTCCGCATGACCTCCAGTCAGCAGACACGAAGTTGGAAGGCATTCCTTCTGTACAACCTGCTGCTTTGGCTAGCGGGCTTGTTGTTGGTGCCGTTCGTCCTGTACCGGCTGATCCATTCGCGCGATTTTCGACGCAGCCTGCCCGCACGGTTTGGCTTGGTGCAAGAACTCGAACCCTCGAATGGTCGCGTGCTTTTGCACGGAGTCTCGGTAGGGGAAGTCAAGGCCTTGAAGCCGTTGGTATTGGAGTTCCAGCAACGCTATCCCCAGCGTGAACTGGTCATCGCATCCAGCACGCCCACTGGTTTGGCTTTGGCACGCCAGCTCTACCAAGATTTGCCCGTTGTGGCCTACCCGCTTGACCTACCAGGAGCCGGCCGACGATTCCTGGCACGCGTTAAACCCAGTATCGTAGTCTTGGCAGAACTGGAGATTTGGCCCAATTTTCTACGCAGCTGCGACCGCTTGGACATCGAGGTGGCGATTGTCAACGGACGCATCACCGAGCGATCAATGGCAGGCTACCGTCGTGTACAGCGTTGGTTGCCGCAGTTCGATGGCATCGCCCTCTATGGGGTGCAGAACCAACGCTACGCCGAGCGCTTTCAGAAGCTCTCGGTGCCGGACGATCGCATCGTCGTCACTGGTAATCTGAAATACGATAACTTGCCAACCCCCTCCGACGACATCGATTTCGAGGAGTCAGTGTGGAGCCGTTGGTGCCAACATTCCGAGATGGCGGCATGGGCTAGCACCCATGAACCCGAGGAACAACAACTCCTGAGGGCCTGGTTGGCCAATCCAGCTAGTACCAGTTTCGTAGCCATCGTCGTGCCACGCCATCCTCGACGCTCCAACGCATTAATGCAGATGCTTCAACGTGAAGTCGGTCCACGACCGCTTTTAAAGCTCAGCGAGAATCGCGATTTGGAGCGCCTTCCTCCCGGGGCGGTAATCCTGGTTGACTCATTTGGCGAACTGGAGGCGATCTACCGTGCGGTGCGGTGCGCCTTCCTTGGCGGCAGCTTAATCGGCCATGGGGGGCAGAACATGCTAGAGGCCGCTGCAGTTGGGGTTCCGGTGGTCGTAGGGCCTCATACCGAGAATTTCTTCGAAGAAGTCGAGAAACTCAAAGCGGAGGGTGGTCTCAAGGTGGTCGAAGACCCCCTTGCAGTGGTAGAATGGTTGGTTCATTGGTTGCAAAATCCCGAAGTTGCTTCAGATTCTGGGCGAAAGGCAGCCAAGACGCTTGAATCTGAGCGCGGAGCCGCACAAAGTACGCTTCTTGCATTGCAGAAGTCCGGCCTCCTCGCCAACTAATCTGCTCCCCGGCGTAACGGAATCCCCGCCAAGTCGGATCCTACTCATGGAAAGAAAGCTTTTTACTTCCGAGTCGGTGTCCATGGGACACCCTGACAAGGTCTGTGACCAGGTCAGTGACGCCATCCTCGATGCCTGCCTCCGCGACGACAAGATGTCACGCGTGGCCTGCGAAACCATGGTCACCACCGGCACCGTCGTCGTTGCTGGTGAAATCACCACCGAAACCTATGTGGATATGCAGAAAGAGGTCCGCAACGTCTTGCGCGAAATCGGCTACACCCAAGCAGGCATAGGTTTCGATGCTGATTCCTGTGGGGTCCATGTCCTAATCCACGGTCAGTCCCCCGACATCAAGCAAGGTGTTGATCACGAAGGTGGCGAAGAACAAGGACTCACCGGTGCCGGCGACCAAGGCATGATGTTCGGCTACGCCTGCCGCGAGACCGACGCCCTGATGCCGGCTCCAATCCACTGGTCGCACAAGCTGGTCGAAAAGCAGGCTTTGGTGCGTGCCTCCGGGGAGCTGCCATGGTTGCGCCCCGATGCCAAGGCCCAGGTGACCTTCGCCTACGAGGGCAATCAACCAGTGGCAATCTCCGACGTGGTACTGTCCACCCAGACTGCCGAGATGGATATCGAGGCCATTCGGGAGGGCGTGCTGCAGACCATCGTGCTGCCAACCCTGCCCGAGGAATTCCTGAACGCTGACACCAAGTACCACATTAACCCGACAGGCAAATTTGTGGTCGGCGGTCCTCACGGCGATGCCGGCCTCACTGGACGAAAAATCATCGTCGATACTTACGGCGGCTATGCTCGCCATGGTGGCGGCGCTTTCTCCGGCAAGGACTGCACTAAGGTCGACCGTTCGGCAGCTTATGCCGCACGTTGGGTGGCCAAGAACGTGGTTGCAGCCGGTTGGGCCGAGCGCTGTGAAGTGCAACTCGCCTACGCCATCGGCGTTGCCGAGCCAGTTTCCATCCGTGTCGATACATTCGGCACCGGCAAGGGCATGACCGGCGTAGAAATCGAACAGCACTTACGTCACCTCGAGCCTTGGGAAGGCTGTCATCCCTTTACCCCCGATTGGATTATTGGACGCCTCGGCCTTCGAACTCCTTCCGGTTACTCCGACCCGAACGGCTGGACTTACCGCAAGTCCTCTTGTCATGGGCATTTTGGCCGAGATTTCTTCCCTTGGGAAAAACTAAACTTGGTTACTGAACTAAAATCCTTGGCCAACGCCGGGGCTATCCTCTAGCGAAACCTGTTGTCATGAATACTGTTACCGAAAACGTGAAATTCAAAGTTGCCGACCAATCCCTCGCCGAAGAGGGGCGCCTGCTCATCGATTGGGCTGAATCCCGCATGCCTGTGCTGATGTCCTTGCGCGAGAAGTTTGCCAAAACCCAGCCGCTCAAGGGACAGCGCATCACCGGCTGTTTGCATGTGACCAAGGAAACCGCCGTGTTGATCCGCACCTTGAAGGCTGCGGGCGCCGAGGTTGCCTGGTCGGGATGCAACCCGCTTTCCACTCACGACGCCGTTGCCGCTGCCCTTAGTCAGGAAGACATCGGCATCTTTGCGTGGTATGGACAGAACACCGAGGAGTTCTACTGGTCGATCGACCGAACCCTCGACTTCAAGCCAACATTGACTTTAGACGATGGCGCCGACCTGATCTTTCGCGTGCACGCAGAACATCCAAACCTATTCGAAGGTATCATCGGTGGCTCTGAGGAGACCACCACCGGCGTACACCGCCTGCGGGCCATGGCCGACGACGGCAAGCTGATGTACCCAGTGATTGCGGTCAACGATGCCGAGACCAAATGGGACTTCGACAACGTTTACGGCACTGGCCAATCCTCGCTTGATGGCATCCTACGTGCCACCTCAGTATTGCTCGCTGGCAAGAACTTCGTCACCGCCGGCTATGGACACTGTGGCAAAGGTTGTGCCATGCGCGCCAAGGGCATGGGTGCCAATGTCATCACCACCGAAATTAAACCGACTGCTGCACTGAAGGCCACGCTGGAAGGGGTACAGGTTATGACCATGGACGAAGCCGCCAAGGTAGGCGATGTCTTCATTACCACCACCGGCATGAAGGACGTTATCGTCAAGCGCCACTTCGAATCCATGAAGGATGGTGCCATCGTCTGTAACACGGGACACTACGACTGCGAGCTGAATCTCGAAGATCTGGCCGAGCTCACCGTCAATAAACGGGAGATGCGCGATAACTGTATCGAGCACACCCTCGCTGATGGTCGTCGCATCTACGTGCTGGCCGAAGGTCGCCTGGTTAACCTGGCAGCTGCCGAAGGTCACCCCTCTGAAGTGATGGACATGAGCTTTGCCAACCAGTTCCAGGCCATGATGATGCTCGCCGAGAAGGGCAAAGATCTGGAGAGGGGCGTACACGAGTTGCCTGAGGAACTCGACCAGGAAATCGCCAAGATTAAGCTGGATTCGATGGGCCTCGACCTCGACGAGCTCACCCCGGATCAGATTGCCTACGCCACCGACTACTCCCAAGGAACCTAAACAATGAAATTGCTTCGCTCCGTACCTGCCGCCATTAAGCGCGGCTTCACATTGTTGGAAATGATGATTGTGATCATGATCATCGGGATCCTCAGTTCCTTTCTGGTCGTGATGGTGCCGGAGATGCTCGACAACGCCAACTTGACGGCAAGCGAGCAGAACATGAAGCGCATGTATATGGGTTTGACTACTTGGCGTCAGAACCATAACGGCCAATGGCCGAGAGACAAGGGCATCAAGTTCTTCTTGCGCCCGTGGAAAGATGGCATGATCGAGAAAACCGAGAGCAATGCCAAGATGTACTTCAGTCCGGCCGAGAGCTTCGAGTCAGTGATGGTTTACCAAGAGTTGGAAGACGCCGAAATTGACATTGTCGATTATCTCAACGACTGGGATTCGATCGGCCAAGGCTACACCAGCTACGCAGGCTTCAATTCGCACGGTGATCGTGACGTCTATCGTCAACTGGCAAAAAATCCTGGCTTGACCACCATCATCTCCGACGCCCATATGATCCACCGTTTCGCCATGATCTACTTGACCGGCGATGGCGTGCCGCACCGCATGCTGAAGGCGGACATGGAGGATGAATTTGGCTTGTCCTTCGATGATGGAGACGACGTCATAGTCGGTGCCGGATGCGAGATTCCGGAATTCCAGACAGTCAGCAACGATTGATGCCCCAAACGGAAAGGCCCGTAACCAAGAACACCCGCAGCTTCAACCTGCGGGTGTTCGGCTGTCAGATGAACGTCTACGATGGCGAACTCATCTCTGCCTCTTTCCTTAAGCGCGGTTGGCAAGCCAGCAACGATTCTACATCTGCCGATGTGGTGCTCTTTCACACCTGCTCTGTACGCGAACAGGCCGAAGAACGGGTGCATGGTTTATTAGGAGAGTTACGACGACGCAAGAAGGCTGATCCCGATGTGGTCATCGGAGTCATTGGCTGCATGGCAGACCGCGAGGGGCAGGAACTCTTCGAACGTGAACCACACGTGGACATTGTTTGTGGTTCGCGTCACTTTCCGCAATTGCCAGATATGGTCGAGCGGGTCATGGGCGGGGAGGAACGTATCTGCGAACTCGGCGAATCACCGAATCCGGTTGATGAACCCGAGCGCAATCTAACTGGCTTCCCTGGTGGTTACCAGGCTCATGTAGCGGTAATGCGAGGTTGCGACCTGAACTGCACCTACTGCATTGTGCCAAGTGTGCGTGGTCGAGTTGAGAGCCGCCCGGCCGCCGAAATCGTGGCCGAAGTTGCACGCTTGGTTGAGCATGGCGTAACCGAAGTGCATCTACTTGGCCAAACCATCGACTCTTATGGACGCGATCTGCCACGCGATGGGCGTCCCGACTTAGCGCTACTACTCGATGAGTTGGAGCGTATTGATCGCCTCAAACGTATCCGGCTAGTCACTTTGCACCCCAGTTATGTGGATCAACGCCTAGCCGCTGCCATGGCGCGCAGTTCCAAATTCATGCGTCTGTTGCCGGTGCCGATGCAATCGGGCAGCGACAGGGTGCTGAAGAAAATGAAACGCGGTTATAACACCGATTTATACCGCAAACGCATAGACTTGCTGCGTAGCGCCATGCCGGATTTGGAACTTGTCTCGGATTGGATTGTCGGTTTCCCTGGCGAGTCCGACGAGGATTTCGAAGACACGATGCAAGCTCTGGAAGAACATAGCTTCCTGCAGAGCTATGTGTTCCAGTATTCGCCACGCCCTGGCACCGTCGCCTACGGTACCAAGGACGACGTGCCCAAAAAGGTCAAGGCCGACCGTAACCATCGCATGCTGGATCTGCAACGCAGGATCGCGCGTGAGCGTACCCCACGGTTGGTGGGGCAACAAGACAGCATCATGCTGGAGTCACGCCCGGAGCGCAGTCCCGGAAAATGGCTTGGGCGAACCCGCAACGGTCATTATGCCTTACTCGACGAGCAGCCGGGCTTGGCTTCAGGTCGCGAA
Source organism: Planctomycetota bacterium (assembly GCA_030749235.1). Lineage (GTDB taxonomy): Bacteria > Planctomycetota > UBA1135 > UBA1135 > UBA1135. Next base: position 6,778 of record JASMKM010000077.1, on the reverse strand, counting down.
GTTGCTGTTGACCTGGTCGCGTACAACGGCCGTGAGCTGGTTGCCGAACTCCGTGGCCAGCTTGAGCCCGTTGCCAGCTTCGGACGTCAGGAGTTCCACGTTTGAATGCTCGCGACACCGCTTTGCTAGAACGCGCCTTCGCGGAGGCCGATAAGGCGGAGTGGTTGTGGACAGCGCCAAATCCTCGCGTAGGAGCCTTAGCCCTGTGCGATGGTCATGTCGTTGGTTATGGCTCGCATCAGCGTTTTGGCCAAGCTCATGCCGAGGAAGCCGCCTTACAAGACGCAGGTGCAATCGACGGCGATTGTGCGATTCCTGGGCGGGTCGACGAAATCATCGTCAGCCTTGAACCTTGCTCGGCGCGCGGCGGCACCAAGAAGCGAAGACCATGCTTGGAATGGATCATTGAAGCCCAGGTTAAGCGTGTGGTCATTGGTGCGACCGATCCCGACCCGCGCCATCAAGGAGCTAGCATCAAGCAACTCCGTGCTGCTGGCGTAGAGGTGATTTGCTCCAACGCACAATCTCGCTTTGAGCAACAGAATCCGGCCTTTCTATCAGCATTAAGTCAGTCACAACGTCCTTGGATTCTTTTGAAATGGGCTGCGAGCCTCGATGGGCGCACTGCGACTGCCCATGGGGTCAGTCAATGGATTACCGGTTCAGTCGCGCGGGAAGAAGTGCACGGCCTGCGTGCGGTCAGTCATGGCGTGATGGCGGGCAAGCGCACCGTCGCCATCGATAACCCACATTTGACCGCACGCAATACCACCGGCATCTGTAATCCTCACCTAGCGAGGGTACTGGTCGGCGCACTCGATACGGTGAGGCCTGGGTCGGCCCTATTGGCCGATGACTGCCCGCGGATTTGGATTGAGGGCAATGCGAAGCAGCTGCCCACTTGGGCAAACGAAGCTGATCGTTTGGTGGAGGTCGGGCAGGTCGCTGGCGGCAAACTCAACGTAAAGGAAGCGATGAGCCGCTTGAAATCGGATTTTGGAATCCATCGTTTGCTGGTTGAAGGGGGGGCCAGACTTCATGGCAACCTGCTTGCCGCGGGTCTCGCCGACGCTATTGTGCGTTACGAGGCCCCGTTATTGCTCGGTGGTGGACTCGGCTCGATTTGTGGCGATGGTGTCGAGCACCCTCGTGAAGGATGGCATTTGGGGATGGAAGAACGCCAAAACCTTGGTGACGATTTGCGCCGCGCCTTCCTGATCCAGAGGATGCCATGAAACATTTCGTGCTGCTCCTTGGCTTATTGTTTTGTTTCGCCTGTGCCAGTGCGGCGCCACGCCCCGAATATGACTTCGCCGCAGAAATGTCTCATGTCCAGGAGTTGCTGTGGGATGGCGAGATAGATTGCGCGCTTGAATATCTTGAGCCCTTGCGTTGGTCGAAAAGCTCCAGCGTAATGCTCGAGCGCGTCCGTCAGGACTTACGCTTGAAGCTAGGTGAACGTGAACAAGTGCTCGTCGAACTCCAGCAATGGAAGCAGGATCTCCCTCACCACCCGGACCTTCAGTATCTTCAAGCACGCCTTTTGGAAGACCCAATCGGCCGTTACCAAAGTTTGCATCGCCTAAACCGCCAGTTTCCACAGCACATCTGGGCGAGGCTTGGTCTTGTTTCCACCGCCCAAGTACTTGGTCGTTGGAAGAGTGCCGAAGAATGGTACGTCGTGGCCGAAGCCAGTGAAGGTAGCGGAGTCTTTCAGCGCATCGTTCAGGCACGCCTGTTGGCAAATCGCAACGAGACGCAAGCGGCCTTGGATTTGCTCGAAAATGATGCCTTCGCTGCTCAAGTGGAACAATCGCTGGTCGAATACCTGAATCTGGCGTCCAACAGCGGCAACAAACAGGAGGCCAGGCGTGCACGAGCGGAACTAGACCTGCGGCGTGTCAATCAACAGCAATACACTCGGGCCAACCGGATTGACCTTGCCTTTCGTCGCCTGATTGGTGAATGGCCACATATCCAGAATTTGGAATTGAGGGAGATCCTGCGCAAGCTGGATCAATGGTGTCATCAAGCCGGAGCACCTGCCGGCTGGACCAAAGTACCACGTTACAATTTGGTTGGCTTGGCACAGATGGTGCGGCCCGAGACCGATGCCGGGGGAGTGGCATCGGAGTGGGCTGCTGCCGGACGTTACCTGTTGGCCGGTTTTGCCTACGGGCGTGGTAACGAGCTCCATCTCCTGCGCGACGTCGTAGTTATGCGCCTGGAATGGCCCGGTCATGTCAACCCAATCGAGATGGTAACTTCGCGTGGTGTTCTCAGTCCCCAAAGAGGCACAGCCCAAGGCGGTACGGTTTTCCGCGGTTTTTATTTGCGACTCGACAGCATGGAGCGAAGTGCCGAAAGACTGGCGGCCTCTTTGAAACGTCTGGCCGACATCAAGCCTGATTTCAATACAACGCCCAGTGATGACCTTTGTGCCAACCTGCCGCCGATGGAATCGCTGCAACTCCCAACACGCCTACGCCTACAGGCGATTTCGGATCGCCCTCATCACCTGCGCGACTTCGAGTTGATCCACCTGACGATGCATGAGGCTGGTCACTTGGCCGAAATCTTGTCTTGGTTGGATGAGGGCTTGCCTTTGGTCAGCGTAGGCGCCCAGTTCCTCGGCTCCCAGGTGAAATTTGGCGAGCCTTTGCTCTGGCTGGAATATCGCGCTCAGTTACGCGCCTTGGCCAGCGGCTGGAATCCCAAGTGGGCCTTTGCCGAGATTCTTGAACGCGGCCAACAACCTGCCGACCCATATTACGCTGCTTATCGATCCCTTTTGCGGGACTTGCTGACCCTGGCGGAGCATCATGACTGGCCGCACCTAGCCCAGTGGGATCGCCAGCAACCTGGCGAGCTAGTAGCCTTGGCGCGGCAGTTGTTGCGCCTAAAGAAACTACGGCCAAGCCCAGACGCCGGCACCGAGCGCCTCATTCAACAGCTAGTGGATTTCGATCTCCTCGAGAATCCGCCAGGCGACCGCATTGCTCCCACGCAACTCGACCAAGGCTAGATCAAGTCGCACAGCCTGACCAGGAGGGGAGCGCATGGCAAGCCATTCTGCTGCACGGCCTAGACGCAGGCGTTGCGCGGGGCCGAGATTATCTTCTCCCTCTAGCCAACTCATCATGGAGCGGGCTTTAACCTCCACTAACACCAGTACCCTGGCGGGATCATGGCATAGTAGGTCGACCTCGGCGTAGGGGGTACGCAGGTTGCGCGCTAGGATTACCCAGCCTAAATCCTCCAGGCCATTGCTAACCAGCGTTTCAGCATTGCTACCGGATTTTTGATGTTTACTTGGCATTCGCGGCGACGCCGCGAAATTCATCAAGAAGCTCAAGACTTGGCAGCGGCGCCTTCCTCTACTGGAGCAGACGCTGTACGCGACACGGCGATACGGTCAAATTTCATGCGCACTGAATCCGCAACCTTTAGGGTGATGGTGTGGTCATCCATGGAAGCCACCGTGCCATGTAGGCCACCTGCTGTGACCACCTGATCACCCTTCTTGATACTGGACTGGAACGCTTCTCGTTGCTTTTTGCGTTTACCCTCCGGACGGATCACGAAGAGGTACATGAACACGAAAAGCATTCCGAGCATAATCCAGAAGCCACTAGAGCTTCCAGCTGCTTCGCCGTTGGGATTCCCAGGGGGGGCTTGTTCTTGGCCAACTACAGCCTCAGTATTGGCGCCAGGATTGACCGGAGTACTCTCCTCTGCAAAGTTAATGTTGGGACGATCGCCCTCTTGGAAGGTCAGCATGATTTCGTGGTTGTCTCGCATGATTGCATCGCTTACGCGATAATGGCCGGACATTCTAACGTCTGCAGGTCAAATGAGCACGGAACGAGTTCTCGTCGCCCTCTCCGGAGGTGTCGATTCCAGCGTCGCCGCCTTGCTGCTTCAGCAACAGGGCTACGAGGTGATTGGCGTATTCCTGCGCAACGGCATTGACAAGCCGCTGGGGGCTGCCAAAAATCCCAAACAGGGCTGCTGCTCAGTGGAGGACTCGCGCGATGCGGCCTTAGTCGCCGACCGCCTCGGGATTGCCTTCCACGCCATCGACATGGAGCAGGAATTCCAAGGGATTATGGATTATTTCGCCAGCGAGTATCGTCGCGGCCACACCCCGAACCCTTGCGTGCTTTGCAATCGCGACATCAAGTTTGGCGCCATGTGGGAACTTGCCGATGCCGTTGACGCCAAGTTCCTCGCCACAGGCCATTACGCACGCGTGAATCAGGGCCCGCAGGGTGCGCAGTTGTTGCGTGGTCTAGATGCTCACAAGGACCAGTCTTACGTTCTCTTTCCGATTGGTCCGAAGCGGCTCAATCGCGTGCTGTTGCCGATAGGTGATTTGCAGAAGTCCGAGACGCGACAACTTGCTGAAAAGGCACAACTTCCAGTTTTCGACAAACCCGACAGCGTCGAAATCTGCTTTGTCCCAAACGGTGATTATCGAGAGCTGTTGCGCGATCGTGGTGGCCTTGGGAAGCCCGGACAAATCATCGATCAGCACGGCAACCAGTTGGCTCGTCACGACGGCCACGCCGGCTTCACACGCGGGCAACGGCGCGGCCTTGGTTTTGCCTACAAGTATCCGATGTACGTGCTTGACATTGACCCCGATTCTGGCGATGTCCTGGTCGGGCCGCGTGAAGCCACAGGTTGCAGTTCGGCCGTGGTGGATGGGTTTCAGACTTTTGCTTACGACTTGCCTCAGAGTGACAGCTGGGTCGAGGTTCTTGCGCAGTTTCGAAGCACTCCCGGCGGCGTTCCAGCTCGGCTACGCCGTCTTGACGAGGCTTCGGTTGAAATCCGTTTTGCAGAACGTGCTGACAGCGTGAATCCAGGGCAAGGGTTGGCCGTCTACCAGGGCGAACGCCTGCTTGGCGGCGGCTGGATCAAATCCACCCAACTGGATTTCGGATTCCAGGTCTGAAACACGGAAAAGCTGCGTATCCCGCGCCTGTGGCGCGCTTAAGATTTGTGCTAGGACCTCGACCTGCTTCCTGTGGCAGAATCGTCTGTGTCCCGTGATGTACACATGACTGACCTACACTTCTGCAACTTCTGCGATCAATCCGTCCCGATTGTCAAGCTCGATAGCGGCGACGCCATTCGCCACGGTGGTCGCGTGATCTGCCCGACCTGCTGCGACACCTTATCCATGGCCACCCGTGGCGAAGGGGGAGGAAAATCTTCCGGCAGCATGATCTTCCCCTTGATTCTCGGCATGATCGCCTGTGGCGGTGTTATCTATCTTTACCTTCAGCAAGACAAGCTGCGCAGCGACAGCGCCAACAACCTCAGCAACTCGGTTATTGATCTGACTGGGGCGATTGCCGATCAAGAAATGCACAGCAATGAGTTGGAGCAGTCCTTGCGGGATAACCTTTCCACTCACCAGGAAATCGTAACCTCTGGATTCTCCAACTTGATGGGCAATGTTGCTACCATCAACGAGACCCTTGTGGAATTGCGTAGCCAAATAGAAGGTCTTGAAGGACTGGCTGATGGACAAGTTGGCTTGCAACAGGAAACCCGTGCCTTGCGCACGCAGATGCAGTTGACCGAAGATTCCGTCCGCGAGATACGCAAAGGTTTGGAATTTCTGCGTGACGGCTTCGCTGACTTGGAGCGCAAAATGGTCGTTGCCACCGCGGCTCCACCCAAAAAAAGCGGCTTCAGCTCGCAAGTACAGAAGCTTCTCACCGACCTTAAGGCCGATGATCCGCTGACTCGTGTCGCGGCCATTGAGGAACTCGGTAAGCATCAAGATCCTGCGCTGATTCCCTACGTGGAACCGATGCTTCAGGATACCTACGAGATGAACCGTTTCTACGCCGCCTACACCCTGGGGGAATGGCAAGCGATGGCATCGGTCCCTGCTTTGATCGAAGCCCTGGACGACGACTTTGCTTTCGTTGCTGATGCCGTGAATGAGGCCCTGGTGAATATCGCCAAGGAGGACATGGGGTTCGATTCCAAAAGCGGCGCCTCCGACCGTGCAAAGGCCATCTCTAGTTGGGCGGACTGGTGGAAGAAGAATGCACCGAAGGATACTCCCTAGGTCGCGAGGCCAGGTGCGCGCATGGATGGGGGCGCGGTTGTAGAATCCCGCCCCCTAGCGTGGCCCATCCCCGGCCACCCCAACATTGAAATCATGAAAGTTACCGTTGTCGGAGCCGGATTTGTCGGCATGACCTGCGCCCAGCGCCTCGCTGAGCAGGAAGTTGCTGAAAACATCGTCTTGATTGATGTTCTTGAGGGTCGCCCCCAGGGCATTGCACTCGACATTAACCAAGCAGCTGCCGTGGAGGGTTACCAAGCCCTCGTCACTGGCACCAACGATCCAAAAGATACCTACGGATCAGACCTGTTCATCATGACTGCAGGCATGCCGCGCAAGCCTGGCATGGACCGCTCAGACTTGGTTGAAGTGAACGGCAAGATCATCAATGCCGTAGCCTCCTACATCAAAGAAGGCTCGCCGGATTCCAGTGTCATCGTGGTCTCCAACCCGCTTGATACCATGGTCTACCTGATGGCCGAACAGCTAGGTTTCCCGAAAAGCCGCGTGGTTGGCATGGCCGGCGTGCTGGATAGCGCCCGAATGGCCTTCTTCATTTCCGAGAAGAACCACGGTGGGATTGCTGATACGCGTTGCATGGTGCTCGGTGGTCACGGCGACTCAATGGTTCCCGTGCCTCAGTTCAGCACCGTCGATGGTGTCTCCATCCAGGCGTTGTTGCCCGAG
>JASMKM010000076.1 GCA_030749235.1 Planctomycetota bacterium | reverse complement strand
CAACCAGATCGCCGTACAAATTAAGAAGAAGCAGGAAGTCACCACTCCGGTCACCTTCCTAATCGATGAACCACAAGGTGAGCCGCAGCTTGCCGTCGAAATCGAAGGGGCCTACGCCGTGGCAAAGCTCGGCGAATGGTCCAACTGGGTCAAGATTGAGTTCGGCATGTTGGGTGGTTTGGTGCCGATTCCAGGCTACACCCGCTTCCGCTTCATGTCCGCCGAGCCTTTCGAAGTCTACGCTGTGCCGGTCCAATACGACCCATACGCACCGGCGTCGCCTATCTCGATGCCCGAAGAAGCGGCCGCTGAGTTGGCCGACGCCATCGGCCCTTATCTGGTGCAGGGCTTCCCCGATGCCTACAAGTCGTACAAGAGTGAGATTCTGGACACCTCCGGTTTCATCAACCAGTCCGACATGGTGATGGAGGAGCGCACCAAGATGATGCACTACGGTCTCGACCAAATCGACGAGACCGGCGGCCTGTTGTTCCTCTACACAGGTTCTCTGGACATGCGCTGTCATATGTTGTGGCACGCCGCCGACGAAAACCACCCTCACCAAGAGGAGAAGGGTGAGTATGACGGCATGGGCTACGAGGAGCAGATTGACCGTGTCTACATGCAAGTCGACACAATGCTCGGTGAGATGGTCGCGCGGATGGACGAGATTGAGGCCAAGCACGGTTCCCCAATCGAATTGATCGTCATGTCGGACCATGGTTTCGCGCCGTTCTATCGCAAGATGCATGTCAACGACTGGCTCATCAAGGAGGGATACCTAGTCCTAAAGGATGGGGTTACGAAGACCGGCGCCCATGGCCTCGGTTACGAGCTGGATGAGGATGACCACCCGATTCCCGGCTCCGGCGATATCGATTGGGCCAAGTCGAAAGCCTATTGCGTCGGCTTCAACGGCATCATCCTTAATCGCGTTGGTCGCGAGCCGGAAGGCATCGTCACGGAAGCCGAGGTCGCAGCATTGCTGGCCGAGATCACCGCCAAGCTGGTTGCTCTGGAGGATGGTGGCGTCCCGGTCTTCAATGCCGTGGTACCGGCCACCGAGGTCTTCCACGGCGAACAGACCAAGTTCGCGCCCGACCTGCAGCTGGGCTTCAATGTCGGCTTTGGTGCCTCCGATGAGTGCGCCGCAGGTGGCGTAACCGGAGACTGGGAGCAGGGAATCTTTATCGTTGATAACGATTCGCGCTGGTCTGGATCCCACCTCATGGACCCGGCGCTGGTGCCGGGGACGATTATTGCAGAGTCAGGTAAGGCCTTCTCGAAGCCGGACCCGGCGCTGGAAGACATCACCGCAACCCTCTACAGTCTGTTTCATCTCTCGGTTCCCGAGTACATGGACGGCAAGTCTCTCTACTAACCCCACAGAAAAAGAAAAATGTTTGGCGGACCAAAACTGAAGATCAACAAGGATCTCCTCGAGCGCTGCAAGAAGTGCGCTGAGGTTGCTGGCTACTCCTCCGTCGAGGAGTTTGTCGAGCACATCGTCGAAAAGGAGCTGAAGACCATCGAAAGCGCTGGCACCTCCGACGAGGCGATTACCGAAAGCCTACGTGGCCTCGGTTACATCAGCTAGAAGAACCGAATACCTTCCGAATCACCGATGCAAAAACGTCTCCTTGTCATCGGCATCTGCGCCGTTCTGGTCGCCGTGGCTTATCTGGCCCCGGGGGTCATGAACCTGCTGTTCGATGCCCTCGACCTAGCCTTTGGCTGGGCCGGGCCATTCGTAATGGTCACGCTTGTATCGGCGTTAGTCGGAATGTTGTTCATCATGGCCTTCCCGCATGTGTCGTCGCAGGATGGCATCAAGGCGGTGAAGGATCGCATCAAGTTCAACCTGTTGGCGATCCGGCTGTTCCAGGATGACTTGGGCACCGTGTTCCGTTCCACCGGCAAGACCTTGTCGTGGAACTTCGGCTACCTGGGCTTGAACATGCTGCCGATGGTGGTGTTGGCGGTGCCCTTCATGATCGTTTGGTTCCAGTTGAATGCGCTTTATGCCTACCAGCCGCTGGAAGTGGGTGATGAGCAGATGGTCGTCGTGGAGCTGAACGAAGGTGTCGCACCGAGTGCGGTGGATGTGGTCGTACCTGACGGCGTGGAGATGTCGCATCGCGTTAACCTGGCGGATACCGCGGCCCCACGCATCCTGCTGCGCCTCAGGCCTACTACAGAAGGCGCCCATGAACTGGTGCTGAAGAATGGCGGCGAGGAGGTCCTAAAGACCATCGAGGTCGGCACTGATCCGAAGCGCCTGGCGCGCCTGACGACCGCCACGCCGCTGGCGAAGTTCGCCGCCGCCAAGGATCCAATCGTTTACTTTGGCGATCCGGTGCTGCCTGGGGATTCCTTCCTGCAGACCATCACAGTGGACTACCCAGCCCGCCCTTTGGGCTTCATGGGTGGGGGAGAGATTTCCATCATGTTGTGGTTCATCGTGGTCTCGATGGCCGTAGGTTTCGGTCTCAAAGGTTTCTTCGGCGTGGAAATCTAGGCAAGCTCCGCTTCGCCATTCGACGGCGTTCACGATTGCAGCAGCGGTCGTGGGCGCCGTTGCCGTTTAGCCTCGCCAACTCGACCAGCGGCGCCGTTAGGATGGGGCGGTGAAGATGCACACCAAGATTGGGTTGGCGATGCTTTTTGGCGTCGTCGGCGGTTGGGCGCTCCAGCAGTTCACCGATGCCACCTATGTCACTCAGACGGTGATGAAGGGGGGGCATGAGGTCACTCTGGAGGTGCTGGCGTCGGATTCTCAACGTGCGCAGTGGTTGGCGCCTTTCGTGATGGCGGCCAACATCTTCATGAGCCTGCTGAAGATGCTGATTGTGCCGTTGGTCCTGAGCAGTATCGTCACCGGCGTTTCGGGCATTTCCGGTGGCAAGGAGTTCGGTCGACTCGGGGCGAAGACCTTGGGGTACTACATGACCACAAGTTTTTTGGCCATCGTCACTGGCTTGCTGGTTATCAACCTCACCAAGCCTGGCGTCGGCGCGCCGTTGAATCTGTCGATCCCAGAAAACTTCGCGCCGGGGGAAGGCTCCAGCTTCATCGACATCCTGCTGCGGATGATCCCGCAGAACGTCTTCGGCGCCCTATCAGACAACGGCGCAATGCTGCAGATTATTGTCTTCGCCTTGCTGTTGGGCTACTTTATCGGCCATACCGCGGAACCTCATGGCAGTCGCATCCGCGGCGTTTTTGAGTCCTTCTTCGAGGTCATGATGAAGCTCGCCACCGGCGTGCTGAAGCTGATCCCTTATGGGGTGTTCGCCTTAGTCATCAAGGTGGTCGGCGAGACCGGCTTCGAGACTTTCAAGCCGTTGCTCTATTACATGGGGATTGTGGCCTTCGCATTGTTGTTCCACGCCTGCGTGGTGCTGCCGATCCTGCTGAAGTTCGTAGGTAGGATTTCGCCGATTGCTTGGTTCCGAGCCATGTCGCCGGCCTTGATGACGGCGTTCTCGACTTCGAGCAGCTCGATCACGCTGCCAGTCACCATGGAGACCGCCGAACACAAGGGCAAGGTGTCGAATAAGCACACCAGCTTCGTGTTACCGCTCGGGGCCACCGTCAACATGGACGGTACCGCGCTTTACGAATGCGTCGGCGTGATCTTTCTGTCGCAATATTACGCATCCACCGGCGATTTCGACCTGACCCTCAGCAAACAGATCTTCATCGTGATCACGGCGCTGTTCGCCTCGATCGGCGCGGCCGGCATCCCGTCGGCAGGCTTGATCATGATGACGGCCATCTTGTCTGCGCTGGGCCTGCCGATTGAGGGTGCGATGTTGTTGCTGGCCATCGACCGCCCGCTCGACATGTTGCGAACCGTGGTCAATGTCTGGTCCGATTCCTGTGGTGCCGCGCTTATCGCAAAATCTGAGGGGGATGCGATACTGGGTGAGCGATGAGTCCAAAGGACCCCATATCAGAACCAATCGATGTCATCATGCCGGGCGACGAGGAGCGTGCGGTCGAGGAGGCCGCCAAGGAAATCCTTTCGCTACCGGTGGTCAAGGGTGACACACCACCGCCCCTGCTGGTGATCTTCCCACTGCGCCGTTCGGTGCCGTTTCCTGGCTTGATTATGCCGGTGCATGCGCAGGATGGCTATGAGCACGGCATCATGGAGAAGGCGGTCGCCCAAGGGGATCGCGTCGGCCTTTTACTGGCTCCCGGCATGGACGAGCATGGTCGCATCCGCAAGGCCAAGGATATGGTCCAGATGGGGGTGTTGGTCGAGATCCATAAGCGCATCAAGTTGCCCGACGGCAACACCAACTACCTGTGCCGTGGCATCCGCCGCTTCAAGGTGAAGCGTTTCGTGCGCACCGGCGATGTGCCCATCGCACGTGTTGAATACCCTCAGGACATCTATCCAGGCGGAAGCGAATTCGAGGCCCTGTCGCGTAACGTGCTGCAGTTGGCGCAACAGGTATCGGCCCATAATCCTGGGCTCGGCGAAGGCTTCAGCCTGGCAGCCTTGAACATCGACCCGGCCGGGAACCTGGCCGACTTCGCTGCGGCTTATCTGCTGAAGGACACCGACGAAAAGCAGCGGGTGCTTGAGTTGATCGACGTCAAGGAGCGCCTGAAGGCAGTCGATGAGGGCTTGACCAAGGAACTGGTCACCTTGGAGCTAGGCGATCGCATCCAGAAGGAGATTCGTGAGCGCATCGAGGTGCAACAGAAGGAATACTTTCTGCGGGAACAGATCAGCATCATTCGCCGCGAGCTTGGCGAGGAGAAGGATCCCGAGGAACAGGATCGCGAATTGTTCCTGGGTCGTCTAGCCGAAGGTGAATTCCCTAAGGAGGTGCGTGCCAAGGTCCAGGATGAAGTAGATCGCTTGGGCACCATCCCGCAGGCATCGCCAGAGTATTCGGTGGTGCGCAACTATCTGGAGTGGTTGACCGAGTTGCCATGGTGCATTTCGTCTGAGGACCGCATCGATATTGCCCAGGCCGAGAAGGTGCTGGAACGCGATCACTTCGGCCTGAAGGATGCCAAGGAGCGCATCCTTGAGTTCTTGGGCGTGCGCAAGTTACGCCCCGATCACAGTGGCGCCATCCTGTGTTTCGTCGGCCCTCCCGGAGTGGGCAAGACTTCGCTGGCTATGGCCATCGCCGAATCGATAGGGCGCTCGCTCGAGCGTATGAGTCTCGGCGGCATGCGCGACGAGGCCGAGATTAAGGGCCACCGACGCACCTACATTGGCGCCATGCCTGGTCGTGTGTTGCAGATGATCCGCCGCGCTGGCACCAACAACCCGGTCATCGTGCTCGATGAACTAGACAAGCTTGGCAAGGACTTTCGTGGCGACCCTTCCAGTGCCCTGTTGGAGGTGCTCGATCCGGCGCAAAACCATGCCTTCCTGGATCTGTTCCTAGATGTGCCTTTCGATCTTTCGAAGGTCATGTTCGTGGCTACGGCCAACAACCTCTATGAAATCCCCGGTCCCTTGCGGGACCGCATGGAGATCATCCAGCTGCCTGGTTACCTGCGTGCTGAAAAGGTCAAGATTGCGCAGAAGCACTTGTTGCCGCGCCAATTGAAGGAGCATGGCCTCGAAACCAAGCGTCTGAAGTTGCCGGTCGCGACCATGCGTGCGGTGGTCGATGGCTACACCCGCGAAGCCGGAGTCCGAGGCCTCGAGAAGAGCATCGCTTCCTTGTGCCGCAAACGCACCCTGGAAGTCGCACGCCGCAAACGCCCGAAGCCGATCATCGATCCTGCCGGATTGGAGAAATACCTTGGACCGCCGAAGTACACCGAGGATCCGGTGCGCCTGCGCCCAGGAGTAGGGGTGGCCCTCGGCTTGGCCTACACCACTTATGGCGGCGACGTGCTCGAGATCGAGTGTGCGGCCTTCAAGGGCAGTGGTCGTGTGCAGGCTACCGGCCGTTTGGGTGAAGTCATGACCGAGTCCTGCCGCATCGCGCACAGTTTCCTGCGCGATCGTTGTGAAGATTTCGGGCTCACCCCTGAACAGATTGCCAAGCATGACCTGCACCTGCATTTCCCGGCTGGCGCCATCCCTAAGGATGGACCGAGCGCTGGGTTGGCGGTGGCTTGCACCATGTTGTCGCGCCTAAGCGGCAGGCGTTTGAAGGCGCGTTTGGCCATGACCGGCGAGATTACCCTCACTGGCGAAGCCATGCCGATCGGTGGCGTGCGCGAGAAGGTGTTGGCGGCCAAGCGCCTCGGCATCCGCACAGTGTTGTTGCCGCGTGCCAATAAGCGCGATGTCGACGTGCTGGAAGAGGAGTGGACCCGTGGCCTGAAGATTCTGCTCGTGGATCATTTCAGCGACGTGGTCGAACTGGCCTTCGGACGCTAGCTGACCAAGTCGCGTGCCGCTTGGTGCACGTCGGCCATGCTGTCGACCACCTGATGGGCGTAGCTGACGTCTTTTGGTGGGAAGCTTGGGTTCGGCACGCAGAACACATAACAGCCTGCGTCTTGGGCGGCGCGCATGCCGATGGTGGAGTCTTCCACCGCCAGACACTGGCTGGTTTCAATGCCCAGCGCCTTAGCCGCGGCATGGTAGACGTCGCCGAATGGCTTGCCGCGACCTGCCTCCACATGTTCGTGGCCGGAGCAGCGGATTGGGATCAAGTCGGCCAATCCGGCAGCAGTCAGGGAGCCGTGAATCTGGTCTTCCGGCGAGGAGGAGGCAACCGCAATGGGTAGTTGCTTGTCCAAAGCCCAATGCACAAGGTCGAGAACACCGGGCAATGGCTCTATGCTGGCTGTGTGGAGCAACTGCAGATACTCCTCGGTGCGCGCTTGCAGCAGATCGTCGATCGCGGCGGGCAGTGCGAACATGCGCTGCAAGTCCTCCCAGAAGGGGACTTCGGCGGTGCCGATATAGGGTTTGAAGGCATCTTCGCTGAGCGTCTTGCCGTAACGGGCCAGGACCGCCATGGCGCTGTCGTAATGCAGGCCTTCGGTGTCGACCAGGGTGCCGTCAAGATCGAAGAGGATGCCGGCCAGGGGCTTCGGCAGGGGATGAGGGGCGTTCGTATGCACGGTTCGGGGCAGTGGTGGGTGGCGTATTGCGCGTGCTTCATTGTGCTGTTGCTGGCCTCTTGTTCAAACCCGGTGCCTCTGGAAAAGCGACCGGAGGGTACTGGTACTGCGCGTTCTGCCAGCGTGGCAGAGGCAAGTAGCGTTGCCCCGATCCAGATTCACTTGCCCGATCGTTATGTGCATTGGTTGCCGCAACTGCAGGAGGAGCTGCAGCGGATGGAGCGACAATTCAAGCAACACGCCACGCGCTGGCAACGCCAAGAGGTGGTGGGTGCCGAACCACGTCGCTTCGTCGTGCCGGCCGACTCCGACGCAGCTACAGCCTTCTACCTTTCGGCAGGCCTATTCGGCAACGCCGCCGTGCCGCGCACTTTCCCTGATCATGCCTTGGCGGTGGTGCCCTTAGCACGTGACGATTCCTTGATCGCCGAACTGCCAGCACCTCCGACCACTTGGATGCACAGTTTCCGTCACGAAGCCGCCCATCTGTTCAGCCTGGATTACCCGCAACTTCGCGCCGCGCCGCAGTGGTTTCAGGAGGGATATGCGGAGCTGTGGTGCGAAGGCCCGCCGCCACCGACCTTCATGGGGCTCGAGGCCTGGCCCTTTTGGCGCACCGTGGCCCTCCGTTATGGCCCCAGTGCCCAAGATTCCGACGCCCCTGGGGAGGTCCGCTACTCCGCCTTCGCAATGCGCACAGCGGAGGCCCTGCAATACGACGATGGTGCCACACCGTGGCAGTCGGAGCTGGCGCAAAGCTGGTCCTTGCCGGCCGGAGTCGTTTTCCACACACCCCATTTGGGATTGCGTGGTCGCGACGCCTACTGGGATAGCGAGGAGCGCCATTTTCTGCTCGCCAGCCGCCCTGGCCAGCAAGTCGAACTCGACCTGGTCTGGCCTTGGGATGGTCAGGATTCCCTTATCTTGGAGATGCAGCATGGGCGCGCCCCATCGCAACCTGAAGCGGGCTTAATCCTGTCGGTCCAGGACTCTGAACCGGCCACCAGTCCGCGCATCCGCATCCGCCTTGGTCAGAACGGTGGTTGGGCGGCCTATCCAGAATCCGGCGACCAGACCCGATTCGAAGCGCTCAGTCGCACACCGCAACCGGCGCGGGCAGGAATGCCGCATCGACTCGTACTGCATAAAGATGGCGGTGCGCTAATCCTCGAAGGCGAAGGCTTTCGCCGCCGCTTCGAACTCCAAGAACTCCAACTGCACTTCCCATTGCAGCTGCGTATGTATGTGCGCGATGGCACCTTCGCTCTCCGATACCAATGAAAGAATTCCTACGCTCTACTTTCGCATCCATCCTTGGCACACTCTGTGCCGTGTTTGTGTTGATGTTCGTTGTCTCTGGCTACTTCGTGGAGGAAATCCCGCCTTCAATCCCGGAGTCCTGCGTGCTGGTGATCGACGACACCGTTTTCGCCACGGAAGGCGGCAGCTTCGGTGATCTCGGCGCTTTGGTCGGTCGTGGCGAGTATCCATCCGTGCCCTTGCGCCGCGTGGTCGACGCCATCGACCATGCCGCCGAGGACGGACGTATCGACGCCATCCTGTTGTTGAACAGCGCCAGCTTAGGAGGCCGTGCCGCTGCGCGTGAGGTGCAGCAGGCCCTGATGCGTTTCCGCGCCACCGACAAGAAGATTATTGCCTACGCGCCGGATTACGACATGCGCAGCTACTACTTGGCGTCGGTGGCCGACGACATCTTCATGCCGCCGCTTGGCGTCTTCGATATGAAGGGATTCGCTGCCGAGATGATGTTCTACGCCGGCGCCATGGAGAAGCTCGGTGTCGAGATGCAGGTCACGCGTGTTGGCAAGTACAAGTCCGCCGTCGAGCCTTTTATCCTTCCGCAAGCCAGCGAAGCCAACCTCGATCAGATCGATCAGCTGCTGACTTCGGTGCAACGCAGTTGGACCACCGACGTCGGCGAGGCGCGCAACATCGAAGCTGATGAGTTGCAGAAGATGATCGGTGAAGGTGGCATCTATTCGGCCCAACAGGCATTCGACCAGGGACTCATCAACCATCTCGGCTATTACGACCAAATGATCCACCACCTGATTAAGCTGGTCGACACCGATGAGCACAACACCGATACCTTTGCGCAAGTTGGCCTGAACCGTTATATGGAAGAGACCTATGACGATTCCGAAGGTCATTCCCATCACACGCGCATCGCGGTAATCTATGCCGAAGGCGAGATCTACGACGGTTACGACGATGTCAATATCGGTGGCGATTCGCTCGGCCTGGAATTGCGCCAGGTGCGTCTGGATCCCGAAATCGATGCGGTCGTCCTGCGCGTCAACAGTCCTGGAGGAAGCGCAACTGCCAGCGAGGTAATTCTGCGTGAGATGCAGCTGTTGCGCGAGGCCGAGAAACCGGTCATCGTCTCGATGGGCGACGTGGCCGCATCCGGAGGCTATTGGATCTCTTGTCACGCCGACAAGATTGTCGCCCAGCCGAACACCATCACCGGCTCCATCGGTGTGTTCGGCATGTTCCCCAACATCAAGAAATTGATGGATGAGGTGGGCGTACATGTCGATACCATCGCCACTGGACCCTTTGCCACTTGGATGTCACTCTACCACCAGAAGACGCCAGAGGAGTTGGCGGTGATGCAGACTTATGTCGACGTGATCTACGAAGGGTTCCTGGATCGTGTCGCCGGCGGTCGTGGGTTGGATCGCGAGGCAGTGCACGAGATTGCGCAAGGTCGCGTATGGTCGGGAACAGCCGCGCTGGAGCTTGGTCTCGTCGACCGGCTCGGTGGTTTACAGGACGCGATTACCTTGGCGGCGGATGCCTGCAACGCTGCGCATTACTTCGTGGACTATCACGAGGCCGAAGCCGATTCTTTCGAGGCGTTCACTGCGCAGCTGTTGAGCCACGAGCAGGAGCCGGTCGCGCAGTTGCCGCGGTTGGGTGGTTTGGCGGTGCCGAAAACTCTGCAACCCTTGTGGGAGGAGATGCAACGCGTCGGCACAATCCTGCAGAAGCCGGGAGTCTACGCCAGTTTGCCGTACCGTCTAGAGATTCGCTGATGCCACCTGCACGGCGCGAAGGACCTCCTCCACGCTAATTTTCGCCATCCACGGTGATTGTCGGTTGCGATCGCGGGGTGGAGGAGCCTCGTCGTTTTCGCCAGGATAGACAATTTGCACCTGCTTGCCGGGGGGCGCGTAAACCTTTGGGTCGGTGGGGCCGAACAAGGCAACCACCGAAGTTCCGCGATATGCAGCCAAGTGCACAGGGCCGCTGTCGGCGCCAATCAACAAGCGAGATTGGTCGGTCAAGGCCATCAGGTGGTTGATGGATGGAGTGGCAGGTGCGAGCGCCACGCCTTCTCCAGCAGCATTAGCGATGGCTTGCGTCGCTTCCCTCTCGGCGGGTGTCCACAGCAGGCGTGGCCGATGGCCGTTAGCCACCAAGCTACGTGCAAGCTCCATCCATCGTTCGGCTGGCCACTCCTTGTCCTTGCCATAGGCGGTCACGCCGGTGTGCAGCAGGGTGAGGCCATCTGCTTCCGAAGGGATTGCTTGCTGCACATCTTCCGGCAACGGCCAGCGCAGATGCAGTTGCACATTGCCCTGCCAGCCGACGGCGTGCAGTAACGCCGCATCGCGCTCGCTGCGATGCGCGCGTTCGGCGACTTCGGCATGCACGTGATGGAAACGCTGCGCACCCTCGCGCGCCAAGGGAGCGGCTAGGCCGACGCGTTGCTTACTGCGCACGAACAACAGCTGCAAGGCGCTCTTCAGGTTGCTCTGAAAATCCAACACCAAGGCGTAATCGCGTTTCTTACGCAGCTTGCGCAAATGCTGCCACATCGGGCCAATGCCTCGGCCACTGCGCCAGCCCTTGCGCGGGAAGATCAATACATCTTCGATCAAGGGGTGGAACTTCAGCAAGGCGGCGAAGCGATCCTCGACCAGCCAATCCACGCGCAGGTCCGGGCGTGCCTGTTTCAGCGCCGCCAGTGCGGGCAAGGCGAAGACGATGTCGCCCATGGCGGAAAGGCGAATCGCCAGCACTCGGGCACCTTGCGGCAGGTCGGCTAGCTGGGGGCGTGGCATGCGGCGCAAAGATACCATGCGCCCATGCCCGATTCAGCGGCATCCCCCCAGACCTATTCCGACGACCAAGCTTGGTTGTCAGTCTCACCCGCCTTGGCGCAAGGCGGCGATTGGGAGTCGTGGTTACAGGATGGTGAGTCCAAGCTCGAGGCCTTAGCCTTGAGGGAGGATCGCGAGCTCGGTACCGGACGTGGTGCAGCACGCGCCGTCGCCTTTGAGTCGAGCGCTGTTCAAGGCGCAGCCGATGGTAATCCCGTCGCCAGCCCCGGCAACTCCGTGTTGCATGGTGCTTGGCGCATCAATCGTCATGGCGGACTGTTCGGCGGAATCCGCGGCGACCGTTATCGCGATGCCTCTCGCCTACAGCAGGAGGTGAATCTCTCCGGCGCCTTGCGCTTTATGGGAGTCCACACTCCTGAGGTCCTGTTGGCCTACTCCAAACGACATGCTTCATGGTGGCGCCAACATCTGGTCACCACCGAGATCCGCGATGCCGTCACGGTCTTCGACGCTCGTGAGTCAGAGGAGGCCATGCGAGCCGCAGGTACTTTATTGGAACAGCTGTTCTCGGTCGGTCTCTGGGCTACGGACCTGCATCCCGGCAACCTGTTGTGGCAAAAACAGGCGCAGCGCTGCTGGTTGATCGACCTAGCTGGCGCGGAGTTGCGCCCACAAGGATTGAGCATGTCGGAGCGTCGCTCAAGGGTCGAACGCTTCGCACGTTTCTTCAAGAAGCATGCGGGTAGTGAGCCAGCTGCCATGGCCGAGTTGCGTCGTTCGCTGCTCGGGTAGGGGGCACGGCACTGCTAAAATCTTCCGCCGTGGAACTGCACCTCTACAACACGCTGACTCGCCGAAAGGAGCTCTTTCGCCCAATCCGGGATGGGGAGGTGCGCATGTACCACTGTGGCCCGACGGTTTATCAGCGCCCACACATCGGCAACTATCGCGCCTTCCTGTTCGCCGACCTGCTGCGCCGCGTTCTGGAACTCGCCGACTTGAAGGTCACCCAGATTATGAATCTGACAGATGTGGGCCATCTGGTCGATGATGCCGAAGAGGGCGACGACAAGCTCGAGGCCCAGGCGCGCAAGGACAAGCTTGACCCATGGCAAATCGTCGAGACTGTTACCGAACAGTTTTTCATAGACATGGAGGCCTTAAACGTAAAGCGTGCCGACGCCTATCCGCGTGCTACCGACCACATCCCCGAGATGGTTGCGATGGTTGAGACTTTGATCGACAAGCAGCATGCTTATCGTGTCGGCGACAACGTTTACTTCGACGTACACAGCTTCCCTGCATACGGCCGACTGTCGGGCAACCGCATCGAGGATCTGGAGGCGGGTGCGCGCCTGGAGGTGAACGATGAGAAGAAGCATCCAGCCGATTTCGCCTTGTGGAAATCCGATGAACATCATCTGATGAAATGGGACACCGTCTTCGGTCCGCATGGCTTCCCGGGTTGGCACATAGAATGCTCTGCTATGTCGCGCAAGTTTCTTGGTGACCATTTCGACATCCACACTGGTGGCGAAGACAACGTCTTCCCACACCATGAATGCGAAATTGCTCAGAGCGAATCGGTGCTCAATGGCCCTTTCGTGAACCTGTGGATGCACACCAAGTTTCTTCAGGTAGATGGCGGCAAGATGGGCAAGTCGTTAGGCAACGCCTACACATTGGATGACTTAAGCGAGCGTGGCTATAGCGCCCTGGATTACCGCTTTTTAATGATGCGTGGCAGCTATCGCACCTCGCTGAACTTCACCTGGGAGGCTCTGAAGGGGGCAGCCGAGGCACGACGCAACCTGAATGATTTCCGCAGCCGTCTGCTCGGCGAGAGTGGGGCGGAAGGAGGCGTTGCTCTGGATGCGATTGCTGCAGACAGTGCCGTCGCTAAGGCGAGGCAAGCCTTCCGCGATGCCTTGGCCGATGACTTGAACACGTCGGAATCTCTGGCTGCCTTGTTCATGCTGCGCAATGCCTATGTACATGGCAAACTATCCGCCAGCGAGTACCCAGCCGCATTGACCTTACTCGACGAAGCTGATGGCGTATTCGGTTTCCTAGATGCTGTCGAGAGCGGTGGCCTTTCCGATCAGGAGGTCGACCAGTTAATCCAGGAGCGTGGTGAAGCTCGCGCCGCCAAGGATTTCGCCCGCGCCGACACGATTCGCGATAAACTGAGCGCGGCCAACATTACCTTGGAAGACACACCCGACGGGGTGAAGTGGTTCCGAGGATAGATCTATTGGGGCGGCGGCTATCCGGTTGCTGGCATGGCAATGCCAGTCGAGGTGAAACAAGCCCCAATGGACTTTTCCTTTTAGGAGTCGAATTTCAGTGCCGCCACGAAAGCGCGAATCTCATCGCGCACACGCCGGTAATGGGACATTGCTTCTTCATCGTCGCGTGCATTCTTCGACAGCAAGGGCGGGTCGTCAAAGCCAACATGTACGACCTTGGCCCTGCTGTTGAAGTTCGGGCAGCTTTCATGCGCGTGACCACAGACCGTGACCACTAGGTCGAAGTCCAAATCGAGTTCACTCAGCAGTTGTGAGCGCTGTCTGGTAATGTCGACGCCGACCTCTTTCATGGCCAAAACCGCACGCGGGTTCAGCCCATGCTTTTCGATTCCAGCCGAGAACGCCTGGAAGTCATCGCCACGCAAATGGTGCGCCCAGCCTTCCGCCATTTGGCTGCGGCAGGAGTTTCCTGTGCAGAGGAAAAGGACTCTGGGCTTGTGGGCCATTTGAATTACTTTAGCGGCGCCCAACGAATGGTTTCCTGGGGAAACCTGTCAATTCAAGTAGAGTTGGTCCGCGATAAGATGCGTGGCATGCGCATCGCCCCGAAGCTTTTCTGTTTGGTCCCCGTTGCTCCGCTCTTGCTTCCTGGATGTTCAAGTGGGGAGCCCAGTTTCTCCGGCATCCAGGGCCTAATCGCTCCCGAAGCGGTTGTTGTAAAACTCGCGGACGGCATGGGGTTCACAGAGGGGCCGGTTTGGTTGCCCAAGCACAGGAAGCTCGTCTTCAGCGATATTCCTGGCGCGGCACTCATGGAATGGAGCGAAGATTCCGGCCTTAAGATTTTTAGGAAGAGCCCGAAGCCGAATGGGAACCTGCTTGATCTAGAGGGCCGACTGCTCACCTGCCGGCACGGTGCGAGGGACATCGTGCGCACAGAAAAAAACGGAGAAATCACAATCCTCTGCGACAGATTTGACGGGAAACGATTCAACTCGCCAAATGATGTGGCTGTTAAGTCAGACGGCACGGTCTGGTTCACAGATCCGCCGTGGGGCCTGACAGATAATCCGCAGGGGAAGGAGCAATCAGGGCATTATGTCTTCCGATGGAATCCGAAGACGGGGGAAGTTACAGCAGTCTTGAAAGATATCGCTATGCCGAATGGCATCGCATTCTCGGTTGATGAGCGGCACCTTTACGTCGCAGATACGGGCGGGTACTGGCATCCGGACGAGTCGCTCCGTGAGTTGCCCGCGACGATTTCTGCTTACCAAGTGAAGGCTGATGGGGCGGTGAATCTTGAGCCTGACTGGATCGTGGAGGGATTCTGTGACGGGATGTGCGTCGATGCACTTGGAAACATCTACACCACCGCACGTTCGGGTATTCGGGTGCTCTCACCCAACGGGGATATCATCGGTACCATTGAAGTCCCGGAGCCGCCAAGCAACTGCTGCTTTGGTGGCGATAACTACAAGACTTTATTCATAACAGCGCGCACATCTCTTTACTCGATTGAGCTCGCGAACTCTGGGGTCCTTGGCAATCCTTGAGCAAAAAGAAAAAGGTGTCGACCGTAGTCGACACCTTTACGCTCGATAAGTGACGAGCTTAGGAGCTCGTACTGGCTTGGGTTTGGTTCATTAGGTTGCGTAGCAATCCAACGGAGGCAATCACAGTGATTAAGCCGACAAGCGCGCCAAAGATTCCAGCTGCGTATGCGCCGATTCCATAAGGAATCCCTGCAAGTTGCGTGGAAGCATTGCCCCAATCAGGCGCATTCAGGAATACCAGGAATGCTGCACTAAAGGCAAAGTCCTTTGCGTTTGGACCAGCTGCACACTGCCAGCCAATCCATGCGCCAGCACCAGTGACAAGAAGAGTGGCAATGCTGGAGAGCTCAGGGCTCATTTCACCAGCAAGTCCACCGATGACCGCAATTGCGACCGCGAGAATGAACAAGCGATTTTCCATATTTGTGCCATCGTCTCGAAGTGCATCCATTTGTCACAAAAATGAAAAAATCTCTGTTTACACACCTCCAGGGAAACCCGTTGACTTGGGTTCAAATCAATTATAGGGCTAATAGAGACTTTTCAGCTGCTTCTACTACCGTTCTATTGAGGTTTAAGGTTATGGGTGGTTTTGCGGAAAATCTTTGCGAAAACCAATGATTTCGGTCGCAAAGTGCCTCGGCGGCCTATAACTGGTTCTCGCTTCAAGGCCTTTTCGAGGAGCTAATTGCGCCCAAACCCAGGCCGTGAGCTAGTCAGCCTGTTCCGATTGACGGATGTCTTTGTAGGCACCGTGATATCGGCAACGCTTGCAGCCACTTGCGTACATGACCATGCCGAGCTCCCGTTGGTGCCATTCGTGATACGCCAGATCCTCGTCTCCCCAGCGAGTATTGCATCGCCAGCAATGGGCGCCTTCGGCGACTGACTTGGGGTCGCCGTCAGGGCGATCGTAATGGATGGTCTCCTGAATCGGGGAGGAGCAACTCAGGAGAACAAAAAGAACGAGCAGTCCAGGCCGCCAAGGTTCACCGAGTCGCCTCGGCACTTTCTTTGAATTGGATGTTTGCGGAGCGGCTCTACTCAAACGTAACAGTCACCACGCTTGTGGTAATGGAGTGGTCAGGTACAACGGCCTGGAACAAAATCGTCGCATCGGCTGCCTGTGGTGGCACCTGAATTGTCTGTGCCAGATGGCCAAGAGAATCCGTTTGACCCGTTGCCACGACGGTGGCCTGTTGCAGGTCGAGGAACAAACCAGGGACTCCCGGCACGGCCGTTTGCCCCACGGTAAAGCCGTATACAAAGGCGACTGGTCGATTGGATGGCCCCTCAAAGAGGGAAAGCGTAGAAGGCGCACCTGCCGTTCTTGGCCAAACGGTCATCACGGTTGAACTCGCGACGGCACCATAGACGGTGCCGTTCACGTTCAAGTCGAATGAGTAGAGCCCCCCAGTCGAGTCGAAGGGCATCGAGGTCACCCCCCGGTCAAGGCGACGCCGGTTGACATGGGCGCGCGGTCATTGAGGTCCTCCATCAACCCGCGATCGATGGTGTATTGGAATGCCCGTGATTGGCCCTGCGAGTTCTCGGATGCTCCATAGACGACACCGAAACTGATGCCAGCCGGACTCGTCCAGGCACCACCAAGGCTTGGGAGCACGAAAAGACTGTTTACGGGGTCTGACGGGTCGAGGATGAAGCCTTGCTCATCCCCGGCAGCGTCAAGAAACGTACCGCAGACCATGCCCCAGGAGCTGGACTCAAGCCCGGTCAGGCGCGCATTCCCCGTGCCAGGCGTCGGCAAGATACTGAGAAAGGCGTCGTCCCAAATCGCAGCGAACTCCCGCCCGGAGGGGTCGCGCACGAAGCCGCCAACCCGGCGACCGCTCAGACCATTTTCTTGAATCATCACCAGGGCTACGCTCTCCCAGTCCGCTGGCGTGTCAAGTGGTACTGCTGTTGCCAAGGACGGGAAAAAATCGACCATCCATGCTTGCAGCAGACCGTCCGCGCGACGCATGGTGCCAGCGGCGCCAAAGCCGAAGGTGTCTGTCCCGACCGCCCAGCCTTCCGTAGCCTGAGGTAGGGGAATCACGCGGAGCCCGTTCGCGTCGTCAAAGACAAAGGGGCGACGGACGGGAGCGCCTTGGATGAGGTCTTCGGCCCACCCCACGACCTGTCCCCCGGCGTTAATCCCCATCCCCGTAGATTCACCTCCCGGCGTGAATGCGCCCAGATTGAGCGTCATTCCGTCGGAATACCGCACCGCCTGTTTTCGCCCCTGTGGGTCCAGTTCCCAGCCAGTCGCGAACCGATCGACATATTGGGTGACTTGGGTGACCTTGCCAGGCTTGGGCGATGGGCCAGCTGGCTGGACAAAGAGGTCTTGCTGAAGAGCAGGGGCGAGAAGGAGGGGGAGGACAGCAAGCACGGAGTGAAACTATACCACGGGACTTTCGCGGTAACGGATGTACTCTACGCCTCGATTTCGTGCGCCGGGCCGGAGCCCTTCGGCACCCGAATATCCTCGACAAGTTGTTG
This sequence comes from Planctomycetota bacterium, assembly GCA_030749235.1. Classification (GTDB taxonomy): domain Bacteria; phylum Planctomycetota; class UBA1135; order UBA1135; family UBA1135. The sequence continues at coordinate 3,056 of JASMKM010000076.1, read as the reverse complement.
AATCGCCGGCGACGGGGGCGGGGCGAGCTGGTGTACCACGCCGGCGACCAGGAAGTTCAGAAGCATGCCCATGGTGCCGATGCCTTCCGGCGAGATGCCGAACCACCAGTTCTCTGGCGTGGAGAGTTCCGGGTGCAGGAACTTGAACCACAGGATGTAACCGGCGGTGAAGCTGATGCCGACCAGCATGCCGCTGATCGCGCCGGCGCGGTTCATGCGCTTGGAGAAGATGCCCATCAACAGCACCGGGAAGAAGCTCGAGGCCGCCAGCCCGAAGGCGAAGGCCACCACCTCGGCGACGAAACCCGGCGGGTTAATCCCGAAGTAGCCGGCAATGCACACAGCCACCCCGGCGCTGATCCGCGCCGCGAGTAGTTCGCCCTTCTCCGAGATCGAGGGGCGGAAGGTGCGCTTCAGGAGGTCGTGGCTCACCGCCGTCGACACCACCAAGAGCAGGCCCGCCGCCGTCGACAGCGCCGCCGCTAGGCCGCCCGCCGCGACCAGCCCGACCACCCAGCTTGGCAGTCCGGCGATCTCGGGGTTCGCGAGCACCATGATGTCTTTGTGCACTTCGAGCTCGTTCGCGACCGCGGCGTCCGGCCCGGTGTACTGGATGCGCCCGTCGCCGTTGAGGTCGTCGAAGACCACCAGCCCGGTGGTCTCCCACTTCGTGAACCACTCCGGCATCGACTCGTAGGGCTGGTCGCTGACGGTCTGCAGCAGGTTGGTGCGCGCGAAGGCGGCCACCGCCGGCGCCGCGGTGTAGAGGAGCGCGATGAAGAGCAGCGCCCAGCCCACCGAGCGTCGTGCGTCGCGCACCTTGGGCACGGTGTAGAAGCGGACGATGACATGCGGCAGGCCGGCGGTGCCGACCATCAGCGCCGCGGTGATGAAGAGCACGTCGACCGTCGCGCGCGAGCCGCCGGTGTAGGAAGCAAAGCCGAGCTCGGCATGCAGGCCGTTGAGCTTGTCGAGCAGGGGGGTGCCGTCGGCCAAGGAGGCGCCGAGTCCGAGTTGCGGAATCGGCGTGCCCACCATCTGGATGGCGAGGAAGATCGCCGGCACCAGATAGGCAAAGATCAGCACGCAGTACTGCGCGACCTGCGTGTAGGTAATCCCCTTCATGCCGCCGAGCACCGCATAGAAGAACACGATGCCCATGCCGATGAGCACGCCGGTGGTCGCATCCACCTCGAGGAAGCGCGACAGCACGATGCCCACGCCCTGCATCTGCCCGCTGACGTAGGTGAACGACACGAAGATTGCGCATACCACCGCCACCACGCGCGCGGTCGAGCTCTCGTAGCGGTCGCCGACGAAGTCCGGGATCGTGAACTTGCCGAACTTGCGCAGGTAGGGGGCCAGCAAGAGCGCCAGCAGCACGTAGCCGCCGGTCCAGCCCATCAGGTAAACCGAGCCGTCGTAGCCAAGGAAAGAGATCGCTCCGGCCATCGAGATGAACGACGCCGCGCTCATCCAGTCCGCCGCGGTGGCGAGGCCATTGGCGAAGGGCGACACCCCGCCGCCAGCCACGTAGAAGTCCTTGGTGCTACCAGCGCGGCTCCAGATCGCCACGCCGATGTACAGCGCGAAGGACAGGCCGACGAGGATGAAGGTCCAGGTTTGAATGTCCATGCCTAGTCCTCCTCCGCCCCGAACTCGCGGTCGAGCTTGTTCATGCGCCACGCGTAGAAGAACACGATCGCGATGAACACCAGCATGGCGCCCTGCTGCGCAAACCAGAACCCGAGCGGGAAGCCGCTGCCCGGCATGTGCCACTGATCTAACCAATCATGCAGCAGGATGCCGCAACCGAACGACACGCCTGCCCAAACTACCAGCAGGCTGAGCACCAGGCGAAGGTTGCGTCGCCAGTACTCGGCACGCTTCTCCGCCGACAGCCCGCCGGCCGGCGGCCGGTCGAGCGCATGGCGACGGGGGGAATCCTCGGGGGGCGTGGCATCGGGCATGGGTGGCCCCAGCTTAGGAGCGCCCCACCTAGGTGGCGGTGCAGCCGAGCATCAGTCATGGAGTGTCCTGGCAGGCAGTGGAAATCCCATTCAGCCCAATCCTGCTGCCACCAGAGCAGTGCGAAGTATTTTGCGCCTTTGAGGTGAATCGGGACTTCGCGCGTTTGTGACAAAAAACTTTGAAAAACCACAGGGAAGATGGGCTAGTTTGAAATCCAATCTCCTGGCATGTCCTTTATTATCAAACCCAGTTAGCGGCAAAGTTGCAAGGCAGTAGCTTTCCTTCCGCTAGCGCCTCCATCCACGTTCTCATCCCCCTCGAAGCAAACTCGTCATGCGCATTCTCATTCCCCTCATCTTCCTCCTTTCTTCCGCGCCCTTGGTTGCGCAGCAGTTTGGCTCTGAACAGACAATCTCAACCGACGTCAATGACCCTTATGACCTCCTGGTTGCCGATATTTCTGGGGACGGCTACTTGGACGTCGTTGCAGCGTCACCTACCGATAATCAAGTGGTTTGGTTTGAGAGCCTCGATGGACAAGGAGCGTTCTCTAGTAAATTATTACTAGGCACCGTCGGAGATGCGCAACGCATACATGCTGCGGATATAAGCGGCGATGGGGACTTGGATATCATCTCCTCAGGAAGCAATGCTTACGACAAACTATTTTGGCATGAGAACGTTGGAGGCGGCACCTTTATCACGATCGAAATCACTCCTTATTCCGGCAATGATCCTCATGGAAACTACGCCGCAGATCTCGACCATGATGGAGATATAGATGTTCTCGTGAGCTCTCATTACGATGGGGGCGTCTCATGGTACGAGGACACAACAGGGGATGGAGATTTCAACCTTGAAAGGAGCATCACCACGCATCCAGAATCAACTAGCCATTCCGTCGTAACAGCAGACGTCAATAATGACGGCCTGACTGATGTTATTTCGACTGGAGGGACTCATGGCAACATCAATAGGGTCTTTTGGTATGAGAATCTTGGCAATGGGTCGTTTGCTGGCCAGGAATTCACGATTGATGGCAACGCCGGTTATGCCCAAAATGTCTTTGCCTCTGATTTAGATAA